>QHOS01000186.1 GCA_003219415.1 Verrucomicrobiota bacterium | reverse complement strand
TTCCGACGCTCTCAAATTAATTCGTGTTTATTCGTGTCTATTCGTGGTTAAAGCAGTAACCAGATCGCGGAGCGAATTCTTTGGTCTATCCAATTCAAAGATCGACAAACCGGCCTCACTTGCGGCCGACCAATCACGTTCCGGATCGTCGCCGACGTGAAGGACCTCATTCGGTTTCAGGTCGATCAGCTTCAACGCGCGCCGATAAATTTCCGGATCCGGTTTGTCCGCGCCTATCTCGCTGGAAATGAAAATGTGGGCAAAAAACTTCGAGATTCCGAGGTGCTGGAGAATGAACCGCAAACGCCCATCGAAATTTGAGATTACCGCGAGCTGAAAACGCGGTCCCAATTGCTCCAGGACGCCGGGAACTTCCGGGTAAAGCTCCCAGGAACCGGATTCCGCAAAGTGTTCGTAGGCAATTTCGAAAAAAGTATCCCGGTCCAATTCACTCAATGACGGCGCGACTTGGTCGACGACAAGATCGACAAGTTCGCGCCACCAACCTTTGTCATCGTTCTCGCGCGGTCCATCGATTGCTGCGCGGCGCGGCATCCTTTCCCAAGCTGAATAAAACGCGCGATCGAGCTGATGCGCATCGAACGTCAGCCCCACTTCACCGCCCACGAGTGCATAGTGTTGGCCGACTGTTCCGCTCAAATGAAACAATGTTCCGGCTGCATCGAAAAAGATCGCTTTGAGCGGTTTCTCATTGTTGTTCGGGGTCATGAATGCGCTGCCTCGATGGAAGGTTGTTTTGACGCTAATTGCAACTTTCGCCCGATCTGGCGTATTAAACCGTTAATTTTACTTTGCGAAAATTGATCGACTGGCGTTGCATGGTGTTCGGGCTATGAACATCATTGACAAGCGGCTGGCCTTGCCGACGTGGACGCAATCAACCGGCGAGGAATTGGCGAACAGTATCAGCCATGGGATCGGACTCGTGGGTGCGATCGTCGGCACGCCGGTTCTGCTCCTGGCGGCCTTTCATCATGGCAGTACCTCTTTCCTTATCGGTACGATCGTTTTCACTATAACAATGTTGCTGCTGTATTTGGGATCGACGCTCTACCACGCCTGGCCGCAAACGCGGGTAAAATCTACCCTGCAAGTGCTGGATCATTCCGCCATTTTTTTGTTAATAGCGGGTACGTACACTCCGTTAGCGCTGGGTCCGCTTCGCGACGCAGGAGGCGCGACCATTCTTGGAACCGTCTGGACGCTGGCGATTCTCGGCGTGCTCATGAAAGCGACCCGCGGAGCTTCGCGGCATCGAACGCTAGCGCTGTTTCTTTATCTGGGAATGGGCTGGCTGGCTCTTATTTTCATCCGGCCGCTTGCGCTAGCGGTTCCGCTCTCGGTGCTGCTCTGGCTTCTCGCTGGTGGAATCGCTTACACGACAGGCATCTTGTTTTATGTGAGGAAAGGCGCGCGCTATTCTCATTTTGTCTGGCACCTGTTTGTTCTTACGGGCACGGGCTGTCATTTTGCAGCCGTGCTGACCTGCACGCTCTGACGCATAACTTCTGTCACAGTTAGGCAGAGCGCTGCGCATATCGATTGGACAAGTTTGCCCGCGCGTCGGATTAATTGGCATGCTGCCGGTTGAGCATAACGATCCAATCAACGCGAAGATTCTCGCGATTTCAGAGGACAAGATCGAGGGATTCGTGCATGAGCCGTTCGATGAAATTGCGCGGCGCTCGGGCGTGGATGCTGACGTGGTCATGGCGCGGATTGCCGCGATGTTGCGTGCGGGCACTATCCGGCGCGTCCGGCAGACTTTGCTTGCGACGAACCTGGCTGAGGGCGCCTTGGTGGCGTGGAAAGTTCCCGAGGACGAGATCGACGCCGCCTTCGACTGGATGTTTCGGCAAGATCCTTTTTCGGGCCATGTCGTGTTGCGCTCCACGGACACGATCAGCACCGGATCGGATTACAAACTTTGGACTACCGTAAAGGTGCCTCGGGGATTTTCATTGGAAGCGCATTGCGAGCTCCTAGCGAAAAAAGTCGGGGCCGAGCGTTTTCGCCTTATGCCGGCGAAAGGAATTTTCACTCTGGGAGTGGGACACGTTCGTCGGAAGACGATTGAGCCGGGCAGTAAGGCGGATAAGCCGGCAAAAATGATTCCGGTGCAGATGGTCAATCTGAATGAAGGCGAATGGGATGTGCTGCTCGCACTCAAGCGCGAATTCGCTCCGGAAGAGATCAGGCCTTCGCCGTGGGTCGCACGCGCCAAGGAAGCTGGCGTCTCAGGGGAACAATTCTTTCGCATAGCGGAGGAATTGAATGCTCGAAAAATCATCGGACGTTTTTCAACTTTCCTGGAACACGTCAAGCCGTCGGCGGGCGGAGTGCGGGTCACCCGGTTCAACGCATTGTTTCATTGGGCGGTGCCGCACGGTCGCGAAATCGAGGCTGGCGGCGAAGTCGGCCGTCACCACATTCTGACGCATTGCTACTGGCGCGAAGCCGGGCCGGAATTCAAAGATGTCAACATTATGGCCGTGGCGCACGGCACCGATAAACAACTGCTGCTCGATCACAAAGCAGCTATTGATCGGCATCTTCGCGCATGCAGCATTCCAGTTTCGTATACAAATGTTTTCTGGGGTGGACGCAGCGAGATTAAGCCGTCGGAAATTTCGCCGCACATCTATCGCGACTGGCTCGCGCATCAGTCAAAAAGTTGAAAGGTTAAAAAGTTATCCGCTTCCGGCGGCTTACAAAGGCGAATCCCGCCGTACGGCCTTTTAACTCTTACCGAACAATTCGCGATAAGTCCGATCGAGTTTCCGTAAGAGCGCGATAGCAAATTTTTGGCGATCGACTTGTTTGCCAAGTGCCATTGCGAGGGAAATTGCCCTGCTTTGCAGCTCCTTCGGAAAATCTTCGCGGGATTGATTCACATTGACCCCGATCCCGGCGATGGCCAGATGAGGCGCGTTTTTCTGCGCGCGCATCTCTACGAGCACGCCGGCGACTTTGCGCTCCTCGATTTGCACGTCGTTTGGAGGTTTAATTCTGGGTGAAAGAGGAAATTCGTTTTGGATTGCACTGGAAATGGCTTCGGCCGCCCAGGCTGTGAGGTGCGCTGAACTTGCAAGGTCGATCTCTGGTCGCAAAAGTATCGAGAACCAAAGTCCTTTGCCTGCTGCCGATTCCCATCGATTGCCGCGCTGACCGCGCCCAGTAGTTTGATGTTCGGCAAAGAGAACCAGCCCCTCGTTTGAATCTGCAGTCGCGACTTTCAAAATCGCATCGTTTGTCGAGTCGGTTTGCTCAAGCACAATGATCTCCCTGCCGATGCCGGCGCTGCCGAGGTTGGCCTGCAATTCGCTCCCGACCAGCCGGTCTAACATCTCAGCTGGGAACTTGGGTCATTTCCAGCCCAATATCGATCGCGCGCGCCGCGTTCGTTAGGCCACCGATGGAAATGTAATCGACTCCGGTTGCTGCGATGCGCTTCACGTTTTTCAGTGTAATTCCCCCGCTTGCTTCGAACTGGACATGGTCCTTCCTCAGAGCGAGCGCCTCTCGAATCTGGGCCGGCACCATGTTGTCCAGAAGGATCACATCTATGCCGTCAATTTCGGCAAAAGCGCGCGCTTGCTCCAGATCATCGACCTCGACTTCAATACGCATGTTTGGTCGCTCCTGACGAAGCTGCTGAATTCGATCGGCAAAACTGGAAAGCCCTCGGAGCGTGGCCAGGTGATTGTCTTTTACGAGCACCATGTCGTACAAGCCAAAGCGATGATTAACACCACCTCCTGCAACCACCGCAGCCTTTTCCAATGCGCGGAGCCCGGGCGTGGTTTTGCGTGTGTCCAGGATCTTGGCTGGATGGTTTCCAACGGCATCGACAAATTGGCGCGTAAGGGTCGCGATGCCGCAGAGATGTTGCAGAAAGTTCAGCGCGACACGTTCCGCTTTCAGAATCGAACGCGCCAGGCCGCGCACCTCGATAATAACATCGCCAGCGACGACTTCGTCGCCATCGGGCCGAGTAATCTGGATGTCTATTGATGGATCAACCTGCCGAAAAACTTCCCCCGCGGCTCCGACTCCGGCAACGATGGCTTTTTCACGCGCAGTGATGCGTCCCGTCGCGTGAAGTGTATCCGGCACGAAAAAATCAGTCGTAATATCACCCTCACCGATATCTTCTCTGAGAGCTGCGGTAATCGGATCGTAATGGTCTGTCTTCATCGAAATTTGGTGAGCACTGCCTCGGCGAAATGCACCGTCCGGATTCAAAAATTTCCGGGAAGCGAAGGACGATAAGCTCGAAACCGGAGCACGTCTATCAAGCGCGCACCAACAGGAAGCTTCCAGCAGGAGAGCTGCTTAAATGTACAGAAAAAGATTCGGGCAGCGCACGCTAAGGAGAAACAACGAATATAAGAAACGTGCCACCACCCGAATCGCCTTAACCTATTAAATTTGACAGTTGCTAGCGGCACGCGTTCAACTTTTTTACGAAAAATCCGTGTCTGAGTGTTAAGTATTGGAGGTCAGGCAATTACAGAACGCCAATATTCCACCCAGCACTACAAGAGATTCCTCTGGGCATCGCTCCCTATTCGCGCTGCTTCGTCGCGAATCTCTTGAAGCAAGGATTTGAATTCGCACTGTTCCAGCCGCCGGATCAGATTGGGATAATCGGGCTCGATTCGGAGCTCATCGATCGGTACGGGCAGTTCCAGATCGCAATCCAGATCGACCATTTTTCGATTTTCCAAAATTTGGTCGCGGGAGTTGATAAGTTTCTCGCGAGTTCGCGCGCTTTTCACCTTATCGATATTGGTCAATAACGACTCGATTCCACCGAATTCACTAATTAAGGCGGCGGCGGTTTTGCGGCCCAGTCCGACTCCAGGGATGTTGTCGACTGAATCGCCGGCCAACGCGAGGACATCGCCGATAAGGTTTGGCGGAACCTCCCATTTTGCGGAGACCCGATCCTCGCCTAGCAAAGCGAATGCGTCCTTGGGCGACGCGAGCTCTGTCTTCGCGGTTGTATATACCTTAACGCATGGGCCAACGAGCTGATACAAATCCTTGTCATTGGTCGCGAGTACAACCTCCATTTCAGCTCTCTTACAGGCGGCGATGGCGTAACAGCCCATCAGATCGTCAGCCTCGGTGTTTGGTAGGGAAATATTTCGGAAACCCAGCAAAGGGGTGAGCTCTTGGATAAAATCGAGCTGCGGAACCATCGGCTTGGGCATTTCTTTGCGCGTCTCCTTGTAAGCAGGTTGCAGCTTCACCCGGCGCTCGGGCATTCCTTCGTCCCAGAAAACTGCGCCTAATTCCGGCTGCAGATGTTTGACCATCAACCGCAATGTTTTTGTGAACCCGAAGATGGCATTGGTCGGTTCACCCTTGGAATTCGAGAGATTCGGGATAGCAAAAAACGAGCGATAAACGTAATAGTGACCGTCGATAAGCAGGAGTTTCATCGCAAAAGGCTGATACTGGATTCTGAATGCATGATACCGGATGATCAAGGCGTGACCGAAGAGTGGATTCTGCGTGTTGATGGCAGGGAATACGGCCCGGCCAATATCGAGACGCTGCGTGAGTGGAAGGCCGAAGGCCGAGTTCTCCCGGCAAACGAAGCCCGCCGCGCGGATGCCGAGCTTTGGAGTTTAGCCGCGGAAATTCCCGGGCTGTTCAATGTAGAGGCGCTCCCTACCTTCAGCGCCCCGCGATTGATCCATTCGACAAGTTCAGGGCAGGCTCCGCCGCCACTACCGCCTCGCGGCTTCGAAGAGATTTTGACCGGGACGTTTCGAATATATGCAACAGGTTTTCTTCAATTCTTTTCCCTTACACTTCTGGTAGTTTTGCCTTCGGTCTGCGCGCAGCTGACGGCCATATGGATGCAGACCGGGCGGGCGTCGGATGCTGATCCACGCGTTCTCGCTGCGGGGGGCTTTGCTTTTTTGATGTTCATTTTCTCGATGGCGATGTGGCCTGTTTACGTGGCGGGCATTCAAATCATTACCACTGAAATTGCTGCCGGGCGGCGCATCGGATTTTTCGCTGCCCTCAATGACGCCGTTCGGTTCTGGCCGCGCATCGCGGCGCTGTGCATCTTCGTCTATGGCGTTTTCTTCTTGCTGATCGTATTTGCCTTCCTGATCGCAGCTATGATTGTCGGCGGCGCCTCTTCGGTGTTCGTGATCCTTCTCGCGCTAGCTTTGCTAGGCGTGCAGGTTTGGATGTTCGGTCGCTTTTTCGTGAACGTTCTTTTCTGGCAGCAATTTGCCGTTCTCGAAAACGCAGGAGTCATCGACTCGTTGCGCGAAAGTCGAAATCTAGCGCGCAGCGGCAGCGAGCTTCCGTGGTTTCAACGTCCGTTGTGGCGCGGCGTCTTTATTGCGTCTCTCTGGTTTGCGTTGGTGTTGGCGATCGCGCTCGTCTCGGAGTGGACGACGCTTCAGCATTCTCTCAATGAATTGATGACGATACAGGATCCGCAGACGCTTCTGCAAAAACTGACTGAAGCCCAACAGGCACACGGTTTCGACGTTTTAAGTTTCGCCCTTGGAATTGTGCAAAAAATTCTTCAGCCGCTGATCGGGATTGCGTTCGTCCTGCTCTACTTTGATAGCCGAAAGGAGCGCTAGAATTTGGCACTTCACGGAGCGGCGCGGCTCACGTTGCACCAATTGGGCACGACGGGGATACGCTCAATCCACCTGTCGGCTCCGCAAGAGAAGCTCCGCAATCTTGCTGAAGTGACGGCCAATGTAAGCAAGATAAGTAATGAACGAAACGAGTTGAGAGCTGATCAACCAGATGTGACCACTGCGAGTAATGAAGAAATCAGGCCAGATCCAAATGGCGAGCGCGCAGGTGAGGTTGAGGAGAAAGAGTAAAGGAACCAGCACATAAATATTGAACAATTGGTCGGCTCTGGCTCGCCCGTAAAGAGCCCGATCCGCTTCGTTACGCGCTTCTACGATGCGGGCGTGAATGAGTCGCATGTCATAGATGAAAAGCAGCCACACAGCAGCCGCATAAGTGGCGCTCAGCTGGAACCACGCCAAAGGATTGTCCAGGCGGCTAAAAAGGATCGCTTCGCCCAGCGCGCAACCGATATAGAAAAAGTTATGCCCAAATTCCATCGGCCAACGAATCAGCGTGAGCGTGTGAATGATTGACCGTGACCAGAAGATAAAAATTACACACAAACCTGCGGCGACATAGAGAAACGAATCCCAATGCCGCATCGTGATAATCGTCCGAGCATTGTCGGTTAAGAAAAAAAGGGCAACCCCCTGGATAATGCTGGCGAGCGTAAGCTCAACATTGATGACGATCGAATCGAGCTCGCGGCGGCCTTCACTCTGTGGATTCACGATGCGACTCGTAACCGCTCGATGATTGGAATGTCAAGGTACTCGGAATGTTCGCGGCCTTTTGATTTGTTCCGAATCTTTTGTGCTTGGCGAATCGGCGAGGGCATCGTACTTAGAGTCATCTTGATATGGCGGCGAAAACCGAGCAAAAAACCAGCGAAGATAAAGTCACTGCAGCACGAAATAAGAATCTCGACCTGGCGATTCAACAGATCGCAAAAGACTACGGCGAAGGCGCGATCATGCGCCTCGGCGATGAGAAGATTGTCGATATCGATGTTATTCCTACTGGGAACATTTTGATCGATCGCGCGCTCGGTGTCGGTGGATTTCCAAGAGGCAGAGTCGTGGAGGTTTTTGGCCCGGAGTCCTCGGGAAAAACCACCTTAACATTAACGGTGATTGCGCAAGCGCAAAAACGTGGCGGACTTGCGGCCTTTATTGACGTCGAACATGCGCTGGATCCTGCATACGCAAAAAAGCTCGGCGTTGATCTTGACGATCTGCTGGTTTCTCAGCCGAGCTCGGGCGAGGAGGCGTTGCGAATTTGCGAGACGTTGGTGCGTTCCAACGCCCTCGATGTGATTGTCCTCGATTCCGTGGCAGCTCTCGTCACCAGAGCGGAGCTCGAGGGCGAGATAGGGGACACGACCGTTGGCGCGCAAGCACGCCTGATGAGTGCCGCGCTGCGTAAACTCACCTCGCTCATTTCAAAAGCGCGGACCTGTTGCGTTTTCACAAACCAAATCCGGGAAAAAATCGGTGTGATGTTTGGAAACCCGGAAACAACGCCCGGCGGAAAAGCATTGAAGTTTTATGCCAGCGTGCGCGTCGATATTCGCCGCATCGGAGCCATTAAGCAGACTGACGGTGTCGTTACTGGCAATCGGACCCGCATTAAGATTGTGAAAAACAAGGTTGCGCCGCCATTTACCGAAGCCGAGTTCGACATCATGTACAACGAGGGAATTTCATCGACCGGGGCGCTGCTCGATCTTGCGTTGGAAAAACAAGTCGTCGAAAAACGCGGTTCCTGGCTGAACTACAAGGGCACCCAGCTCGCCCAAGGGCGCGACGCCGCAAAGGAAGTTTTGAAAAACGACAAGGCGCTCTACGAAGAGATTGAATCGGCGGTCAAAGCCAGTCTCGACGAAGAAAAGAGCTAGGACGGAGCACAGCCGTCTTAGCTGTGGGGGCCCGCTGGCACCTTGCCTTCCGAGGATCGGCAATTATCTCACTCGGCGGCGTTAATCACGCCACAGGCGAACCTCGCACCCGAGTTGCCTGCCGGATCGGTTTTCAAGTCGTCCTCTTTTTCATGCACGATTACAGATTTTCCAATGATCGAATTTGGGCCGCTCAGATCGAGTTTCCCTTTCCACTCGAGGTGCCCCTTGCCGGAAGCATCAGCTTCAACATTGCCGAAATCGCCGGCATGACGCTCCGTCCCCGTTGGCCCATCGTGGTGTTGATGCTTCGGATTGAAATGCGGGCCGGCTGACATCGCATCCGGCGCCGAGCAATCGCCTTTCTCGTGTATGTGGAAACCGTGCTTGCCCGGTTTGAGGTTTTGGAAGTCGGCAACGACGTGCACTTCGTCGCCAGTCTTTGTGAACGTGACCGTGCCAGTAACCTGGCTCCCTGATTTTGGCTCCAAAGTCGCGGCCGCCTTCGTGACATCCTGCGCGTGCGCGAAGACAGCGAAAGCGCACAACACGCCTAGAGATATAATTATTGTTTTCATGCCGAAAAAGGTATGGCGCTTCTGGATAAAGCGAAACTATCGATCGAGCCACGAAGCGCCGACAGGTGGCTTCGCCAGGATGACAGTGGCCGATAATATTTCCATTTGGAAATCTGGCACGCTCCGGCAATTTTCTCACCGTAAAATTGACAAGGAGTAAAAATGACGAAATCCGAATTTCGAATGACACTGAAAATTGGAGAAATGAAAGTCCCGATGATTCTTGTTCTGAGCATAATTGCTCATGCCGATTACGCGGCAGCACAGACCAGCCAGACGGATCTGTCACCGAAGCCCCAAACGACCCTGGAATGCGAGATCGAAAGTTTGGAAGAAGCACGCAACGTGGCAGTCCTTCACGGTGACGTCGCGGCGCTCGATCGGATGACTTCTGATGATTATACATTTATCACTCTGCGAGGTGAGCTACGCACCAAATCAGACATTCTCAAAGGATTCGCCTCAGGATCGTTTCATTACGAATCTCGGCAAATTTCTGATTTGAAAGTGCGGGTATACGGCGACACCGCCATAGTTACCGGGCGGTCAATGCAGAAAGGAATGGAGAACGGCAAGGACTACAGCGGAGATTACCGGTTCACCAGGGTGTATGTGAAGGAGAAAGGACGTTGGGTAACGGTCGCTCTGCAAACAACTTTGATCCGGCAATAAAACTTTATTCATCATGACTTCGGCGCAGATCCGGCAATCATTTCTCGATTTCTTTCGCGAGAAACAGCATACCATCGTGCCATCGTCATCGCTGTTGCCGGACTCGCCGAATCTGCTTTTCACGAATGCTGGCATGAACCAGTTCGTGCCGATCTTCCTGGGACAACAAAAAGCTCCATGGAAACCAGCGCGCGTGGCAGATACGCAGAAATGCATTCGCGCAGGGGGTAAACATAACGATCTCGAAGACGTCGGACTCGACACATATCACCACACGTTTTTCGAGATGCTCGGCAATTGGAGCTTTGGTGATTACTTCAAAAAAGAGGCGATCCAGTGGGCGTGGGAGCTACTCGTGGAGCGTTGGAAATTTCCGGCGCAACGGCTTTATGCGACGGTTTACCAGCCCGGCCCGGGCGAGCCGAGTGAGTTTGACCAGGAAGCGTACAATCACTGGGCACATCTGTTTCGCGAGGCTGATCTCGATCCTAAGGTTCACGTTCTGAACGGTGGCAGGGCCGATAATTTCTGGATGATGGGCGACACCGGTCCGTGCGGGCCCTGCTCGGAGGTTCACGTCGATCTTACGCCGGATGGCGACACACGCGGCGCACTGGTAAATAAAGGAGATCCCCGTTGCATCGAGATTTGGAATCTCGTTTTCATCCAATTCAACGCCAATCCAGACGGAACTTTCTCGCCGCTGCCGCAACGTCACGTCGATACGGGTATGGGTTTTGAGCGAGTCACTGCGATTATTCAGGACACAAAAACCCTCACCGACTTCTTCGGCACGATCTCGAATTACGAGACAGACATCTTTCGTCCAATTTTTGATGAACTCGAAAAACTGAGCACCAAAAAATACGGTTCGACCTTGCCAACAGAGAAAAGCGGCTGTGAGAGTGAACAGGAAAAAATCGACATAGCGTTTCGTGTGATTGCCGATCACATCCGCGCGTTAAGTTTTGCAATCGCTGACGGAATCATCCCGTCGAACGAAGGACGGGGCTACGTTTTACGCCGCATTTTGCGTCGTGCGGTCCGCTACGGCCGGACGCTCGGTTTTCACGAGCCCTTCTTTTTTAAACTTGCTGACGTTGTCGCGCGGACGATGGGAGACGTTTTTCCCGAAATCCGTACGAAACAATCAAGAATCAAAGAAACAATCGAACGCGAAGAAGAAGCATTTAGCAAGACGCTCGACGCAGGCCTTGAACATAACGAAGCGATTGTGAGGGCGAAGCGGCTAATTGCTGGAGCAGCAGAAAAGATTGCTGATATCTCTCCTGAGAAGGAAACGGAGGCGTCGCGAATTATCTACGATGCCTTTCGCGGAGCCAGCCGGATGCCTGGCGACCGGGAAGTCTTGCGTAAGTCCCTCTCGACCGAAGAATGGGAATTTTTTGCGAAGGGCGAGAAAATCTCAACCACTACTCCGCAAACATTCTGGGAAATGTCACCGGAGGAGGCGGAGGGTTTCAGGCGGTTGGCAAAAACTGCCTTGGATCAGCGGTTCTTAATGACGGGAGCTGCAGCATTTCTTCTTTACGATACCTACGGTTTCCCACTCGATCTCACGGAATTAATGGCACGCGAGCAAGGGTTCACTGTCGATGTTGCCGGTTTTGAGAAATTGATGGAGGAACAGCGCGAGCGGGCGAGAAAAACACAGAAAAAAGAAGAAATCAGTATCGAAGAAGGAGAACTCAAAGCCGAGCCGACGAAATTTCTTGGCTACGATTTTCTGGAAACAGAATCAGTTGTCGAAACGGTTTTGCCTGGTACAAAACCGGAAGAACTAAACATCGTTCTTGATCGAACGCCGCTTTACGCCGAGATGGGCGGCCAGGTAGGAGATCACGGGTTACTCCATGTGCCGGGACACGATCGAACGGAGGTCGGTCAATTGCGTGTGATCGATACACAAAAACGCGGTGAAGTTTTTGTTCATCGTGCCGCGCTAGTGGAAGGTCGTGCACCGGAGCCGGGCGAAGCGGTACGCGTCTCAGTAGACGCCGATCGCCGCCGCGCGATTCAGGGGCACCATACCGTGACCCACTTATTGCACTGGGCGTTGCACGAAGTGGTCTCGCGCGACGCTTCGCAAAAAGGAAGTTACGTCGGACCGCACAAACTGACTTTTGATTTTTCAAGCGCGCCATTGACGAAGCAGCAAGTTCGCGACGTTGAAAAATTGGTAAATGAAAAGATCGCAGAGAACGCGCCAGTCTCCTGGACCGAGATTCCGTATGCGGAAGCGAAGCAGCGAACGGATATTATCCAATTCTTCGGCGAGAAATATGGAGATAAAGTGCGCGTTTTGCAGATCGGTGGGTCTCCTCGCGCGCTCAACGGTTACTCAATGGAGTTGTGTGGTGGAACCCACGTCCGATCGACGGGCGAGATCGGCCCATTCCGAATCGTAAAGGAAGAAGCAATCGCAGCTGGAATTCGGCGGATCGAAGCAGTTGCTGGCGACGCGGCGCGCGGCTGGGCGAACCAGGAAGCGGCGCGTCAACAGGAGAAATTTGAAGCATTGGTGCGCAAGAAACCGGACATCGCGCCCATGCCAGTCTTTAAGAATGACGCAACTACTTCTGAAATGCTGCAACCGATCGATGCGCGGGCAGCGCATCTTGAAAAGATCGAAGTTGAAGTTCGCGACTGGGAAAAGCAAAGCGCCAAAACGGCCGAAACGGAACTGAGAAGCGGGGCCGCCCAAGTGGCTAATGAGCTGGCGGCATCGCATGCAGGAAAAGACTTTTGCGTCGCGGAGGTGCAAAACGGGGACGGAAAGCTACTGCAAGCGGTCGTCGATGCATTGAAGTCGAAATTCAAGGGCCCAATTTTTCTCGTCGGTGCGACGAATGAATCAGTTGCACTCGTCGCATCCGTCCCAAAGGAAATGAGCGCGAAACTTCAGGCGAACAAGTTGATTCAGCAGATCGCGCCGATTGTCGGCGGCAAAGGTGGTGGTCGCCCGGAGAATGCCCAGGGTGCCGGGAAAGACGCGAGCAAAATCGCGGAGGCGCTGGAAAAAGCGCGAGAGCTTTTAAGCTAAGTCGCCGTCACGGCGCGCTCGCGCTCGGAGTTCTGGCTTGTTTCACCAGGAGCTTTGCATTCTTTCCGTCCAACGACATTCGAAAAATCGACGGGTCGTTTTCGTTTTCCTTTTGCAGAATACAAAGGAATTCGTCGCCAGTCAGCCAAAACGGGTCCCACACAAAATCATTCTTGCCCGTAATACGAACTGCCTTTTCGCTGGCGAGATCGAATTTCTCGATCGCCGGCTGCGGACCGTCCCAGTTTTTACGCTCATGCTCGGCGCCGCAATCGACATCCATCAGCAGTGCCTTGCCGTCCGGCGAAACAGTAAGTCGATCACCACCATTCATGCTCGCATCAGTCAGAATCTTCGAGAGCTCCCATTTCTTCAGAACGTTTCCGTCCAAATCGATCTGGTAAATATTGTCGAGATCGTGACAGAAAATCGATTTTCCATCGCGCGCCCACGTCGGCTCGCCAAACGCTTCGCTCTTTAGCTCGGCATTTTTCACAAAACGAAAACCGGAGCCGTCAGCGTTGACCAAGCCGAGATGCCATTCCTTCTCTGCCATTATCGAGAACGCGAGTTTTGATCCATCCGGCGACCAGACCGGCCCGAAGCAATTGTCGCTCGGAATCTCCTTTAAAATTCTCACTTTACCGGTACCGAGATCAGCGATTGCGATGTGACGTTCTGGGCCAGGCCGCGTTTTTGAATCTTCATCGGTGTTAAACGCGACGCGGGTGCCGTCCGGTGAAATTTCAGGCAGCGCGCCGGCGGCGACTTTCTTCTGGTGCGTACCATCGGTGTCGGCAACGAAGATGTTGTCACGGTGTTCATACGCAATTTTGCGCTGCGCCGCGCTCGTCAACACGGAAAAGGCGACGCAAACAAGGAGGAAAAGGGCAATTCGTTTCATTTTGCTTAAGGCGCGCTGACAGAGGGGAAACGCCCATTCTTGATTAGGCGCTTCAAATTCTTTCCGTCAGCGGACATTCGATAAATTGAGTCGTTCTTTTCGCCAGGCGCGCGGCTGAGAAAAAGAATATTATCGTTGTCGATCCAAACGCCGTCCCAACCGAAGAGTTTTTTTGGCGTGAGCCTGGTCGCCTTTTGCGATTGGAGATCGAAGGCCCAGAGCGCTGGCAGCGGTCCGTCCCAATCTTTGCGACCAGATTCTTCGCCCATGTCGATGCTCAAAAGCAATCGCTTGCCGTCTGGAGAAACGTCAATCCGACCATCGCCGCTCATATCGCCTTTTGGAATGATCTTTTCGATTTTCCATTGCACGCGAACCGCGCCGTCGAGCCCGATTTGATAGATGTTCGTCACGTCCTGGCAAAAAACCGATTGTCCATCGTGCGCCCAGACCGGCGAGTAACAAGTCACTTCATTTTGAACACCGGGCTTGAGCACATGGAAATTCGTGCCATCCGAATTAACAGTGACGAGATCCCAGACTTCGTGGGGGCGCGTAGTGAAAAGGATCTGTTTACCGTCAGCCGTCCAACTTGGATAATACGAATTCTCGCTTGGAACGTCCTTAAAGACGTTCACCTTACCAGTCGCGACCTCTACGGCCGCCATGTGACGCACGTAAGTCGTTTCGCTCGTTTTTTCGACGGTGTTAAACGCGACACGAGTTCCATCCGGCGAGATCGCAGGAAAAATTCCATCGGCGATCTTTTTCTCGTTCGTGCCGTCAAGATTAGCGATGTAAATGGCATTATTGCGTTCGAAAGCAATGTGGCGATCGGCAGGAAATGCGGTGGCAGAAAAACTGGCTAACGCGAAAGCGAAGGAGATCAGTTTTCTCATGGTAATGCGACTGTGATGAAAAACGTCACGGCGAGCGCAAATACCAGGACGATCAGATACGCAAATCCGCCGAAAAGGAATTTGAAAATGCTGATAAACCAACCCTGGCGATAAACGCGACGGATTGACAAGAAAATTTGGACTACGAACGCGATCCAAAGGAGCGCGATAATCCAACCTGTGATCGTACCTGGAGCGATGTGGTTGAGCCCGATTGTTGCGAGCACGATTAGCATAACTCCGGTATAAGCGAATGTGTGGATGTGAAGCGCATAAACCAGGTGATCGATGTAGAAGGTGTGGCGGCGGATGTAGAGGATTTTCAAAACAAAAGCAAAGAGCGGGATACAGCAAAGCATCATGTAAGGCAGGTTGCTAAAGAGCGTCGCGATAAACAGCCCCATCTTTGTTCCATGCTCGCCCATCTTTTCCTTTGCTCGCGTTTCGATCCATTTTTCGAATGGCGTTGATGCGTTCTTATCTGAACCAGACTCGAGATGTGGCTTATTGTTCTCTCTCGGCGTTCTTGGATTTCGCGGCGCGCCTCAGCCGGTAAATCTTCGCGCTTCAATTCTTCTTCAAGCCGTGCGCGCTTGTCAGGCGGAACTTCGATGCCGCCGAGCGCAGCTTCGATTTTCGCCCGGACTTCCGGGGCGAGGTTTTCTCGCTGCAATTCATCCCGAACCTCGGCGCGATTTTCCGGAGAAAGATTTATCGGATTGAAGTGGGCCGACTTGATCCCATAGTTCGCGGCGAAGAAAAACAAGATACTTGCGAGAAGATAGAGACGGAGGGGATGCACGTAACGCACGCGATGTCCGGCTAGAAACTGGTTCGTCAGTTTCCACGGGCGAACCAAGAGAAGCCCAATCGTTGCGAAAAACTTCGAGTCCCAATTCAGGAATTCGTTGAGTAGATCGGCAATGACGTGCCGAAAGGAGCGTCGATAATCGATTGCTGGTTGGCCGCATTTGGCGCACCAATGCCCCTGCAGTTCTGCTCCACAATTCTCACAGTGCGTAATCGGAGGACGCTGAATTTTCCGGCGACCGAAAAATCGCCTCCGACCCGATGACGCTTGTTCGATTGCGGAGACGGCGGTGTCACCCAGGATAAATTTTTCAAGTTCATCGGGCATACAAGCGCCAGATTACAAAAACCTTTCTGCCGAGTCTACGCCTTGATTCAAGGCGTTAATGAGCAAGCGCCTGCAAAATGGGACATCGCGTTAGAGACGGTGCGGTTTGCTTATCGTAAAGTTTGCATTGACCGGGCAAAGCCGTTAGTGACACGATCTCAGACGGTGGCACTTGACCTTTTCAAGACCAAAAGCCCGGACCGTCTCATGGCCGAGGCCGCTGCGCCGGATCGGCAACTCAGACGGACGCTCGGCCCGCTCGATCTCACCGCGATCGGGATTGGTGCAATTATCGGGGCGGGAATTTTTGCGCTGACCGGAACGGCGGCAGCCGGTCAGGTGTTTTCATCGCGGCTCGAGACGCCGGTGATCAACTTTCTTCAGGCGTGGTTGTCCGGCGCAAATGTTGTCTTTGGTCGCGCAGGCGCGGGTCCGGCGATTGCCGTTTCATTTATTGTAGCAGGCATCGCATGCGGCTTTGCCGCGCTTTGTTATGCCGAACTCGCGTCGATGATTCCCGTGTCCGGCTCGGCTTACACCTATTCGTATGCAACGCTGGGCGAGATCGTGGCATGGATCATCGGATGGGACCTCATCCTTGAGTATGCGGTGGGAAACATGGCGGTGGCGGTCGGCTGGTCGGGTTATTTTGTGCAATTATGCGATAGCCTTTTTCATCTAAGGTTTCCGCTTTGGCTGGTCAACGATCACCAGACAGCCACCATTTTGCTCGCTAAGGGCGGCGCGGCTCTGGAGGGTTATTCGTCCACCGCCTTGCCAGTCATCGCAGGTCACTCGATTGCTTTTAATCTTCCTGCGCTCCTCATCGTCGCCGCAGTAACGGCGCTTTTGGTTTACGGAATTCGCGAGAGCGCCCGCGCTAATACCGCGATTGTCATCATCAAGGTCGCGGTTGTCGTTTTCGTCATTGCATTCGGCGCATTCATGGTCAATCCCACGAACTGGCATCCTTATGTGCCCCATGGCTTTGCCGGGGTGATGAGCGGGGCAGCGATTGTTTTCTTCGCTTTCATCGGATTCGACGCAGTTTCGACCACAGCGGAAGAAACCAGAAATCCCCAGCGCGATATGCCGATTGGTATCATCGCAAGCCTGATCATCTGCACGCTGCTCTATGTCCTGATGTCGGCCATTCTGACCGGAATAAAGAAATATACCGTTTACACTGGGGACGCGGCTGCTGTTGCGACCGCCTTTGCCAGCAAGCCGTGGGCACAAGCGCTAGTGAGCGCGGGCGCGCTCGCTGGAACGACTTCGGTCCTTCTAGTTTTTCAGCTTGGTCAGCCGCGCATCTTCATGGCAATGGCACGCGATGGATTGTTGCCGCAGTATTTCGCGAAGGTTCACCCGCGATTCCGGACGCCTTATATCACTACGATTTGGACAGGTGTCGTCGTGGGCGTTGTCGCCATGATTACAAACATCGGTGATCTGGCCGATTTGACCAATATCGGGACGCTGTTTGCGTTCATTCTGGTTTGTCTCGGTGTAAACGTGTTGCGCCGTGTCGCGCCAGAGCGCCCGCGTCCGTTTCGCGTTCCGTTTGTTCCCGTGTTCCCAATTCTTGGTGTGATCCTATGCATCGCGCTAATGCTGAGTCTGCCTGTAATGACCTGGATCCGGTTCGTGGTGTGGCTCGGAATCGGACTGACAATTTACTTTCTCTACAGTGTGCGGCACAGCAAGCTCCGTCGCGGATTGGACACGGGAATAACCGAAGACGTTCCCCCTCCGCTGATCAAGACGTAGCTCGAGGGTGGAACGCGTTGTCCTCAACGCGTTGGCGAAATGAGTGCGGCTCTGTCGCCTGATTCTAATTTTGCGCCTTCGGCGAATTATTTTCCGTAGTCTTCCGGAGAAGCTGATTCACCTTACTAAGGTTTCTACGCCGCTTGCTGTGCGTGAGAAACTCTATCGTCCACTTCCAGCCACTCGAACGTTGTGGTCTTCGTCGGATCTAAGCCGAGCTTCTTAGTCTCTTCGCTGAAGTAATCGCGCTTTTCCGTTTCCGGATGGTTGTAGAGACTGCTGGCCTCCACTTCGTCAGCCCAGCGTTCGATTTCCTCCTGCGTTTTCTCTTCGCCGGCTTGGTTGAGCCATTCGACCATTTCCTGGTCGCTTGCACCCTGCTCGATCTGCGCTTTGAAATCGTCTCCCTTCACACCTTTGAAACCAAAGACAATGTTATCGAGCGGACAATCGAAGTGATATTCGCCAATATTTCCCGCTACCAACGCGCGACATTTATCGATTGTGCGGCCAAGAATTGCGTAACCGCCAATGCGAACCCGTGGACTGCGTGGCGCTTCTTTCGTCAGATCTTTTCCGGTAATTTTCTTTTTCATATCGTACGTGTTTCGAATAAGGGAGAGGATTCGGTTGCCAATTTGGCAGGCGAACCGTGCGCCTTACAGTTGTGCGGTGAAGGCAATTCACCTGCTGCTGGCGACTTGTGCTGCAACACTGCACGCACAAGACGTTCATGTTGCGGTCCCGCCGGCCGGCAAACTCTATCACGGCTTGTATTGGGGCGGGGTTGGGACTGACGAGCACGACCCAACTGAGCACGATGTTACGCCGAATGATGTGGCGCGGTACGAGCAAGCGGTTGGCAAACAAACAGCGTGGATCTATTTCGCAAACAACTGGTTTGAGTCGCGGAAATTTCCAGCGGAGATGTGCAACTGGATTCGTGATCTCAGAAAAATTCCGTATGTCCGGCTGATGCTTCGCTCGGATGTTGATCAGAAACATTCGGAGAAATTTTTTTCACTCCAGAAGATCATTGCCGGCGAGTTCGACGCCGATCTTCGCGCATGGGCACGCGACGCGAAAAATTTTGGCTCGGCGATTTTGATCGAGTGGGGGACCGAGCCGAACGGAGACTGGTTCAGCTGGAACGGCAAGTGGAACGGTGGCCCCGGAGAAGGTCCAGTACGCTACATCGCAGCGTACCGGCATATTGTGGATCTGATGCGCGCCGAAGGTGCCGATAATTTACAATGGGTTTGGCATGTGAATTGGCTCGATGAACCAGAGAAAGGTTGGAATCGTTTCGAGAATTATTTTCCTGGCGAAGACTATTGCGACTGGGTCGCTCTTAGTGCCTATGGACCCACCACGCCTATGACAACGGACGGCACCGAGAGTTTGGCGTTTAAAATGCGCGAGGCCTATCCACGTCTTGTGAAACTCGCACCTGGCAAGCCAATCATCATCGCTGAGTTCGGTTGCGATCTGCACAATCGGCGAGTCAATGCAGCAGACTGGGCGAAATCGGCGCTCGAAGATCTATTTGCAAGCCGATGGCCCGGCGTGATCGGTTTCTGCTGGTGGAACGAAGGCTGGCAAAACGACGATCACAAAAAACACGACACCGACATGATCGTTCTGCACGACGTTGATCTCACGCGTGTGTTTCGCGATGAGCTTGCAACGCATGCAGACAAAATTCAGGAAACCCCAATTGAAATGACGAAATCCGAATGACGAATCGCGTAATGGGGTTTTCGGCATTCGGGCTTTGTCATTCCTTCGTCATTCGTCATTGGTGCTTCGTCATTTTAGAGATGTCTCAACTTCGCTCGACATGACAAAAGAGAGGACGCAGCACATAATTCACCATGGTTAAAGTTTCCGTAAATTATACCGGGGATTTGCATTGCGACGCTGAGCATGGTCCGTCGCAGTCAAAGATTTCCACAGACGCGCCGACCGATAATAAGGGCAAAGGTGAAGCGTTCTCGCCGACCGATCTCGTTGCTACGGCTCTGGCTACGTGCATGAGCACAACCATGGGAATCAAGGCGCAGGAACTGGATGTCGATCTGCGCGGAATGACCGTGTCAGTGCACAAGGAAATGTCCAAGGACGCACCGCGCCGGATCGTTGGATTGCCTTCGGAAATACATATTCCGCTGCCGAAGGATCATCCGCAGCGCGAGGTACTGGAACAAACGGCGCTGAATTGCCCCGTCCACAAGAGTCTTCCCCCAGAAATCCATCGTCCGACGAAATTTTTCTGGGAGGGGTAGCTCACGCGTCTCGCGTGTTGGTTTCGGCGTCGCGCCGAAACAATCTCTGCTTAGTGCGCGAATTTTAAGCGGTAGTATAGCGCCACAAAAGTTCGCGATCGCGGGACGCGCTCGCCAGCACAAGAGACGCGTGCGCTACCCGGGATACAACCACTGCATGTAATCGCGTACACCCTCTTCCAAGGGAAACTGTGGCTTATACCCCAGCGCGTTGCATGCGTTCATGAGATCGGCTTGTGTGAAATTCTGATAATGTGCGTGCGGATTGTCGATGTAATCGGGCTGGAAATTGGTGCCCAGACATTTGTTTAGAACATCGACCAGCTCGTTGAAGGAACGCGCCTGGCCCGAGCCGAGATTGTAAATTCCGCTGGCTTGCGCATCGAGAGCGCGAATGCTGCCTTCGACGACGTCTTTCACATAAACAAAATCCCGTTTCTGCTCACCATGCTTGAAAATACGCGGCCGCTGACCGGCTTTCATTTGCCGCGACAAATGATAGACCATACTGGCGGGCACGCCCTTGTGTGCTTCGCGCGGTCCATAGACGTTGAAGTAACGCAAGCCGACGATGGGCCAATCGGGCGATTCGGCGGCAGCGCGCCTGGCGATATTGTCCATAATCACCTTGGAAAACGCGTAAACGTTTGCTGGCGCAGGGCCATTTGATTCTACACTCGCCTCAGTCGCAGGACCGTAGGTCGCCGCAGAAGAAGCGTAGATAATTCGCGTCTTCGTCGCGCGCGCAAAATTTAGAATCTGCCGGAAGCTTTCCACGTTGTCGTGCACTTGCTCGAACTGGTCGTGATTCGTTGTGTCTGTGATTGATGCGAGGTGAAAAATGGCGTCGAACGTGTCATCAGCGAATTGCTCGCGCCAATTGAGAGTTGCCAGATTTTGCCCCACGAAATCGCCGCGGTATCCGGCGAGGTTCTTAAAATCACCAGAGCGGAAATCGTCAATTACGGTCAGACGCGCCTCCGGAAATTTTTCCTGCAACGCCAAAGTGAGATTGGAGCCGATAAAACCGGCTCCGCCGGTGATGATGAAATTGGAAGAAGAATGCAATTTTAAAAACGAGAATTGGCGAGAGATAGATAAATCTTGAGCCAGGAAGCGCAAGCAGCGAGTTAAAGCCTACAAGAATGCGATTCGAAACGCGTTACACATACGATTTCGTCAAGCGATTTCTTCCGCCAGGTTGCCACCGGATTTTGGAGGTCGGCTGCGGGGAGGGCGAGGTGGCGGCGTGCCTGACGCAGGACGGGTATGCGGTGATCGCAATCGACAGCGACCGTGATTCTGTCGCCGCTGCTCGTCAGCTCGGCGTCGATGCGCGCGTTGCTACATGGCCCGACTTTGATGAACGTAATTTTGATGCGGTCTTGTTCATTCGCTCGCTTCACCACATTCATCCACTCGACGAATCGATAAGACACGCAGCGACTGGTCTGGTCGAGGGTGGATTGATCATCGCCGATGATTTCGCTTATGAATCCACGGATGAAAAAACGTTGCGCTGGTTTAGCAGCGCGATCCGTTTGATCGAAGCCACTGGTTTGCTGATGGTGAGCGACGAGTTTCAACACAGGGTACTATCAAAAACCGAGACACTGAAAGCGTGGCGTCAAAGTCACGAACAACAATTACACACAGCTGCTGAGATCGATGCGCACCTTAAGAGAGTGTCACGTCGCGTGATCAGAGAGAACGCGGCCTATTATTTTCGGTACATCGCCAGCGCGATCACTGCGGTGGAGAAACGCGATGCAATCCTTCAAGCTTTCGCCGAACAGGAAGTAATACTGGCGGCCGACGGCTCGATTAATGGACTTGGCCGGCGGTTTGTCGCGACGCCAGCTGGATAACTGCGAAAAAAGTCTTGCAGCGCAGAGCGCAAGCCGCTACTTCTCCATCCAGTTCTTTGCGAGCTTGGAAAAGTGGGTCGGCGCAAGAAATCCCGTGCGAATCGGGAGCAGTTGCGCTGCTGTAACTGGATACGACTTCCCAATTGGGCCAATCCTCGAAATTTTTCGGGGGTGAAGGCGGGGAGAAGGTGATTCCGACCGAGATCGGAACATACGCCAGGAGCCAGAATATTTGTCCGGTCCACCTCATTCGGCTGTAGCCGCGATCAGAACCGCCAGTCCGGCTCGGACTCGCGGCAGCCGGGATCAACGACCCCGGCAACAACGCAGACCGAAAAAACTTCTTCGCAAAAAGGAGAATGAGAGCTGGATGATGCGCCTGCTGTAGCGGAAGTCTGTGACTCCCGAAACAATCACGGCCTAACAAGTCCAACTCTCGGAGTTGGAGGTAACTTGTTATGCAAAATCGTCCAGTTTGGTTCGTTGGAATTCATCCGGGTGGCGCACCCGTCTCGGGTGCGATCGCCAGTCCGGCTCGGATTTTCGGCGTCGCGCCAAAACAGTCTTTTCTTAGCGCGAGAATCTCGGCCAGTGGCATTCGAAAGGGAAAGTTCGCGATCGCGAGACGCGCTCGCCAGCGTCCGAGACGGGCGCGCTACGCAATGCGGCTCGCCGCGCTTCTAATCTTCGCGCCAGTTGTTTGCTTCAGTCAGCAACCGACGCCTACTCCTTCGCCAGTTGAAGCGGAGGCCGAGCAAGTTGTTGTTACTGCAACGCGTTTCGATATTCCGCTCGATCTATCGCCAGCCAGCGTGAGCGTGATTAACTCAGAAGATTTCGAGCAAAAACAAATCGAACGCGTCAGTGATGCACTTCGTGAAGTGCCTGGTCTGTCCGTTGTTCAAACCGGAACAGCCGGCCAGTTGACCTCGGTGTTTACTCGCGGATTGCGCAGCGAACACACGCAAGTTTTGCTCGATGGCATCCCGATCAATCAGGGTTTGCAAGGTGCCTTTAATTTCGCCGATCTGACCATCGACGATATAGACAGGATCGAAGTTGTGCGCGGGCCGCAGAGTACCTTGTACGGACCGCGCGCCCTCGCAGGCGTTATCCAGATTTTTACCAAACAAGGCACAGGGGCGCCAGGAGCGATGGTCGCCGCCGAAGGCGGATCATATGACACCTTCCGCGAATGGGGCGAGAGCGACGGCAAGATCGGCAACTTCGATTATTCAGTCGGCGCAAGCCGCCTCGACACAGACAACGCCCGCCCAAACAATAATTACCGCAACACTGCTGCGATTACCGACGTTGGCTGGTCGCCGGACCAACAATTGCGGATCGGCAGCTTGTTCACTTACTCGGTTAGCGACACTGGAAATCCAAACACGATCTTCGATCCACGTCCCATTGATCACTTTCTTACAGAGCGTTGGTTAATTGGCCCTCATATCGATTGGAAAGCGACTGACTGGTGGGACCACAAATTTATTTTCAGCTACGATCATGAGCGACAATTGAACAATCCGAACCAGGATGGCTTTGTCGGCCCGACTCGGGCCCTCTTTGAACGTACGCAAATTGATTATCAAAATGATTTGCGTCCAACCTCGTGGCTCACGCTCACCTCCGGCTTTTTCTACAGCCGAGTCAACGCCGGACAGGAGCGCCCATTTGTTCTGCAGATTTTTGGACCGCAACCAACATTTGTAAGCGATCACACGGAAGAAATCGCCGGATTCTTGCAGGCGACGCTGACGCCGATTGAGAATTTGATCTTTGTCGCCGGCGGCCGCTTCGATCACTTCAATCAGTTCGGCGGCGTCTGGACTTATCGCGTCGCCGGCACTTACAAGATTGACAGGACAAACACAATTTTGCACTCCAGTGTGGCGACCGGATTCAGTCCGCCAAGCAGTCAGGACAAAATTTTCGGAAATAACTTCGGACTCAAACCCGAACGAGACCTGGGCTGGGACATCGGGGTCAGACAGGAGCTCTGGCAAAACCGCGTTGGCGTCGGCCTGACTTATTTTCACAACGATCTGTCGAACGCGATTGGGTCCAACGGTCTTTTTCAAACATTGAACCTCGGAGCCGCAGAGACGCAAGGGCTCGAAGCGGAGCTGCGCGCGCAACCGATTGCCAATCTCGTGCTCACGGCCAGCTACACATATCTGGAAGCAGAAAACACTTCCTCGAAAGATATTACGCAATTGCAAGGCGCGCGTCTGCCACGGCGGCCGCGCAACGAACTTTACGCTTCAGTTTCGTATCTTTGGTGGAAAAAACTGCGCACAGTGGTCGAAGCAAAGTTCGTAAACGCGCGAGAAGAACTAAACTTTGGCGGACCAAATTTCGACATCGAAGATTACAGTTTTGTGAACGTCGCGGCCGAATACGAAGTCAATCCGCACCTTTCGATCTTCGGTCGGATTGATAATCTGGTGAACGAACATTATTCGGAAGTATTCGGTTTCCCCGCAATCGGCCGCGCCGCATACGGAGGAGTGAAACTCCGCTTCTAGTCTCCCTTGTCATTCCGAGCGAAGTCGAGGAATCTCTGGATGGTAAGGGCACGGGAGATTTCGCCATCAAAATGAACACTGCTTATCTCGTCATCGGCGCGCTCGGAGCGGGCCTGCTTGTCGCAATCGTCTTGCTGTTGGGACGGCGCGGCGCAACTGAGGATGGGGGGATTGCCGGAAAGATCGACTTACTCGAACGCGCCCAGGAGCGAAGCGAGCGGATGCTTCGCGAAGAGATGGCACGCAGCCGCGAAGAGGGTGCGGGTGCCGCAAAAGCGCAGCGGGAAGAATTGACCAAGTCTCTCGAAGGCATGCGATCAACTGTCGATCTGCGCTTGAAACAATTACAGGAGGACAACGCAAAGCAGATCGACAAAATGCGCGCGACTGTCGATGAGAAATTGCAGGGCACGCTCGAAAAACGTCTAGGCGAATCGTTCAAGCTGGTAAGCGATCGGCTTGAGCAGGTACATCAGGGTCTCGGCGCGATGCAGCAACTGGCCAGCGACGTGGGCGGATTGCAACGTGTGCTCACGAACGTAAAAACGCGCGGCGGTTGGAGTGAATGGCAGCTCGGCGTCTTGTTGGAAGAAATGCTGACGCCCGAACAGTTTGCCAAGAACATGAAGACACGCGATGACACCGATGAGCGCGTTGAGTTTGCGATCAAGTTGCCCGGCGACGAGAACGGCGCGCCAGTTTGGCTGCCAATCGACGCCAAATTTCCGATGGAACATTATGAGCGCTTGACGACGGCGCAGGAAAATGGCGATTCGACATTGGTGGAAGCGGCGATGAAAACTCTGGAGACGCAATTGAAGCGCTGCGCAAAAGACATTTGCGAGAAGTATATCAATCCGCCAAAGACGACCGATTTTGCGCTGTTATTTCTGCCGAGTGAAGGTCTTTACGCGGAAGCGATCCGTCGTGTGGGCTTGGTCCAAAACGTTCAGCGCGATTGCCGTGTCACGTTCGTAGGGCCGACTACGCTGGCCGCGTTACTTAACAGTTTGCAAATGGGCTTTCGCACGCTCGCGATCCAAAGGCGTTCAAGTGAAGTCTGGAATCTGTTGGCAACCGTGAAAACCGAGTTCGGAAAATTCGGTGACGCATTGTCGGCTGTGAAAGAGAAGATCGATCAAGCTTCGCGGAAGATGGAAGATGTCGATGTTCGTTCCCGAGTTATCACCAAAAAATTGCGCGACGTTGAGGAATTGCCCTCCAATCCACAGCCAATGTTGAGCAACCTGTTACCAGGCGAGGATGACGACGGCCGGGCTGAATAAGAATTGGCGAATCGCCGCGCATGAAGAACGTATTAATCACAGGGGCGAATAAGGGAATTGGCTATGAAGTCGCGCGTCAGCTCGCGGGAAAGGAATTTCACGTCTTCATCGGCGCGCGTAATCAGGACGCCGGTCGCAAAGCGGCGGATGAGATCGCGAAGAAAGGCGGGAAAGCGACCTTTCTGAAGATCGATGTCGCAGAGAATGCAAGCGTCACTGCTGCCGCGCGCAAGTTTGCCAAAGCTGCTGATCACTTGGATGTGCTCGTCAATAACGCGGGGATCATTGTTGATGGAGACAATGGAATTCTGGAGATCAGCGACGAGCTCTTGCGAAAGACACTCGAGACAAATACGCTCGGCGCCCTGCGTGTGACGCGCGCGTTCGTGCCTCTCCTCAGAAAAAGCAAAGCGCCGCGCGTGATCAACGTTTCCAGTGGCGGCGGGCAATTGACCGGCGGGGCTGATGGTTGGTCGCCGGCTTATTGCATCTCGAAAACCGCACTCAACGGCGTGACATCTCAGCTCGCCACTGCGTTGCCGAAATTTGCCGTGAATTCCGTTTGTCCCGGATGGGTACGCACGGATATGGGCGGCCAGGGTGCTACCCGCTCTGTCGAGGAAGGCGCGGACACGATTGTGTGGCTTGCTGCCGGTGCGTCCCAAAAGCTGACTGGAAAATTTTTGCGTGACCGGAAAGAGATTCCGTGGTGAAGGAAAGAGTTAAAAGAGTTAAAAATGGAAGCCACTGCTTCGCCCTGAACTTTTCGACTTTTTAACTTTTTAAACTCTTTTTTAACTCTTGCTCAGAGCACCTGGTCCCATTCGCTCTGGTCTTTAAGCATGATTTCGCGAAGGAGACGAACGGGTGGCATACCGTGATTGAGCAGCTCGTTGTGGAATTTTTGCAGTGAGAAATCGTCGCCCTGCTGGGCTTTGTAATCGTCGCGCAACTTCAAAATCTGCAATTTGCCCAGGGTATAATTGAGATAACCGGGATCGAAAGTGCCGCGCATCGCTTCCTGGCGCGCCGGTTTTTCCTCGTAATAACAATTGTCCCGAAAAAACTTGGTTGCCTCGTCGAGCGACATCTTCTGCGTGTGCATCTTGATCGACACATATAACCGGCAGAGACGGAGCAGTGCTTCGTCGGCCTGAGCCATGCGATATTTAGCCGCGCGTTTCACATCGTCTTCGCTGGGGGTAGAGTTGGTGGAACTGCCATAGCCTTCGTCGAGCATCATTTTTTCGCAGTAATGCGCCCATCCTTCGACGAACGCGTAGCTGCCAAAGATTTTTTCAACCTTGCTCGCCGGCGATGCGTTCAGGCACAGGAACTGAACATAATGACCAGGATAAGCTTCGTGAATCGAGACGACATCGGAGGTGTAATAATTGAAGGCGGTGAGCCATTCTTCTTTTTGTTTTTCCGGCCAGTCGTTCTTCGTGAGCGTGACGTAGTAATACGCCTCGTTGGCGCGTTTCTCGAATGGGCCGGGCGTGTCCATCGAAGCAAAAGAGGTGGCCCGGAGATATTGCGGCGTCTCCTTCACCTTCGCTCGGACATCCGATGGGATGCTAACCAAGCGACGGGTTAAGACGTATTTGCGAATTTTGTCCAGATCTTTGGCCACATCGGGAATGAGATTTTGCGGTGTGGGATGTTCGCTTTGGATTTGCTTGAAAACTTCGATCGGCGACTTGTTGGGATCGATCTTTTTTGCCGCTTCGGCGAACGCTGTTTGTTCGGCTTTTAGTTGCTCCAGGCCGATCTCAAGGATTTTTTGCGGAGGAAGATCGACGAGTTCCGTTTGCGCCAAGAAGCGCCTGAATTTTTCTTCACCCAACGCGAAATCCATGGAGGCTTTCGGAAGCTTCTCCCGCTCCAGCCACGCGGCATAATCGTTCAGCGCATTTGCGGCTTTGCGGTTGGCCTCATGAAAGGCGACGCGAAGCTGTTCGTCCTTGAGGGTACCGACGGCGGCAACGAGATCCTTCTTCAGAAAATCCGCGGAACCTTTTGCGATCTGAATGGCGAGCTCCACATAAGGTTTGGGAATGACATCATTGAGGTTCGTCCTCGCGGCAATGAGAATATTTGGGATTTGAGATTCGATCGCGACCAGGCTGCGAACGCGATCCTCGAGCGGCGCAAAATTCCTCTTGATGTAAACATTTACATCGGCAGCGCGCGCATAAACCATTGGATTCCGTTCGAATACCGACATCTCCTGCATTTCAAAGAGGTCCTTCTTGACTGCAGCCTGGAGAATTCGCAGATCGACGGATTGGCGGGGACTGAGTTTGGTTCGATCGAACTTGTTCAGCCGATCGTCGAAGCGCCGCAGCCGCGAAAGTTCGGCGTCGAGCGCGAGGCGGCTGTAGTCAGTGATTTTACCATCATATTCATGAAGCCCGAGAGCGGTCCCCTCCAAGGGGTGAGCGCCTAGATAACCTTTAATGTATTCCTCGGCGACGGCCTCATACTCGCCGTCTTCCGTTTCCGCACCGAAACCCCGAATGCCTTGAGCGAAGAGCCAGAGCACGGCGAGCAAAAGAATGAACGAGACAGCCTTAACGCGAGAGACCGGTTTCATTGGCGGCGGAACATTAAGACAACGGCTTGCTTTGGATGTTGCCAAAAATTCGCTGTGAGCGATGGTGAGCCTGTTCTTCCAATTCGGGTCGAAGTATGAGGCGCTTCATGATTTTGCCGTTGATGGCTTGTCTCTTGCTGGGTCTTCTCCCCGCAGTGTTCGCGCAGGAAGAGCAGCCGGAAAAGAGTGAAGACGATAACGGCTACGCGCAAATTTCAATTTTCGCAAAAGCGCTCGAATTGATCCGGCAGGATTACGTGGATCAGAACAAGACAAGCTACCACGATCTCATCAACGCGGCGATGAAGGGGATGCTTTCCTCGCTGGACCCGCATAGCCAGTTCATGGATCCGGACGACTTTCGCGATATGCAGGACGACACACGGAGTCGTTTCAATGGACTCGGGATTGAGGTCTCGATGAAAAACGGCCTGCCTACAGTGATTACGGCGATGGAGGACACGCCTGCCGCCAAGGCTGGAATCCTTTCCGGCGACCAGATCTTGCGCGTTAACGGCATTTCCACCGAAAGAATGGATCTGCAGGACGCTATCAATGTTTTGCGCGGACCTGCCGGAGCAAAACTTACCCTTACGCTGCTGCGACCTTCGACCAAAGAAATCAAGGAATACACGCTGCAACGCGCCGAGATCAAAATTCAAAGTGTCAAGGGAGCGAGATTGCTCGATCCGGAGCTGACCGGCCCGTACAAGATCGGGTATATCCGATTGGTGCAGTTCAACGAGCCGACCGCCGACGAACTATCGAAAGCGCTCGATGAATTGCAGAAACAAGGGATGCAGGCGCTCGTTCTCGATCTCCGGAACAATCCAGGTGGTCTGCTGAATAGCGCGGTCGATGTCTGCGCGCTGTTCCTGCCACCCAATACCAAAGTGGTCTCAACGCAGGGCCGGGTTGCTTCGCAACAACACGATTATTCAACTTCCGGCGCGAAAAAGGAGCGCCCGAGTTTTCCAATGGTGGTGTTGATCAACGAAGGCAGCGCAAGCGGAGCCGAGATCGTTGCCGGAGCGCTGAAGGATTTGCATCGAGCCGTGCTTGTCGGTGAAACAACTTTTGGAAAAGGTTCCGTGCAGAATGTCATGCAATTGCCAGATGGCTCGGCGGTGCGTTTTACAACAGCAAAATACTACACGCCGAGCAAACAGGTCATTCAGGGTAATGGCGTGACCCCGAATATTCGTGTTGCCATGACGGCCGAGCAGGAGCGTTCTCTCTTCGCGCTGCGAAATACGGGAAATATGAAGCCCGAGGACGATAAAGGCATCATCAAAGCGAGAGACCCGCAGATGCTGCGGGCAATCGATGCGCTCAAGGGCGTCATGGTTTACGCGCAAGAGAACGCGCCGAAAGCACAAGCGGTAAAGAAATAGGAACGCGGCTTTCGCTTGTTTGTCATTCCGAGCGAGGTCGAGGAATCTCGGTTTCTTTTGTGTGCCGGAGAATTTACGTTCGAGAGATGTCTCGACTTCGCTCGACATGACAATATTGGCGCTCGAAACTTCCTGCGACGAAACCGGCGTCGCGATCTTGCGTCGACGCAACGGCGATTCAGCGTCGGAGTTGCTTGCCAGCGAAGTGGCGTCGCAAATCGCTGCGCATGAAAAATACGGTGGAATCGTGCCTGAGATCGCGTCGCGAAATCACCTTATCTACGCGCCGCGGCTGCTCAATCTCGCTGCGAGTTCAGCGAACATTGGTTTGTCGGAAATCGACGCATTTGCCGGAACTAGCGGACCCGGTCTGGCGAGCTC
>QHOS01000077.1 GCA_003219415.1 Verrucomicrobiota bacterium | reverse complement strand
ATGACTACCTCGTGAACTTGAACATGGCGGCTGATCCAAGCTCAGTTCAGGACAGCGATCTGCAATTGAGCGGAAACACCGGCGCCACTGTGACCGGGCACACCTTGGAAAACGGCGACACGACTATCCACTTCACGCTGCATATGGATTTCGGGGGGACATTGACGGCGAGCATTGCCGCCGGGGCGATCACTGATCAATTCGGCAATCCCGGCGCGGCCTTTTCTGGAAATTACACAGTAGAAGGGCCTACACCCTGTCTTTGGTCCTCCGGTCCGGATCTCCCTTTCGCTGGCACTCGTTTCGTCGGGGTCTTTTTCCCAGCCAACGGAAAATTTTATGCGATGGGTGGTCGCGACGTCAATAACATCGAGTTCACTCATCCGTTTGAGTACGATCCCGGCAGCAACAGTTGGACAACCAAGTCAGCCACTTACCCTGACAACCACGTGAATAACATGGCTTGCAGCGTGCTTAACGACACCGGAACGGACTATATCTATTGCGCGGGTGGGTCGGAGTTCACCGGCCAGACCACGAGCGGTCATGTCTTCCGTTATGACCCGGTTGCTGACAGCATCACTACCGTTCCTAGTAACTGGCCGCCTGGCGACAACGGCACTCTGCCGGGTGGGTTCACTGTTTTCAACAACAAGCTCTACACTCTGGGTGGCTTCGACATTCCTAATGGCAGTGGGACCAACCAGATTTGGGAGTTTACGCCTAACCCCGCTGGCTGGGTGCAGAAGAATGCGGTCCTGCCGTTTCCGCTGGGCTATTTACCAACCACGACTATCGGGAATCTCATCTACACAGGTGGTGGCGTTGATATCACGGGCGGCGTTCTTACCGATACGAACCACGCATTTATCTATGACCCAGTGGCTGATTCCATCTCCATCAATACCGACATACCCGACGCCACAAGCAATACCCGGGCGGTCAACTTCTGTAACGTGATGTATGTCTTGGGTGGGAACTTTAACGCCCCCACCAATGAGGTGCAGATCTACGATCCAGTTAGCGGCACGTGGTCGGTAGGTCCGCCGTTCGCAATTGCGGGCCGTAACTTCGCAGCCGACACTGATGGCACTAATAATATCTGGAAAGCCGGCGGCTACGACAGTGGGCTAGCCATCATCGCCACGATGGAAATCTTCAACTGCCCCAACAGTCCTTGCGCGGCACCGACGCCGACACCGACGCCAACGTCCACGCCGACGCCAACGCCGACTGCGACGCCAACACCAACGCCGAGACCGGTTCCAACGCCGAGGCCACGGCCGACCCCGCACCCAAGACCGTAGCCAGGGGCACCCTTCTTCTGCAGGGGAAGCTGTCAGCTCCCCCTGCAGCGGGTCTCCGGTCGAGGAGTATCAAATGGCGTAGGCAAGGATCAGGATAGTTATAAAACATAAATGAACAATAATGGCACCAGCGGTTATAGTTTTACTTAACGCGCTCCAGCCTGAGACACTACTACTACCATGACGAAAAAACTACTTGCCCACCGTAGCCTCTCGACTCGCCGTAGCTTTACGCGAAGCCTGGTTGGCGAAGGCGGAGTAATTATTAGCTATCAACTATTGGCCATTCTTGTCCTATCAACTATCAGCTACCTGCCATCAGCTCGCGCGCAAGCCACTGCTTCAGAACATACGGCAGCTCGCAAATCTGCGGTCGCCGCGGCGACCCACGGCGCGGCAGGCAAGCCGCGCATGACCGAGCCGCTGGAAAAACCCGCGATGCCGCCTGCGTCTATTTACAGGCTCGAGTCTTCGCCGCGCATGATTTCGCGATTCGGTCTTTTCACCAGCTTCCAGGTGAACGTGGATGCAGGCGGCAATAACATCCTCGGTGATGCGGCGAATGAGCCGTCAATTTCAGTTGACCCAACGGATGGCAACAAGATTGCGGTCGGCTGGCGGCAGTTTGACAGTGTTCAATCCGACTTCCGCCAATCTGGTTATGGCTACACGACAGATGGTGGCACGACCTGGACGTTCCCCGGTGTTTTACAGGATAACGTTTTCCGCAGTGATCCGGTAACAAACTCCGACGACACGGGAAATTTTTTCTATCTCAGCCTTTTAGTGAACACATTTTGCGGCGATATTTGGCGCTCCGCAAACGGCGGACAAACGTGGACGGAGCAGTCACCCGATGGAGCGGCGCACAGCGGCGACAAGGAGTGGTTCACCATCGATCGGACTCCGACCAGCATGGGCCACGGCTTTCAATATCAATCTTGGACTGAGTTCGCGGCTTGTGACTTCGGCGGATTCAACCGATCTACTGATGGCGGTATCACCTGGCAGACTCCAGTCAGTATTCCCAACTCTCCTCAATGGGGAACGCTGGACGTCGCCCTCAACGGTGATCTTTTTATCGGTGCGGGCGACTCCGGCAGCGGGTTCTGGTGCGTTCGCTCGAGCAATGCAAAGGACCCGAACGTCACGCCGTCCTTTGACCAAGTCACTACAGTTAATCTCGGTGGCAGTCTATTATTTGGCGCGGCGATTAATCCGGGCGGATTGGCCGGGCAAATCTTCCTGGCGGTGGACCGCTCCGGGACGGCTACAAATAACAACATTTACATGATGGCCACCGTGCAGCAGTTCAGCGCAAGCAACGGAAGCGATGTAATGTTCTCGCGCAGCACGGATGGGGGACTAACCTTCAGCGCCCCGCAACGGATCACCGATGATCCAGTGAATCAGAACAAATGGCATTGGTTCGGCACGCTCGCGGTCGCTCCTAATGGGCGCATTGATTCTGTGTGGCATGACACGCGAAACGCTCCGAACAACACCGATTCACAGTTATTCTACTCGTGGAGCACGGATGGCGGGGTCACCTGGGCGCCCAACGTCGCGGTCAGCAGTTCATTTAATCCTCACGAAGGCTGGCCGGTGCAGCAGAAGATAGGCGATTACATTACCATTGTGTCCGATAACACCGGTGGCGATGTGGCGTATTCGGCTACGTTCAACTTTAACCCCAACACAGGACAGCACGAACAAGATGTCTATTACGTGCGCGTTTTCCCATCGGGCGGACCTACACCTACGCCGACACCCACGGTTACGCCAACGGCCACACCTACTCCTACAGCAACGCCTACCGTTACGCCAACAATGACTCCTACACCTACGCCACGACCAACCCCTACACCGCGGACTCTCCCCACGCCGAGAGGTCGTCCTACGCCGCCACCGCGTCCGAGTTCATTAGGCTCGGTAACTCTCCCAGCGAATTAGTGGGTCTCATCAATAGCACTGTCATGTTGAGCGGAGCGAAACATCTCTGGCTATCCCATCGCATCCGGAATGATCAGAGATTCTTCTCCCTCGACTGCGGGATCAGAATGACATTTACGAGATGGCTTGTAGGAGAGCGCGAGCTTTGGTCAAGAAAGAACGCTTTGCTTTAGCTAATAGAACGTGCCCTCCGGTCGCTTTAGCCAATAGATACCAAGAAAACGCTCCAATTCAGCCCACAGACCGTCATGAATAAAAAACGACTATCAACTATCAGTCATCAACTACTAGCTACTACGCGAAGAGGACGCTTTGCTCTAGTTAATAGAAGGTTTTCTTTGGGACCTTTAGCTGATAGCGAGAACCGAGCGCGCTTTGTAGTGCGGCGCTGCTGCGCCGCTTTTCTCGTGCTATCCACCGTCGGCTACTTGTCCGCCGTAGCCTTGGCGAAGGCGGATCAACTGTCGGCTCCCGCCCGAGTCGAGGCTTCCGCTGAAGCTAGGGCGGACAGGTCAGCCCAACTCGCGCCTACATGGAAGCCGCGCCAAAAGGAGCCATTGGAAAAATACGACATGCCGCCCATGCACATTTACCGACTGGAAACTTCGCCCCGCATGATCTCGCAATTTGGCGTGTTCAGCAGTTACCAGGCAAACGTCGATGCAAACGGCCAGAATATTATCGGCGACGCCGCGAATGAGTGTTCTATTTCCGTTGATCCAACTAATCCTAGTAAGATGGCAATCGGCTGGAGGCAATTTAATGACGTTAACTCGAACTTCCGACAAGGCGGCTGGGGATATACGACCGACGGCGGCGTAACATGGACCTTTCCCGGAGTTCTGGAAAACAATGTGTTTCGCAGCGACCCGGTAACGAACTCCGATGAGACAGGCACCTTCTTTTACCTCAGCCTGCTTCAGACATTTTGTGAGAACGTGTACCGCTCGACCAACGGCGGTCAATCCTGGACAGAGTTACAAGCCGACGGACTCGCGGGTGGGGGCGACAAGCAGTGGTTCACGATTGATAAGACCGGAGGCCCGGGCCACGGATTTCAATATCAGTCAAGCGACGGCATTAACTGTAGCGGCAGCGGCGTGCAATTTCAGCGTTCCACCGACGGCGGAATCACCTGGCAGGCTCCCATCGTTATTCCTAACGAGCCCACAGACGGAACACTTGATGTGGACTCCAATGGTAACCTTTTCATCGGCGGCGAAGGATTCAGCCCGTTTTATTGCGTGCGCTCGAGCAACGCGCAGATCGGCAATCAGACACCTACGTTCGACCAGGTTACGCAGGTTGACATGGGTGGCGAGCTATCTGGTGGCGGCATAAACCCGGCAGGTTTGGACGGAATGTTGTTCCTGGCGATCGATCACTCTGGCGGACCGACTAACAATAACATTTACATGCTGGCCAGCGTGGCGCCGCCGGGCCGAACCACAACCGACGTGATGTTTGTGCGGAGCACAGACGGCGGCCAAACCTTTAGCGCGCCGGTCAAGGTCAATGACGACCCCGTCAATCCTAACAAGTGGCACTGGTTCGGCACGTTCTCAGTAGCGCCCAACGGACGACTCGACGCTGTCTGGCATGACACACGGAACGCGGCAAACAACACTGACTCACAGTTATTCTATTCCTGGAGCACCGATGCTGGCGTTACCTGGGCGCCTAACGTGGCAGTGAGCAATTCGTTTAATCCTTTCGAAGGGTATCCAAATCAAAGCAAGATAGGCGACTACATCACCATCGTTTCCGACGAAACCGGCGGTAACGTAGCGTACTCGGCCACGTTTAACTTCAACCCGCAGAGAAACCAGCACGAAGAAGATGTATACTATGTCCGGG
>QHOS01000021.1 GCA_003219415.1 Verrucomicrobiota bacterium | reverse complement strand
CGCGCCTACCGCCGCGCTCGGCGTAATGTCATAAGTCGGGCCAGGGATAGTTACAGTTGCTGTCCCTGCTGCACCCGCACTGGTCAAGGTTACACTCGTTACGGTGTCGCCGTTGATTAATTGGCCTGCGCCGGGTGTGAACTCCGCGCCTGTGAAGGTGAACGTGGCGCCATAGGTCTTGCTTTGGTCATTGGCCGTGATATCCAGCGCCTTCGCGTTCACCGCGAAATGCCCCACGTGATACGTAATCGCGTAATTACTCAGCCCACTGCCCACCGCCGCGCTCGGCGTGATGTCATACGGCGACCCACTCACGGTCGCTGTCGGCGCTGCGCCCGCGCTGGCTAACATTACGGTTATTACGGTGGCACCATTAACTAACTGCCCGGAACCGGTGGTGAACTCGCTTCCTGTGAAGGTGAACGTGGCACCGTAAGTCTTGCTTTGATCGTTGGCTGTGATATCCAGCGCCTTCGCGTTGACGGTGAAATGCCCAACATGATACGTGATGCTGTAATTGCCCAGGCCGGTGCCTATCGCCGCGCTCGGCGTGATGTCATACGGCGACCCACTCACCGTCGCTGTCGCCGCCGCACCAGCACTGGTCAAGGTCACACTGGTCACGCTGTCACTGTTCTTTAACTGCCCAGTCCCAACCGTAAACTCGCTCCCCGTGAAGGTGAACGTGGCACCGTAGGTCTTGCTTTGGGCGTTGGCTATTATGTCCAGCGCAATTGCATTCACCGTCAGACTGCCATCGTGATAATTGATCGTGTAATTGCCCAGCCCACTTCCCACTGCCGCACTGGACGTGATCACATAGGGTGAGCCCGCCACTGTCGCCGTAGCCGCCGCACCTGCGCTGCTTAACGTTACACTGGTCACGCCGTCACTGTTCTTTAACTGCCCAACCCCAACCGTAAACTCGCTCCCCATAAGGCTAAACGTGTCGCCGTAGTTCTTGCTCTGGTTGTTGGCCGTGATGTCCAGCGCAATCGCATTCACCGTCAGAGTCCCGTCGTGATAAACCATGTTGTAGTTGCCCAGTCCACTGCCTACCGCCGCGCTCGGCACAATCGGATACCCGCCGACCGTTTCCGTCCCTGGCGCACCTGTGCTGGTCAAACTCACGCTGGTCACGCTGTCACTATTCTTTAACTGTCCAGCCCCAACCGTAAACTCGCTCCCCGTGAAGCTGAACGTGTCGCCGTAGTTCTTGCTCTGATTATTGGCCGTGATGTCCAGCGCAATCGCATTCACCGTCAGGCTGCCGTCGTGGTAGCTGATAATGTAGTTGCCCAGCCCGCTGCCTAACGCCGCGCTCGGCACGATGGCGTAGGGCGAGCCACCGACCGTCGCTGATACCGCTGAACCCGTGCTGGTCAATGTGACGCTTGTCACGCTGTCGCCGTTGACCAACTGGCCAGCGCCCGTGGTGAACTCGCTACCCGTGAAGTTGAACGTATCGCCGTAGTTCTTGCTCTGGTTGTTGGCCGTGATGTCCAGCGCCTTCCTGTCGATGGTGAACTCTGCCGTGTTGTAAGTGATCTGGTAATTGCCAAGCACGCCCGGCGGACTGAGCGTGGCACTGATCGTGTACGGACTGCCCGCAACCGTCTCACCCGCTGCGCGGCTGTAGGTCGCAGTCACTCCATCTCCAGCCAGGAACCCGGAGAGCGTTCCCGTCAAAGTCGGATCTGCATCGCCGTAGGTCTTGCTCTTCGCATTCGGCGTCACTGAAGCGGTTTTCTTGTCGATGGTGAACTCTGCCGTGTTGTAAGTGATCTGATAATTGCCCAGCACACCAGCCGGACTCAGCGTGGCACTGATCGTATACGGATTTCCCGCAACCGTCTCACCCGCTGCGCGGCTGTAAGTCGCCGTCACACCGTCCGCAGCCAGGCACCCGGCCAGCGTTCCAGTCAGCGCCGGATCAACATCGCCATACGTCTTGCTCTTCGCATTCGGTGTCACTGAAGCGGTTTTCTTGTCGATCGTGAACTCTGCCGTGTTGTAAGCGATCTCGTAATTGCCCAGCACACCAGCCGGACTCAGCGTGGCACTGATCGTATACGGACTACCCGCTACCGTCTCACCTAGCGCGCGGCTGTAGGTCGCAGTCACTCCATCTGCCGCCAGGAACCCGGAGAGCGTTCCCGTCAAAGTCGGATCGGTATCACCATACGTCTTGCTCGCCGCATTCGGCGTCACCGATGCAGCCTTCTTATCGATAGTGAAGCTGGCCGTGTTGTACGTGATCTGGTAATTGCCTAGCACACCCACCGGACTCAGCGTGGCACTGATCGTGTACGGACTGCCGGCAACCGTCTCGCCCGGCGCGCGGCTGTAGGCGGCAGTCACTCCATCTGCCGCGAGGAACCCGGAGAGCGTTCCCGTCAAGGTCGGATCGGTATCACCATACGTCTTGCTCTTGGCATTCGGCGTCACTGAAGCGGTTTTCTTGTCGATCGTGAACTCTGCCGTGTTGTAAGTGATCTGGTAATTGCCCAGCACACCACCCGGACTCAGCGTGGCGCTGATCGTATACGGACTACCCCCTACCGTCTCACCCGCTGCGCGGCTGTAAGTCGCCGTCACACCGTCCGCAGCCAGGAACCCGGTCAGCGTTCCAGTCAGCGCCGGATCAACATCGCCATACGTCTTGCTCGCTGCATTCGGTGTCACCGATGCAGTCTTCTTATCAATCGTAAAGTTCGCACCTGTGTTGGTAATATTGTAGTTGTTCAGCACGCCAGCTGGAGAAAGCGTGGCAGTTATATGATAAGGACTACCTGCTACGGTCTGACCCGGGTCGCGACTGTAAGTAGCTGTCACGTTGTCCGCGGCCACGAAGCCAGTTCCAGAGCCGCTAGTTAGCGGAACAGGATCATCATCGCCGTAGGTCTTGCTGTTGGGTTGCGTCGTCCAAGTCGCATTCTTTGCATTGATCGTGAAGTCTGCGCCTGCGTTAGTGACGTTGTAGTTCGAGAGGACGCCCGAGGGGCTCAGCGTGGCGGTGATGTGATAAGGGCCCCCCGTCACCGTTTCCCCTGCCGCGCGGCTATAAGTCGCCGTCACGTTGTCCCCAGCCAGGAAGCCACTTCCATTACCCGTGGTCAGCGGATTAGGATCATTATCCCCGTAGGACTTGCTGTTGGGGTTCGTCGTCCAGGTCGCACTCTTTGCATTAATGGTGAAGTTGGCGCCTGCATTAGTGATCTCGTAGTTGCTTAGCGCGGCCGTCGAACTCAGCGTGGCGGTAATGTGATAGGGGCCGCCAGCCACTGTCTCGCCTGCAGCGCGGCTATAAGTTGCCGTCACATTGTCAGCAGCTAGGAAGCCGCTGCCACTGCCCGTAGTCAGCGGATTAAGATCCGCATCGCCGTAAGTCTTGCTAATTGGATTCGTAGTCCAAGTGGCAGACTTCGGGTAGACCGTAAAGCTGGCACCCGTGTTGGTGATGTTATAATTCGCGAGCACGCCAGCCGGAGAAAGAGTGGCGGTGATGTGATACGGGCCCCCCAGCACCGTCTCGCCCGCCACACGAGTGTAAGTCGCCGTCACATTGTCTGTAGCTACAAAGCCGGTTCCGCTGCCAGTGCTCAGCGGATTCGGATCCGCATCTCCATAGGTCTTGCTCGCCGAATTGGTCGTCCAGGTAGCATTGATCTTGCTGATGATATCGGTGATCGTCGTAGCGGCGATGTTGTTATAGTTGTCCGTGCCAGTGAAGGTCCAGGTGTCGCTGCTATAGGTCCCGGCGTTGGTGTGCATCGTGTTGCTGACGTCAACAGTGCCGACGGTCGCTCCCGTCTCACCGCATACACCGGTGATCGACGCGACGGTCGCCGTATGCGGCTGGCCATCATACGACACGTTGTATGCGGACACCACAACCGTCGCATTAGCCTTGCCGACAGTTAACGAGGCAGTTCCGCTGCCGGCGGCGTAGGAGCCGTCACCTGCAAAGCTTGCCCCAACGCCCGAGACATACGTTCCGGCGTTAACCCCACAAAGGCTAACACCCGTTAGGGTTGCCACACCGCTGCCATTGGTAGTCGCGCTTCCGACAGGTGTGCCATTCCGCGTGAAACTGATGGTCTTGCCGCTGACGCCCGACGCGCCCGATGTCAGGGTGGCGGAGAAGCTGGTGGTTCCGCCGTAAGTTCCGGAAGCGGCGGCCACAGTGACGGTCGTTGGTGCGATGGTAGGCGTAGGTGTCGGGGTAGGCGTAGGTGTAACCGTAGGCGTAGCTGTTGGCGTAGGCGTAGGTGTGGCTGTAGGAGTCGGCGTGGGCGTGGGCGTGGGGCTCGTGTAATCCACGAGAAGAACGGGCCCTTGTGTCTTATCAGTTGAAGTATTCGCCTGCGTTGAGCCGTACGTGGCGTCGCTATTGCTTTGGGCAAGTCCAGGATCACTCACGCGCCAACCGAAATTGGTGAACGTGCCGGCTACGAACCCTGCAACATCGCTGGTAACCGTCCAACGCATTAAACTGGGGGCGGCCGTCACTGTCTGAGAGTTGGTGGCGCTCCCGGCGACAGCTGGTTGATTGTTCCAGTTGATGCTGGTGTCGGTCCAAGTGGCAGTCACGCGATACACATCGTGGGTTCGGTTCAATGCGCTGCCACCCTCCGCGGAAATGCCCATTCGGAGCTTGGCGGAATTGATGGTTCCCGAAATCCCGGAAAGGTCGAAACGGAGAAACGTCCGCTGCTCGTCAGTGCCGCTTTTCTTGGCCACAATAAGCGTGGTTCCCGCGGCGTTCTGGACCGTGTTTGGATTCTTTAGATCGACATAATTATCTGCCAGAGCGCCGATGACCACGGCACGGGCGACATCAAAAGTCAGGGTCTGGGTTGGGGTCGACGGGAAGGTCGCGCCGTTGCAGGGACCGTTGGCGTTAGCCTCATAAAGCTTCACCTGCCAAATGCCGCTGGGACCTGAAGACGGAACAAGGAAAGAATCCGCCAGTGTGTTTGGTTCAAATTGGGCGGTCTGGACAACGGTGTTGGATGGGTTCACCCACTCGACCTTGTAGCATCGGTTTCCGCTTTGTCCGTTGAAGGTTGCGCCAAGATAGACTGTCGCGCCCCAGACGAAGGCGTCGCGTTTGATCGTCCGCCCAGAATTCTCATACAACGTCCCGGTAACGTTATCGGTAAAGTAAACATCCGCCTGCATCGCGGATTGTGCGCCGACAGCGGTCACATGGAATTGCACTCCGAGGTGCCGCAGCTCTACGATGAAGTACGGATCAACGACGAACGCGCCGCTTGCGTCGGCGGTGACAGTGGTCCCGTATTCCCATCGCTGGGTCTCATTGTCAACGGCGTAAAGATAAACGGCTTCGTTTGCTATCCAGCCGGACCCGCTCAGTATAACTGGCTCATCCGGGTAATAATCATCCCTGTCAGTCCAGATCCGCGCCGGGTTAAAGAGGGCCATGCCCATGAACAGGTTGTTCGTGTCCGCCCCACCGGAGATAAGGATCTTCTTGTCGCCGGGAAGTTCCGTGGCGCTCTGACCATTGCGCGGCAATATGCTGCTGCCCGGTACAGATGTTTCATCGAACGCGACGAACGGCGGAGTGGGAGGAACAGTATTCGCATCGTAAAGACCAGCCACGTCAGAACCGAGCACGAGAACTTTTCCGTTCACCAGGAGCGTGGTGCTGGTTGCACCTACATCCAGGCTGCCTTTGGGCGTGATCGTACCAGTCGCGGGATTGTATTCGTCAATCGTGTTTCCTGCGTCTCCTTCGAAAAAGAGCAGTCGCGTGTTGCTGAGCTCGAGCGCCCAATGGCCGGTACGCGCTCCCGACATCGCTGCCGCTTCGAGCGTGAACTTTTGATCGGAAGGAGTGAAGAGCTCCACGGAATTTGTGTTGCCGCCAGCGAGCAACACACTGTCGTCGGTAAACAACGTAGCGGTGTGCCCACTGCGCGGCACATTCAGGTTCCAAAGCGTGGGGGAAAATAATTCCGTGGTAGGATCAAATATTTCTGCAGTACCAGTGCCTTCACCGCCGGCGATAAGCACTGTGCCGTTACTCAGGAGCGTAGCGGTGTGCCCCGCGCGCGCCGCGGTCATCGTGGAAGGGAGCACCTGGAAGCCAGCGTCAGCGTTTGCAGGATCAAAAATCTCTGCAGACGACAATGGACCACTGTCGCCTGTACCTCCAGTGACAAGCACGCGGCCATCGGCCAGACGCGTTGCCGTATGATCTACGCGCGCGGTGGAGAGCATCGCGCTAGCGGTGGAGGTTTGCGTTTCCGGATCAAAGATTTCGGAAACTGCGACGAGGTTCCCGGCGCTGTCATGTCCACCGGTGATCAGAATGCGGCCATCGGATAGCGCCGTCGCGACATGGCTCGTGCGCGGAATAACAAGAGAATCGAGTTGCTCCACCTGATGAGAACTTGAGGCGCTCACCAACGTTGCTATTGCCAGTGTGGCGCTGGCGGTTAAAAAGGCAAAAAATCGCATGCCTGCATTGCTTGCGTTAGGGGATATTTTCATTTTTAGATTCTGCTTTGCTAGGGGGAGCTGGGGTTGGTTAGGTACGATTACCCAAGCGGCCGCGATTGCGGGTCCGCTTCTTCGTTACAGCTGCGCGCGACTTGCAAGTTGATCCCCGTAGAAGAAGGAGAAGGCGACACAACATGAGTTCTGGCGCCCGGTGCGAAAAAGCGCTGCCGGGCACCGCTCTGGGGGGCATTGCCATATCCATTCTCACCTCTTATTACGGCAATGGCGGAGCCAAGTTCTCGGAAAAGTGAAGATTCGCTGTAGGGGGACCTCCCTGATTTTCGTGTTAAAATCTCCCTAGGGGACGATGTTAACACACGTGAATAATTTGCTACTTTCGGTTAGGAAAGTCCTACCACGTAGTAAAACACGAATATCGTAGCGCGTTTGACTCGGTCGCTCCCGCTCGCTCGGCGTCCGTCGGCTGCCCGCCTAATTAGTTCGGTTAGCGTCTGACACAGACGCCATACAATTAATTGATTGGCCGTGGTCCCGACGCCCTGCGGAATTCGCGTCTATTGGACTCCAGTCGTGATTCAGATCGTCAGGCGGCAGGGAAACGCACGAGTTTCTTTTTGCCGACCGCGGGCAAAGCGTCCTTCTTCGGCGGCAGAAAATGTTCCTCTACGTATTTCGTGGCGCACTCGACCAGATCCCGCCCGGAACTTAGGCCGAGTTTGTGTTTGATATTCTCGCGATGGCTCTCAATCGTTTTCACACTTAGATTCAGCGAATGCGCGATTTGCCTTGTGCCCAGTCCCGAGCCAAGCAAATGGAAGATGTGTAACTCGCGGTCGGATAAGTTCGCTAGAGCAGTCTCCGACCGCGATGACTGATTCGCAGGCTGCGTCTCGATCGATTTCTTGAATGCGCGTATGGCCACATCGCGGCTGACATAAATTCCGCCGCTCAGGATATCCCGGATGGCGGCCAGCAGCTCTTCCTTGGGCGCTTTTTTCATTATGTAACCATTTGCGCCAGCACGCATGGCGCGCTCGGCGAAAATAGTTTCCTCAAAGGCGGAATGAACGAGGATTAGCAGACTCGGGTGTTCAGCTTTGAGCGCCCTTACAAATTCCAAGCTGTCACCGGTACCCAGGCGGAGTGCCGTCACCAGTAACTGAGGCTTGCATTCCGCGAGCTTGTTACGTGCATCCCGAATGTTGTCGGCTTCGCCGCACACAATCATATCCGGTTGAGAATCGAGGTAATCGGTGATCCCGTGGCGAAGCAGCGGATGCTCTTCCAAGACTAGAATTCGTGTTCTCTCCGTGTTCTCTGGGGCGGACATGCGGATGTGATTCGCGATTGCGCTTTTGCCATTCAGCCGATGCTCATGTCAAGCGAAATCATGTGACGGGATAAATTGCTAAGCGAGCTAACACGGCCACGAATCAAATACGGGGCATCACTACGCCGAGGCTGGCTTGATCCCAATTTCCCGGCTCGGCGGATGCCTTCCACCTGGCTATTTCAAAAAGAGATTCATGCTGTCGAAGTCGATGATAGCATGACGGTTGTACAGTGTATCCATCCCCAGGATCCCGCTGATTCTGGCACTGCTTTGCAGCAACGTGAAATTAGGCAATGCCGTAACGCCAAATTTCGCTGGCGGCGTTTTGAAGCCGCCAATCTTAAGGTCGTTGATTTGTCCTGCACTAACTTTGCGAGACGTGCCACGAGCAAAATGCGCAGACACTCGTGTTGCTTCCACCGGAACGCCGACCGATTTAAGGAAAGCCTCGTGGAAAATCGTAATAAATGCGCCCGTATCGACGAGCAAACGAGCGGGTTGCCCGTGAATCGAACACGGCACAGTTAAGGCGCCGTTCGCCTCTCGCTGCAGGGGGATTTTGGTGAATTTCTCCGCCGAAGCAACGGAACTGAGATCCATTTGTCGTGTTTGATCGACTTTAAAGAAAATAAGTTTCGTCCGGCAATTGATCACGGCCTTATACCGGGCGAGAAGATCCAGACCGAAAACGCCATCAACGCGAGTGTCTCCAATATAGGAATGGCTGGAATCACGCAGCGTCACCAGCGTGCTGCCAAAATTCATGCTGCCAGCTATGAGACTTTGCGCGAACCCAACGGGAAGCAACTGGCCATTAATTCGCGTATACTGGAGATAGCGCAGATCGCGCTGCGACGGTCGCACGCCAAATGATTCCGCCGAGGCCGCATCCAAGATGACCTGGTTGGAGCCGGTATCGACAAGCAAATTTGCGCGCTGCCCGTTGATGCGGACGGACATTATCATTTTGTTTAGAGGGCTGTAGTGGACTCGAGCAGCCTTGTATCCATTTAGCTGCGTCGGCCGACTGCCTTTCACCGAGGCCGCGGTCGAAGACGAAATGATTACGAGAACAGCTAAGACGATTCGAAAATGCCGAACGCGCTTCGACATTGTTTCGTCATTCGGATCATCCGTCACATTCCCGTTGGGCAATCGAGGAAGGTCCATGGAACTTTGAACCGTTTGGACAAATGCGCCGCGAGCGCTTTTACGCCGAAAACTTCGGTGGCGTAATGTCCACCGAGCAGGAGATTCATCCCAAGTTCGTCGGCCGCTACCGCCGCCCAATGTGGCGCTTCGCCGGTGATAAAGGTGTCGATCCCCTCCTGCGCAACCTTGTAGATTTCCGAGCCGGCGCCGCCGGTAATGATCCCGATTGTTCCAGTTTTCTTTGGACCGAACATGAAGGCTTTTACGGAACCACGCAGTGCTTTTTGTAATTTGCGATCCAGTTCATCGCACGGCGACGAAACGCGCGCCTTCACGCCAATCAATTGACCTTTTTCCTCGAAGAACGGCTGATTCGATTTAAGTCCGAGTGCTGCAGCGAGCTGCGCATTATTGCCGAGTCGTGGATGCAGGTCGAGCGGCAGATGTGCACTGTAAAGCGCAATGTTGTTTTCAAAGGCGATTTTCAGTTGTCGACACAACGTTCCCGTCACCGGTCGCAGACCTGGCCAAAACAGACCGTGATGCACGACCAGAAGATCGACATTCTGTTTTGCCGCGGCTGCCAAGACCCGTGTCGAGGCGTCAACGCTCGCTCCGATTTTACTAACGCCTCCGGAGTTTTCGATCTGCAGACCATTAAGCGCGTTGTCCCAGTCGCCTATTTCACGAACGCGCAGAAAATCATTTGTATAGTTAACAATTTCAGAGAGCGACGTCATGATTGCGTTTCGTATTGCACGGCGAAGATCGACAATCGCCCATCGATCCCGCGGACTTCCTGTGGCGGCAGTTCCTCGAAGCTGAACGAATCACCGGAACGATCTCGCACCGCCGCCGTCACCAGCAGCGGTCTTCCGGTCGTCTTCGTCAGCCCCTGCATACGCGAAGCGATATTCACAGTGTTCCCAATGGCGGTGAACTCGAGTCTTTGGGGCGAGCCGATGCTGCCCACAATCGCCGGCCCCGAATGAATTCCAATTCCGATTTGGATTGGTGCGCGACCTTTTGCCGCTAGATCGCCATTCAGCTGTCCTACCGCGGACAGAATTTCTCGGCCGGCGCCAACTGCATCGCCGGCGTGATTAGAGCCGGAATCGCCCGCGCCGAAAATCGCCATGAAGCCGTCGCCTAAATATTTGTTTACCATGCCGCGATGTTTTTCTTCGACGACGCGGACGGTTACCCGAAAAAAATCGTTCATTACCTCAACCACGTCGCTCGGTGCAGATACGCTCGTTCGTGCGGTCCAGGAACGCATGTCCACAAACATCACGGTGATCTCTTCCTCAACTCCGCTCAATCCGGGGTCGTGCGCCAGAATTTGTTCGGCTGCGCGCTTGCCGACGTGCAACCCGAACGTCTGACGTAATTTCTCTTTGTCTCTGAGTTCGCGAACCATGTTGCCGAATTCTCCCAGCAACCGCCCAAATTCATCCGCCCGCGCTACCCCGAGATCAACATCGAACCTGCCATGGGAAACTGCATCCGCTGCGGCACGCAATTGATCGATCGGTTTCGCGACCAGCCAGCTCATCATCAATGCGGTGAAAATTCCGAACGCAATACCGACGACACCTACAAAAACCGCAAACCACTCCGCATTTATCATCGGTGACCGCGGTGCAATCATAAGCAATAAAAGTGAAGCGATCGGGCAGATCGATGCGGACACGGCCCACAACATTCCCCGGCCACGTAATGAAAGTGTAAAGACATTCGGCGTGAGATCGGCGCGTTCGCCTCTAAAGAAGACGGGAAACAATCCCCAGTAGCTCGCCAGTTCGACCAGAAAAAATGAATGCGTCACTGCGATGAATCCGGAAACGCAGAACGAAATCGGCAAATGCATGAGCAATTGCGGATCAAGTGGATTTTGAACGTGCAGGAGCGCGCCAATAAAAACGGGAATGCACAAAAACCAGGCAACACCACAAATTGCGGCAGCAAACCATGGCAGATGAATCAGTCGACGGCGCGCGGTCGCAAGTAACGCAGGATCGACCGAGGATCCCGCGCAAAGACGGTGGAACAGATCACGAAACGAGAAAATTCGGCTGAGCCACAAAAAAACGCCGATCGGGTAAACCGCGAAGTTGTAAACGACGACGGTTTCAAAAAAACGCTGCTTCAAGGCGGGAGAAACAAGTAAGGGCTGAATTACAGTCGTGTTGTACCAGATGTTGAACGCGCTCCCGAGAATTTGCGGAACCACCGGCGCGAGCGCGGTAATGAGAAGACCGTAGCGTTCGCGCGTTCGGGTCATTTTTTCGGCAGTGTCCATGGTCGAAAATAATCGAGCAGAATTAAGCGGCCGCGATTTGCTTGTTCGCAATCGTGACGTACCCGGGGGAAATCCGTAAGCGGTCCGAATTGAAATCCAGCGTCCAGCGGCCGAAAAAAATTGTCCTGGTGACTGGGCAAAATATAGCGTGGCTCCAAATGTTCGAGCGCACCGGGCAATCGCACCCGTGAATCTGGTAGTGCCATGCCCAGAATTGCGAGATCGACGTGCTCACGGGGTGGTAGCTGCGCTGGCGTCCCACCAGAATCGATATAAATGCGCTGGCCGCCAACTTCGATGAGAAACGCCAGGGGTTCGCCACACATCCAGTCAGCCGGACGCTGCGGCGGGCCAGCAGCGTGCGTTTCAGGTTTATCGAAAGGCACCTTGCCAAAAAGGCGATCATGCGTGGCAGCTAACACGCGGATCTTCCACGGCCCAATCCGCCGCACATCTCCGGCTGTCACCGAATCGCCGGATGAAGCGCCTGCTCGTTTCGCAAGATCGACAGCTGAGGCTGAAGCAATGAGACGAGCGTGAGTTCTCGACATGACAGTCGGAACGTCGAGCAGGTGATCGAAATGCCCATGAGTGACCAGAATCACTTCGGTCTTGGGCGCGAGATGTCGCATTCCCTCTGCAACGCGTGGCATGTCCGGCTGAAGGCGCGAACCAAGTGCGATACTCAAAAGATCAACACGCGAAAAATAGGGATCGACCAGTAGAGCGTGCCCGTCGAACTCAAATTGGTAACCATTGGTGCCAAGATAAGTCACGCGCACTCCATAGCGCGGGGTGGTCCCAGAATCCCTGGCGATCAGATCAACATAAGAATTCAGCCCCGCGCCTAAAACTTGCGCAGAGAATCCGAGGAAAAGAAGAAGCGCGCCTTTCAATCCTTTGCAGCCGATTCTACCGAAGCGTTGTCTCGCGGCCAACTGCAAGTTTGCTTGACGAATTCCGCGTGCCTGCCTTCAATGATTGAAATGAGTGTGGAGTACACGGATGCACCTGCTGCCCGGCTAGAACCAAGCGCGGGCGATAAAATGCCCTGTCCATACTGCGGGCATCTCCTGCCGAAAGATGCCGAACGCTGCGACCGATGTGATTGGACACGCGGCGCAACTGAAACTGCGGAAGGCAAAGCAAGCGACGCCATCGCAGTTATCTTTAGTATCATTCCGGGCCTGGGACATATTTATAAAGGACACAAGCTTGCGGGGTTTTTATGGATGTTCGGGGCGATCCCGGTGGGGATTTTTGTGTTATTGGCAGCTTTCGCATCTGCCGGCTGGGGCCTTGGTCTCTTTTTCTTTTACCTCATCGCAGTAATGCTTCATGCGTACGCAGTGGACGATCGCGTGCCAACACGAGAAGACGAGGGCGAAGAGTACTGATAATGCGTCACATCGTTGAATTGTTAAATCGTGAATCGAGTCACGAATCTCAATTTTCGAATTACGGGCGCCTGAAAATCATTAGCCGATAATCCACGTCACCTCGCCAGCTGACGGATTGACTCTCGACGCTGGAAATTGCGGGTCCCCTTCGAGGACGCGCCCGATTAAATCAGCGTTTTTCGCCGCGCCGACCAGGAAACAGATGTGCCGTGCGTGATTGATGAGCGGTAACGTGAATGTCAATCGCCAGGCATCTAACTTTGGAACAAAGTTCGCGACCACTCGCCTTATCGTTTCATCTAACGCAGCAGTGCCAGGAAAAAGCGACGCCGTGTGGCCATCATCCCCGAGGCCGAGAAGAATCAGATCATGGCGATAAATGGGTTCGCCTCGCTGCGCGGCCAAAAAATCGAGTTGATCCTGATATTCCTGCGCCGCCGTTTGTGGATCGATTTCACCGCGCATGCGCAGGATTGATTTCTCAGGAACCGCGGCGGGCGCGAGAAGAGTTTCCCAGGCCATTCTGAAATTGCTCTGTCGATCATCCGGGGGGACGCACCGCTCGTCTCCGAATGTAATTCGGGTCAAATCCCACGGCAGATCGTGCCCGATTGCGGCAAGCCGGGTATAAACCGGAGCGGGAGTGTTCCCACCGGAGAGCGCAAGCCGGAATTCGTTGCGTTCACCAAGGGCGTTATGCGCCTGGTCAAGAATGAACTGGGCAGCGTCGACAGCGAAGTTCTTCGTTCGAATTACCTGCCGATCCATTCGCGATTAAAATCAGATCGCGCAATGTGACTGTCCGCGCTTTTCCAGATAACGCTGATGATATTCTTCTGCGCGCCAGAACGCCGGCGCAGGTTCAATTTGCGTTACCACTGGCCGGCGAAAACGTCCGCTCATATTAATCTTTTCCCTGGATGTTTCCGCCGCCGATTTTTGCTCGGGCGAATGATAAAAAATTACTGAGCGATACTGCGTTCCAACATCGGGACCCTGCCGGTTCAATGTCGTGGGATTGTGGTTCGACCAGAAAACGTCCAAAAGTTCATCGTACGCGATTTGTGATGGATCGAACTCCACTTCCACGACTTCGGCGTGGCCGGTCCTGTCAGTGCAAACATCTTCGTAGGTCGGATTCTCTTTCGTTCCGCCAGCGTAACCGACTGCTGTAGACAAGATGCCCTTCAAATTGCGGAAAGTTTCTTCTACTCCCCAAAAACAGCCTGCCCCGAACATTGCCTTTTCCGTTCTCATCAGAAGCAAAGTGGAACGATTATCAGAACGGTGCAACCGTCAGAATGGTGCAACCGCTCGAGATGTCTCCTCTGTTCTTTTTTGCGCTAATATTGCCCTAAAGTCTTAGTAGCCAACGGTTGCCGAATCTGGCAGAACAACAACAATCCTTGTCAGGAATGAATTCCTCCACCACGACTCTTGATCAAACTCGCCCGATCTTACCAGTGCGTCTTCTCAACGGCTGTGGCACCTTGCTGGACAAAAGCCGAATTCCACGCGCTCCCATTCGAGCAGTTGATTTGATCAAGACGGCAAAGCGCCGTTGCGGTCTTGATGATTTTGGCGGCGGCGATTTTTTCGAGGGCCTCGCACGATTGATCGATTCTTGCCAGCGCGAGTCCCAACTCAACCTGATCGGAAGAATTGTCCTTCGGGCCGATCTCATACGGACGTTGTGTTCACGCTTGTTCATGCAATGGGATCGGAAGGCGTATCCAAGCATCGTGCGACAAGAAATTCGCGACCCGCTGTTCATCGTTGGTTTGCCACGCAGCGGTACGACCCTCTTGCACACCCTGCTCGCTTTGGATCCCGAGCACCGAATTCCCCTCACCTGGGAAGTCATGACGCCGTCCCCACCTACCGGCGATAATGAGAAGCGACGAATTCAACGGGCAATTAGCAGTTGTAATTGCTTCAACTGGTTGGCGCCCACATTTCGCCAAGTCCACCCGGTTGGTGCAGAGCTTCCGCAAGAATGTGTCAGTCTCATGGCGCCCACGTTTATGAGTGATCAGTTCGACGCGATGTATTACGTGCCTTCGTATCGGGCGTGGTTCTTTCACCAGGATTTGCGACCGGCGTACGAATATCATCGCCGTTTTCTTCAACATCTGCAGGTCCGGCGCAGTGCGCGGCGTTGGGTGCTCAAGGCCCCCACGCACATGTTTGCCCTGCCAATTCTGCTGGATGTTTACCCTGATGCGCTTTTCGTCCAGACCCACCGAGCGCCGCTCGATGCCATGGCTTCGGTATCCAGCCTCATAACGATTCTTCGGCGCGTATTTAGCGATGCGGTCGATCCACAAATAGTTTGCCGCGAGGCTATCGACTACTGGTCGAAAACACTGGATAGATTCTTGCAAGAGCGCGGTCGATTAGCAGAGCATCGCATTTGCGACATAAATTATGTTGAGATCCGCCACGACCCACTCGTAGCGGTGCGACGCATTTATGCGCACTTCGGTTGGTCGTTGTCCCAGAAAGTGGAGCAACGGATGCGTCGAGCGCTGGCGAGCCAGCCGGAGGACCGATATAAGCTTCATCGGTACGATCTCTCACAGTTTGGGGTGCAAGAAGCAGAGAGCGCCGCTCGATTTGCGGCCTATTGCGATCGGTTTGGCCTGGCCGTGGGCAGGAAACGTACATCGAGCGCTCGAGCGGAAAAACTGGTTAAGAGGTAGGGCAAAGAACTCGGGCGCCCGACTTTCCCGCCACGCTGGGTTACGATTAGGCCGCACTCTTGGAAGAATGGCTGCTTGAGTTGCTGGAACTGCTGGCATGAGGAAAACTTCGCTGACATGACCTTTGAAGTGCGCTGCGCGATTACCGCCGATCATCCCAGCTTGCCTGGGCATTTTCCAGACGCGCCTCTCGTGCCGGGCGTATTGATCCTCGATGAAGTGCGCGCAGCGTTGCTTGATTGGCAGAAAGACTATGAGCTTGCTGCGATCCGGACGGTTAAGTTTCTGCAGCCACTAAAGCCCGAACAGCAGTTTACGATTTGCTTTTCCGCGAACAATGATGACACGAGTGAAGTCAATTTTTGCTGCCGCATCGAAGGGCGCGTAATAGCTGAGGGCCAACTTGAAGTTTATTGCAGGACAAAGGGGACTTCGTGAACGAGCCACTCTCCGACGGACAAACATTTAAGGTACAACCAAGCGATCCGCGTCTGGCTGAATACCTGAAGGGATACCCACCTCAAGTATTCAGTGAGCGACTCTATCAAAGCATTGAACTGATGGAGCGTTACAGCGTCGAAATGGCTATCGATCTGGCGCGCCGGTTGAATCTGGTCGACCACCTCGGCCAGTGGCGATCGGTCGATGACTTGTGTAGTCGCCTTTCGTTTCAGCCCTCTTTCAAGTTCGCATTACATTGGATCCTGGAACGTCTGGTCGAAATCGAATGCGTTGAGGCACGGACCGACGGGAACACTCGTTTGTACCATCTGCGGTACACGTTGCGGAAACCCGATCTCGAAGGCCTGCGTGCGGCAGGTCTGCAAATTGATCCTGCGAACGCGGCGACTTTGGATTTACTCGATCACGCCGCGAGCCTGTATCCAGTTGTGGCCAATGGCGAACAAAGTGGTGATCGCAATTTGCTCGGTCCGCAAGGCGTGCCGCTGTGGCTGAATTATTTTCACAACGACAATTTAACCTATGCCGTAAACAACTGGGTGGGCGCGGCACTTGCCGCTGAGCGTGTTTCCACTCAGCATACGCTTCGAATTTTAGAGATCGGTGCGGGCCCCGGCAGCGCCAGCGAAATTTTGCTACGCATATTTGATGAACGAGGGCTTTTGCCACGAGTGGAACGTTATCTTGTCACAGAGCCAAACGCGTTCTTTCTGCGATGTGGCCAACGCAAACTCGCAAGGCAGTATCCTGACCTGTCGCTTGAATGGGCCGCGCTCAATCTCGATGCGCCTTGGAGCACTCAGGGCATTAACCCAGGTGAATTCGATCTGGTATACGCCGTTAACGTAATGCATATCTCCAGGGATCTCCTGTTTAGTTTGAACGAAGCGCGCTCGGCTCTTGCCAGCGACGGATGGCTCGTCATCGGCGAATGCCTGCGCCCCTATTTCAATCAACCAATCTATCCCGAGCTGATGTTTCAAATTCTTGAGAGTTTTACAAATGTCCAGACAGATCCAGAGGTTCGGCCGAATCCAGGCTTTTTGACTGCCGAGCAGTGGCGGTGCGCGTTTACTCGCGCGGGCCTTCAGCGCGTCGAAGTTGCGCCCGATATCGATCGCATTCGCGAGATTTATCCCCACTTTTTTACTGGTGCAATTTGCGGACAAAACGTCGCGTCTGACAAATGACTTCGGACGTTCTCGAGACGAAAACCCCGGAGGCGGCGCGTTGGTCGGCGTTGCCGGAACGCGGCACACTCCCTTCGCTGCGATTGCTCGCGTGGATCGCAACGCGCATCGGGCGTTGGGCAGGAAGGCTGCTGTTATACCCGATCACATCTTATTTTGTAATTACTGCACACGCGGCGCGTCGAACCTCGTACCAATATCTTAAGCAAATCCGAGGCTACCCAGCGCACTGGTGGAATGTGTTTCGTCATTTTCATTGCTTCGCCGCGACAATCCTGGATCGCCTTTACCTGTTGCGCGGGGAGTTCCAGCGTTTTGACCTGGAGCTTCACGGCAAAGAAGTCCTTCACGGTCGGATGGAAAGCGGAAAGGGCTGCATCCTTTTGGGTTCACATTTGGGAAGCTTCGAGGTGTTGCGCGCTCTGGGCGTGATGCAGGGAAACTTTCCGCTCAAGGTTTTAATGGACCCAACGCACAATCAAAATATCACCGGGTTTTTGGATGCGCTGAATCCGGTGATCGCCAGCACCGTAATCGCGCCGGATCGGGTGGATACTTTGCTGACGGTTAAGGAAAATTTAGATGCAGGATTCTTCGTCGGCACTCTAGGCGACCGGGTGTCGAGCGATGGTAAAACAACCCAATGCCAATTCCTTGGCCGTCCAGCAGCGTTTCCGGTCGGCCCAATCGTGCTTGCCGCCATGACGCATTGTCCCGTTATTTTGTTTTTCGGTCTCTACCGCGGCGGGAATCGCTACGAAATTTACTTCGAACATTTTGCCGACGCGATCACATTGGATCGCGACCGTCGGGCTGAGGAGATCCAGCTGTGGATGCAGCGCTACGCCGGGCGCCTGGAGCATTACGCGCGCATTGCGCCTTACAATTGGTTTAACTTCTATCCTTTTTGGAACCAGCCTCCACGGCGTTAAAACGTTACTGGGTTTCGAGGATTACACCTATGTGCATGCTCCGATGTAACCCGGTCGCATCTCTATAAATCACTTAGGTCTGTTTGATGCCTAACGATCTGCCGATTAACAAAGCAGAAATTCGCACATTGATTCCGCACTCTGGTCTGATGTGTTTGTTGGATCAGGTAACTCAATGGGATGATCGATCGATTACATGCGTCACTAACACGCACCGTGATCCCGCTAATCCATTGCGTCGCAACGGACATTTATCTGCGCTTCACGCTTTCGAATACGGCGCGCAAGCGGCGGCAGTCCACGGCGGATTGCACGCTCGCTCTGTTGGCACAACCGCGCTACCCGGCTACCTGGCGGCACTCCGCGACGCGCGCTTGCATGTGGCGCACCTGGATGACATCCGATCGCCGCTGCAGATTTCCGCCAACCGTTTGTTTGGAGAAGGCAGTAATACCGTTTACGAGTGCCGTGTTTCGGCCGGCAACCGTTTATTAGCAAATGGGCGCATTACTATCATGCAACGTACGTGAGTGCTGGAGCCGCATACTGGTGAGAACTGTGTCCGAGACGCCTAAGGGAGCCGTGGCTACAACCGCGTCTCACATCACGATCCCGCCGTCGACGCACAACACTTGGCCGGTGATGTAGCTGGCTTCACTCGACGCAAGAAATGCCACCGCGTTGGCGATGTCTTCGGCTGTACCCGTTTTGCCAAGCGGAATTTTTGATTGGATGGAATTCTTGATCTCATCGGAAAGACCCGCAGTCATGTCTGTCGTGATGAACCCGGGCGCTACCGCATTGACAGTGATATTGCGGCTCGCCAGCTCGCGGGCGAGTGACTTGGTAAGACCGATCAAGCCCGCTTTACTGGCCGCGTAGTTTGTCTGCCCGGCGTTGCCCATCAAGCCGATAACTGAACTGATGTTGATGATGCGACCGCCGCGGTGTTTGATCATCGCGCGAATGATCGCCTGCACAAAACTGAACGCGCCGCGCAAATTCGTGTTAACGACCGAATCCCAATCCTCGAGCGACATTCGCATGGCCAGCCCGTCACGAGTCACGCCTGCATTGTTAACCAGAATGTCGACCCTGCCAAAATCGTTGAGAATCTCGGCGCCGACTTTTTGAACGGCTTTATGGTCTGCGACATCGACCGCGTAGCCTTTCGCTGCATTGGCGCGGATTGCATTGATCTGGTTTGCGACGTTCTTTGCGTTTGCGTCTGTGCGGCTCACGCAGGCTATACGCGCTCCCTCGTTAGCCAGTTGCAAGGCGATAGCTTGTCCGATCCCCCGCCCTGCCCCGGTTACAATCGCAACTTGATTCTCAAATCTCATACAGGCTTTCGATCTTAGACGGTAGCTTTCGACATTGCTACACGACCACTCCGTAACGGCGTTGGCGGCGCCCAAATTCTTCCACGGCAGCAACGAGATCTTTCTTTGTAAAGTCGGGCCACAGTTTAGGCGTGATGTACATCTCGGTATAAGACGTTTGCCAAAGAAGGAAATTGGACAAACGCATTTCGCCCGAAGTGCGAATAAGAAGATCCGGATCGGGATAGTATCGCGTGTAGAGATGCTTACTGAACATCTCCACGTCGATCATCGCCTTGTCGATGTGGCCCAGCTCGACGGCACGAAGCAAACTTTTGATGCCATCAATGATTTCGAGACGCCCGCCGTAACTAAGGGCGAGGATAAGAGTCAAACCGGTGTTGCCGGCAGTTTGCTCGATGGTTTTATGAAGTTGTTCCTGCGAACTCCCGGGTAAATCAGTCAACCGTCCAATCGCCTGAAGACGCACGTTCTTCTCGATCAATTCCGGCGTTTTCTCTTTTAGGAATTTGTCGAGCAAACGCATCAGCGCGAGCACTTCACTTTTGGGACGTTGCCAATTCTCAGCGGAGAAAGCGTAAAGGGTGAGATACTCCACCTTTAATTCGCCACAGCCTTCTACGCACTCGCGAACAGCCTGGGCACCTGCTTCATGTCCTTTGATGCGTGGAAAACCGCGGCCCTTCGCCCATCGGCCGTTACCATCCATGATGATTGCAATGTGACGAGGAACGCTCTTCACGTTCGATGGCATGACTACAAAACGATTGTCTCACCGCGTGCCGGCCCGACGCTAATCATGGACAATTTTGCTCCGGTTAATTCGGAAATGTATCTGACATATTTCCTCGCCGCAGGAGGAAGCTGAGAAAAGGTCTGCGCAGACTGAGTAGAAGTGTTCCAGCCACGCACCTTTTCATAAATTGGTTCGCAATTAGCCAGCTGGCTCGCGGCGCAGGGCGGAACATCCAGGCGTTTCCCGTTCAGACGATAGGCTACGCAAACCCGGATCGGATCAACATGATCCAGTCCGTCAAGGTTGGTGATAGTTAGCTCGTCGATCCCGTTGATCATCCTGGCGTAGCGGGTTGCCACGGCATCGAACCAACCGCAGCGGCGCTTGCGTCCGGTTGTCGCGCCAAATTCGCGCCCCAAGCCGTGAAGCATTTGAGTCAATTGCATATCTTCGGTAGGCAAGGCTCCCTCACCTACGCGAGTCGTATACGCCTTCATCACGCCTACTACGCGATCGATCCGATTCGGTGGCACACCGCTGCCCGTACACGCGCCACCCGCAGTTGTATTTGAGGAAGTCACATATGGATACGTTCCATGATCAATATCGAGGAATGTTCCTTGTGCTCCTTCGAAGAGAATCTTTTTGCCCCGCTCCATGGCGCGATGGAGATACACCACCGTGTTGCCCACGAATGGGCGCAGTTTTTCGCCTGCCGCCAGATAGCTTTCATTGACCTCTCGAAAACTGACAGGCTTGGCGCCCAGCGCCTGGAGAATTCTGTTGTACTCGATCACTTTGGCCTGCAATTTTTTCGAGAACACAATCGGCTGCATCAAATCGGACATGCGCAGGCCCGTACGCGCTGCCTTATCACCATAAGCCGGGCCAATCCCGCGTTTGGTAGTTCCAATTCTGGTATGGCCTCGACGCAGTTCCCGCTGCTCATCGAGCAGGCGGTGGTAAGGCAGAACCAGGTGAGCGCAGTCGCTGATCAGTAAATTCCTGCCAATTGTGACCCCTAGTTTGCGCAAGCCATCGATCTCGCCGAGCAATGCAATCGGGTCGATAACGACGCCGTTTCCAATTACGCAAACCTTGCCGCGCCTCAGAATTCCCGAGGGGATTAGGTGAAGAATGTATTTAACGCCACGATGGAATACAGTGTGCCCAGCGTTATTGCCGCCCTGGCTGCGAACAACGATATCAACCTTCGCGGTAAGCACGTCGATAATCTTGCCCTTACCTTCGTCGCCCCACTGCGCTCCAATTAAAATCGTATTGGCCATTGCAATCAGAAATGGGCAAAAAATTTTCCCGATGCATCCGGCAGGACACAGTCGGGACTGCCTACGAATAATATGTTGGCCAACGCTGGACGCAACAGATTTTGCGTCTTGACAGATTCTCTTGCTCTTTGTCCTGCTCCTGCTCTCGCTCTTAGAAACAGTACTCAAAAGAGCATGAGAAAGAGTAAGAGCGAAGCCTCCGATCAGGGTACGGGCGTTTGCCCTTTAGGCGAAGGAGAGGCACTTGGCTGCTCTCTTCCGGATTCCATCAACGTTGGCCGCACAGCGCCACCCGCCTCTGGCTTCGCAGTTCGTGAACTTCGCCGACGTGATGTGCTCGTTTGTTCAGAACGAGCTTCCTTTTTCGCCGGGCTGGGAGTTTCCGGGATTGTTGGGGTTGAAGTCGGAGCAGCCTCGGATTCTGATTGGCCAGATCTCCTCGTTTGTGATGGACTCGGATTGTTCAGCCGCTCGGCGGCCAGCGCTCCCGCCATTCGCATTTGCTCAAGAGTGGGCTCTGCCGATGTAGATCTCTTGCCCCGCGATTTAGGCTTGGTTCGCTCCGGGGTTGGGGATTCTGAGGGAGTTTGCTCTGGGGGCGGAGCTGCTTGCTTGGGAGCTTCCGGTTTCGTTTCGCGAGCGACGATTACTTCCTGCGCGTGCGTCTGGCCGGCGAAGATAAAGCTGCAAAGCAGCACGCTGAAAAATCCCCTCGGCATAAATCGTCGTGATAAACGACTCCAACCCATTCGCAAGCCCCCATTCACAAGACGTTCCGACCTTAACCAGATGGCCGCGTGACCTGGATTACAGGCAACGGAAAACGCATCTTTAACTCGTTTTCCAGAAAAATCTCAACGTGATGTAATCCGTATTGTTGAAACTGCACTCCGCCAAAATAATGGACGTTGGTCGCGTGCCCTTCCATCTCTTTTAGGTTGAACTCAACCTCCGCTTGCGCGATGACCTGCTGCTCATCTACGCCAACAATGCGAGATTTTTGCCGAAACTTGCCCGAGCCGCTGCACCACCGCGTCCAGATGCAGAGCCGGATGTAATTGATTGGCAGAGCGGGAGCAGGAATTACACTCAGCACGCCAACGAGAGTTTGCATTCCGTTGATCTCGCAGCGTACGTCCTCGCAAAGAACAGCGCTTTGCAGGTCCGGAAAAATAACGTCGGTCCCCATCGGTAATTGATTTACATGATCCCGCGAATTAGCAGCGTCAATAATCCGATACCGAGCACAATCCGATAAACGGCAAACGGCACAAACCCGCGCGCCCGCACCCAATTCATAAACCATGCGACCACGGCCAGTGCTACGAAAAACGAAATGATAAATCCGATTCCGAGCACGATCCATTCATGAAGATTCATCGCTAGCGGGGCAATATCCGTTTCATGATGATGCGGCATCACTGTCTTCAAAAAGTCAAATCCCGTAGCCACGACCATCGTCGGCATCGATAAGAAAAACGAAAACTCCAGCGCCGCTGGACGAGACAGGCCGGCGACTTGCCCGGCAGCGATGGTGGACATCGAACGCGAAGTACCGGGGAAAACAGCAGAAAGAATTTGCGCTGCACCGATCCATATCGCCTGCGGCAGGGTCATTTCTTCCATGTGCATCGTGCGTGGCCGTGTGAAGACGGCATCAACGATCCACATCACGATTCCGCCGATGAGCAGGGCGAAGGCCATCACCCAGAGATTTTCCAGGTTTTTGCCTATTTGTTTCGTAAGTGCCCATGCTGGAACTGCGGTTACAACAAACGCTATTAAGGTAAGACTTAGAGGATTTGTCAAAATGGTGCGATCGCCGCGCTCGCCTCTAGGGAACGTGCGAACAAACTCCAGGATGCGGTGCCAAAAATAAACCGGCAACGCCAGAATCGCGCCGAGCTGGATAACGATCGTGTACATTTTCCAAAAGCCATCGTGAAGATCGATATGCAGCAACGCTTCGCAGATACGCAAATGCGCAGTTGAGCTTACTGGGAGAAATTCAGTCAGCCCTTCGACGATTCCGAGAAAGACTGACAGCAGATATTCGTGCATGAGTTGAATCGTTTGAATAGTTAATGGGTTAAGACGTTAAAGGGATGCTCCCTTCCCGGGAACTCTGTAGGTTTGTAACTTCTCAACTTTTTAACTCTCTAACCTTTTAACAGCGTGAGCTCGCGCTCACAGTGCCTCCGTTCCGCGTTCGCCTGTCCGAATGCGCACCGCTTCTTCGACCTCGGTCACAAAGATTTTCCCATCGCCGATCTTCCCCGTTTTGGCCGCTCCCAAAATTGCCTCGACAGCCCGTTGTGCGCGGTCGTCGGGAAGAACCATTTCGAATTTTATTTTCGGAAGGAAATCGACGGTGTACTCCGTGCCGCGATAAATCTCGCTGTGGCCCTTCTGTCGGCCAAATCCTTTTACCTCACTAAGAGACATTCCTTCTACACCTGCCGCCATCAGGGCCTCCTTCACCGGCTCTGTTTTAAAAGGCTTGATGATTGCCTCGATCTTTTTCACCGCGCCAAAACTAGAACTCGCGTACCAAATGGCAAGCAATCCGATTCAAATGATACGACCTGGGCGTGTTCGCTCGACTACACCCCGAAGTGAATCAATGTTGGATCGCTTTGGTATTGCGATTGTTGATAAGATCTTCCCGTTTCGTAGGAAATCTGTCCTCGCATGACAAACGACCGCGCATCATCAAAGTCGAACATTTGCACGCCTTCCTATGAACGGACTGATTCCTTCAAGAAGAGATTACGACGTTGAGTACCGCACCCGCACAGTTGCCCTCCGTTCTTAGCAGCTGGCCTGCTCGTCATCCTTTGGTCTCTTATTTCCTCATCGCCTTCGGTTTCTCCTGGCTCATGTTTCTGCCGGGTCCGCTCGTGTACTACGGCATTATAAATCTGAGGGACGACGTGATCCGCTTGTTGGCCATTGCCGGCCTGCTCGGACCAATCTTATCGGGATTCATCATGACTGCGGTTACCGAAGGGCGGCCCGGTATCGCGCGCCTGCTCCGCCGGATCGTGTGCTGGCGCGTTGGGATTCGATGGTACGTGTTCGCTCTCGTTGGACTCCCTGCAACGATGGTGCTTGCCACTTTCATCCGGCCCGGTGCCGCGGAGTCCTTCGATATCTCCGCGCGGCCATTCTTTTTGGACTACCTGCGTGCCTTCATCTCGATGGTTCTCTTAGGAGGACCGCTTTTCGAGGAACCAGGCTGGACCGGCTTCGCGCAGCCTCGTTTGCAGCGATTACGTGGTCCTTTGACCGGAGGCCTGATTCTCGGCAGTCTGTGGGCTCTGTGGCATTTGCCTGGATTTTTAATCCCCTCCCAGGACGTGACGGATATACCTCCGAGGGGCACGATCCTCGAATTCGTCGTGTTCGCCCTTGCCCTGATCGGTCTGCGCCTGATCATCGTTTGGGTCGTCAATAACACGAGGAACAGCGTCTTTATGGCAATATTGGTACATGCTTCCTGGAATACTTTTTATTCCGCCGCCCTGATTCGATTGTTTCACTCTCCAATCGTACTCGGAAGCTACGCGAATCTCGCGATAGCCGGATCCGCGTTAACGCTGGTGCTTATTGCGGCTACGCGAGGACGAATGGGTTATCGGGAGGAGGCCGAAACAGTGTTTGACCAGGCAGCCGCCGCGCCATGAAGACGAAAGTCAGATCGCGTTTGCATGACTTGGGCTCAGAGCTGATAACTTCCGCCGATGAGGTTTGTTTTTTTCGTTTTCACAATCAGCGCAATCTCGATGTTCGTTCTCGCAGAAGAAGAAACCACGCCACCACCCCGGGTGTATCCCGTCGCATTGCCGAATTACGATGAGGAAACGGCCACGCGGTTGCAGATTTTTTTGGACAACAGCGATTTCGGGCCTGGGAAAATTGACGGAAGAATGGGCGAATTCTTTCGCAAAGCGCTAATCTCCTATAAGCATGCGCACGCCATGCCAAAGACTGGCGCGGTCGATCAATGGATGCTCGATCAAGTGCCGGTGACTTACACCACTTATACGATCAGGGATGAAGATCTGAAGTTCGTGGGCAATGTGCCGGGCAGCCGCGCAGAGCAGGCCAAATTAAAATGGCTGCCTTATACGTCCCTGCTTGAGTTCGTCGCTGAGCGTTATCATTCGGCCGAGTCTTACATTCAGAAACTCAATCCCGGAAAAAACTGGGAGCACCTTCAGCCGGGCGAAACTTTAAAGGTGCCAAATGTATTGCCCTTTGAGGTTGAGAAATTCACCGAGGGAAAAGTCCCTGAAAATCCGGCGTTCGCTTCTCGTAAGATTTTTGTCGACACCTACGAACATCTTCTGGAGGTGTTCGACCAGGACCAACTCGTCTGTGTCTTTCCAATTACACCGGGATCGAAAACATTGCCGGCGCCGGTGGGCACCTGGAAGATTCTCGGTACGAATGTCTGGCCGTGGTTCCGCTACGATGAAGGCATGCTCAACCACGGCGTGCGCACAGAAAACTATTACAATCTTCCACCAGGTCCAAACAATCTCGTTGGTGTTCTTTGGATGGGTTTGAACAAGCCCGGCATCGGCATTCACGGCACCAACAATCCCGAGACAATCGGCCGCGCCGCCAGTCATGGTTGCGTTCGCCTGGCGAACTGGGATGCTGCGCGCGTGAAAGACCTCGTAAGTGTAGGGAATACTGTTCTCATTTTCTGATCCTCCCTTTGTCATCCCGAACGAAGTGAGGGACCTCGCAAAAGATGATCGATCACACAAGTTACGAAGAATGCGCCAGCTCCAAATGTGAGGTCCCTCGCTCGCGCTCGGGATGACACGGCGTAGGCAATACGCTCCTCATTTTCTAGGTAGGGACGGATCGCCGGGCCGTTCCGGCGCGCTCGGCGAGCGCGCCCTACCAAATTTCTCGAAAAAAGTTCGCGCGGAATCGCGCTGTCGAACGTCTAGGCTTTAGATCGACCCAATGGATCCTAGTGAACGCGAAAAATATCAGGCAGCCATTCATGGCGATCGCGAGGCATTCGAAATGATTATTCGCACCCATAGCCGGACGCTTTTCGCCATTGCTTACGGCGTTTTGCAAAGCCGCGAGGAGGCAGAGGATGTCGCACAAGATTCGCTGGTCAAAGCATGGAAAACACGCTGGCGCGTGCGCGATCCGGAAAAATTTCCGGCCTGGCTCGCAACGATTGCGCGACACAAGGCGCACGACGTTTTTCGCAAACGCCGCACCGTTCCTTTGTCGGAGCAAGCGACGGAACCGATCGAGCCAGAGCCAGCGAACACGAGTGCTCTAGATCAAAAATTGCATTCCGCACTCGCAGCGTTGCCGGAACTCCATCGGGCTGCGCTCACGTTGCGCTATTTCGAAGAGATGGATTATCGCACTATCGAAAACAGCCTGGGTCTAACCAATGGCGCGCTGCGCGGCATACTCGGCCGTGCTCTGACTTCAATGCGCAAACAACTTCGTCCAGCTCTCACTCCAATGGACTAAACGTATGGCAACGATCCACGACGAAATTGACAGCTGGCTGGCCGCCGATCTGCACGGCGAGCTTTCGAACAACGAACGGAACGCGCTTCACGCGCATCTGCTCGATTGCGCCGGGTGCCGAAAAACTCATCAGGAAATCAAAACTATGAACAAAATTCTGGAAGAAACCCTTGCTCAGGAAAAACCCGATCCAGCGTTTGAACAGCGGATGCTTGCAGGCTTTCGCAAACGCGCCCCGCAACGAGCCGGACTCGTAAAACTGCTCGTCGATCTGATGCGTCTTCGCGCCGTTCAAATTACTGCAGTTGCTGCCGCGTTGCTCGGGCTTGTGCAGATCGGACGGATGATCACTGGCGAAAATGCGACCTCGCTTCGCAAACGTTACGCGGAGGCAGAAGTAGCCGCACCGCAGCCGCCCGAATCACGCCCAAGTCAAGCCGGCGCTCTGGGTAGATCAGGCGGAATCGCCGCTGGGCGACCACAAGATTTGGCGATCGAGGCGCCGGCGCCGCCGCCCGCAACCAGATCAAAATTCCGCGAAGAGAGCAAAGCGGCGGCTGCAACGGTTGCCCCGGATAAAGCCGAGCAGGGGGAGACTACTGAGAGTGAAGCGTTCGCCGCAACCCCGGAGAGTCCCACCAACGCCGAAGAAGCCGGAAAAACTCGAGGTGAATCGCCTGCTCCGGCACTCGCCAATCGCAAACTAATTCGCAACGCAATCGTCGAACTGGAGATCCTCAGCTTCGATAATGCTGTCCAAAAAATCACTGCAGTTGCAAACGAAGAACACGGTTACATCGCTACAACAGATTCTGAGAAACAGGCAAATGGGAAGCTACGCGGTCAAGTCGTCGTCAAGGTCCTGCCGGAAAACCTCGATCTCTTTCTGCAAAAGATTCGGAGCCTTGGCGAATTAAAAAAACAGACACTGGGCACTGAAGACGTGACCAAGGCGTATTTCGATACCGATGCGCGCCTGAAGAATGCCCACGTGATGGAGCAACGCCTGATCGACATGTTGAAAACCAAGACCGGCAAAGTTTCCGATTTGCTTCAGGTGGAGAAAGAACTGGGCCGTGTCCGCGAAGAGATCGAGAAGATGCAGGGCGAGTTAAAATATTGGGATTCGCAGGTGCAATTCGCCACGGTGACTATTTCGCTAGCGGAAAAGGACATGGAAGAGCCAGCGGCCTTCCTGATCAGGGAGCGCGCTCAGCTGGCACTCTACGCGCCCGATGTGGAGAAGACTTACAACGAGATCAAGAGCCTCGCCTCGCCAAAGGTGCAGATCACAAACGCACAACTAAACCGCGATTACTCCGGACGTGTTTCAGCGCAGATGAGCATGTTGATCGCGCCGGAAGAAAGCGATGGTGCAATCGGCCGTGTCAAAGTTTTTGGGCGCGTGGAAAATTTCCAAACGCAAACCCAACGCACCGCGCAGGGCGGCAATCCCGCGGCCGCGGGATCGGAAAATGCCAGAACCAAACGTGACAAGGTGGAACTCAACATCGCCATCTCACGCGAGGAACAGGAGCAGGCTTTTCAGCAAACGAGCCTGCGCATTCGCACGTCGTCAGTGGACGAAAAGGCAAAGGAGCTTCGCGCTCTTACAGAGAAGCAAGGGGGACGCGTTCGCAGTTCTACTTTCAGCCGCGATCCGGATGGCCGAGCCGTGGCAAATGTTTCGCTACGCGTACCGATGAAAAATTACCTGGCGATCATGCAATCGCTCGACTCGTTAGGCAAAGTTGAGAACGTGAGCGTGCAACGTCAGGACCGTACGGATGCGCAAATCGATGAAGCAAACGCACCGGCGGACGTTTCGATTCAGGTTTACAGCCAGGGCAATATCGTTACCGAGGAGAGCGGCTTGCTTGCCACACTGCGGCGCACACTGGCGCAAAGCGCGGGCGCAATCATGTGGAGCTTGCGCATGATTGGTGTGGCGATCGCTTTTCTCGCGCCCTGGGCGATTGCAATTGTTGGTGTCATTTGGGTCGGGCGACGTATAATTCGCGCGAAACGATAGGCGTTGGCAATCATGCGGCTTTGCCGCCTAATGTTCGCGCCTTCGGCGATTCGTCTGCCATCGTGTTCAGGAGAAGCCGATCCACCGTGCTCCCACAGAACCGGAATCATTCTTGCCCGCAGGCGCAACGAGTCATAGGTTGCTGATATCGGAGATTGGTGATGAAAGCTCAAGGCGGTATCAGCTATAGCAACACGGCGGTCGCCGCTTGTCCGAAACATTTACTTCAATTCGCGGTCGATCAGCGGTACGACGATTACACATCGGTCGATCACGCGGTCTGGCGATTCATCATGCGCCAGAACATCTTTTTTCTAAAAGAATACGCGCACAAAGTCTATTTCCAGGGTCTGCTTGACACCGGCATCTCGTTTGAACGCATCCCGCGTATCGAAGAGATGAATGACATTCTGGCCAAGATCGAATGGGGCGCGGTGGCAGTGGACGGTTTCATTCCGCCAGCGGCGTTCATGGAATTTCAAGCCTATAAGGTGCTGGTGATCGCCTGCGACATGCGGCAAATCCAGCACATTGAATACACGCCGGCGCCTGACATCGTGCACGAGGCCGCTGGTCATGCACCGATCATTGTCGATCGCGAATACTCAAATTATTTGCAGCGTTTCGGTGAGGTCGGTGCAAAAGCAATGTCTTCCCGAAAAGACTTCGAGTTATATCAAGCGATTCGGCATTTATCGATTTTGAAGGAGCGGCCGAATGCTGATCCGAAAGAAGTCGAGGAAGCAACCAAACTAGTCGAACATCGCCAGAAAAATCTCGGCGCGCCCTCCGAAATGGCGCTGCTCTCACGTTTGCATTGGTGGACGGTCGAATACGGACTCATTGGCACACTCGAAAATCCGAAAATTTACGGCGCAGGTTTGCTTTCATCGATCGGTGAATCGGTGTCATGCCTTGAACCTGAGGTAAAGAAGATCCCTTACTCCATCGATGCTCAGAACTGCCCGTTCGACATCACGACGAAGCAACCGCAACTCTTTGTCTGTCGCGATTTTCAGCACCTGAGAGACGTGCTTGAAGAATTTGCCAGTAAGATGGCGTTTAGGGTCGGCGGACTCGAGGGCATCAATAAAGCCATCGAATGTAATAATACTGCGACTTGTGACTATTCGTCCGGTCTTCAAGTCAGCGGGATTTTCACTGAGCTCATCACAGACGAAGACGATTCCGCGATTTACCTGCGAACATCCGGCAAGACCGCGCTCGCATTCCAAGGCAAAGAACTCGAAGGCCACGGAATCGATTATCATAAAGACGGTTTTGGTTCGCCGATCGGCAAATGGAAACAAACACCAACGGCGCCCGAGTTGCTGACCAACGATCAATTGCACGCGCTTGGAATTGTTGAGGGTAAGAAAGCGAAGATCGAGTTTGTCGGCGGCGTCGTTGTCTCAGGGAAAGTTGAGAAAATTCTGCACCGCGACGGGAAACTGTTGTTGATCACATTCTCAAACTGCAACGCGAAATACCACGACCGAGCCCTGTTCGAGCCCGAGTGGGGTGTCTACGACATGGCCGTCGGCGAACGAATCGGTTCGGTCTTTAACGGTGCTGCAGATAAGGACGCTTACAATCAGGTGGCGTTGATTCCAAAAGAACGCACCATCAAGGTTCCGTCCACGCCGAAGCGCGAACGCCTAGAGAATCTTTACGCGCAGGTGCGCAGGATTCGCGAGAGCAAAACCGGTTACGAGCGGCTCGGCGAAATTTGGGAGACACAGCAGGCCGAACATCCGGAGGATTGGCTGTTGTCGATGGAAATTTTCGAAATTCTCGATACAACCGACCAACAACCAGAGTTGAAAGCCAGGATCGAGAAGTTCCTTAATGAGAAGACGGCGAAAACGAAAGATCTTGCGACGTTAATCAGTTGGGGATTCCGCCTGGTTGGATATCACAAGAAACCAGAATTCCAGGCGGCGCTGCACACTTCGCCGAAATAAGCGTCTATACCGGCGCTTCGCCTTCGCATGCCTACGGTCGTGCTTGCGACTCCGCTACGCTTCGCTCGGAATAACAGATGCCGGTGATCGCCAGGTTGTTCTCAACGCTTTGTCATTGGCGCCTAGTTTGTTCCTAACGCGTTTGTGTATTTGTCTTTGTCCGATCAGACGGCAACGAATCCGCCGTCTGTTTGACGACCAGACTCGAGCCATAGGAACCCGACACGTGGCCGTTTCGTGCGAAGTCACGCATCATGGCAAAGTAGCCTGGCGCGTATCGGGTCGAGACGCGTTCGCCATTTGAAGCGAGTTCGTACTCGGTCATCCCGTGCTCCGCATGAGGAAATAGGGCCAGCGTAATCGGTTTCCCTTCGGCGATCAGTATCTTGATGCGGCGACTCGTCTCAGCGCTGGGGGCTTCGAAGTCGTCTTCTCCGAGAACCCACAACTGTGGCGCCTCGACTGCGCGAAGCGTAGGCATCGGGTCATAGCGGAATGGCGTCCCGAAGATGAAATCCTTGCCCTTCTCGCGTATCTCGGACGCTGTGTACGGCAAAATGAAATGCGTATAATTGCCATGGATGTCCTTGTACCAAGGCTCATTGCGGTACTTGGCTCTTATCGCATCGAAACGCTCGAAACCTTTGGTGAAACCGCTTTCGAATACCGCCTCCGCAGCGGCTGCTACTTCAAGTGCTTTCGAAATCTCCTCCTGACTATGACCTTTGAAGCCCATCTCAAGGGCAACCTCCTCCTGGTCTTCGTCAATGACAGAAACAGCCAATCCAAAACTGACAATAACGAAATCGACGGGCGCGTGCGTTGCGGCGAGCGGCGCGACCCAGCCGCCCTGACTACCACCTTGATATCCGATCCGGGCACAGCGGGTGCCAGCAATTCGCTTCGCTTCTCTCATGGCAGCGACGGCGTCATCCGCGAGTGTATCGAAATCCTGCGTATATTTGCCGTCCGATCCGCCGGTTCCGCGTTTGTCATAAACGAATGCGCCAACGTTCTCGGCCGGTAACAGTCGTTGAAGCGCATACGAATCGCGCGCAGAATCCCGTTCCGCCCCGTGAATGAGAACCACGAGCGGGACCGGATCATTGCTCTTCGGCATTACTAATCTACCCGCGAGCTTAACTCCGCCACGGCCTTCGAATGCCGTATCAGTCACATCGAACGGGATCCGATGAGCTTTCTTACCGTCGAATTCGATTTCACCCGTCGCGCAATGAGTGAAAGACGTCGTGTGTCCATCTGGATGATCTGTCCATCCCAATGTGCTTGTCCACGAACCGTCGCCCTTCTTATGCAAGACCCCGGTTGTTCCATCGAATTTGCGCCAGCGAAACGTGTCGCCTTCGGATCGCGCGATATCGACGATCTCTCCGCCCGAAAAGCGATAGGCTCCAATTTGGCAATCACCAGCCGTGCCGCCTTCCGATTCGTCGGCAATAGCGGCACTCATAAGAGCTGCTGAGAGAGCGCAGACGATCAATCGATGTGACATGGATGAATCGTGAGACGTTGCATCTCTGTTTGTGATGCAATCCGTCACTAATTTGGATTCAAAATGTTCACCGATGATGCTGAGCGCGCTTTGCGCTTTTCGCCTATTCGTCCTTCCTTTTTGTTGTGTGGAGCGAATTCGAGACGTCTCTGAATATTTCTTAGAGATTTGATTCGCTCACTTCCCGTTCGCTCAACCTTCGGTCTTCCCGTCTATGTCGCGGCTTCCCCAGCCGCTTCATTCTCGACTTCGCTCCGAATGACAGACTACGCGTCAGACAGTTTCGTCCTTGAAGTGGCGTTTGCCCTTTAACGCCTTCGCGTATTCGTCCTTGCTCAGAATATTTTCGTCGAGCTGCATGTCAGTACGAAGAAAATTTTGGAACCACGTTTCAATACGTTGTCGGTCGCGCAGTACCCCCTCGGTGATGTAATTAGCGTCGATGTTGATGCAGATCGCGCCAACGATTCCAAATTCCTTTCGTTTGATTGGGATCGTTGTGCATTTGAATTTTCGCGCGCCGATGTTCAGCTCGTAATTCAATTTCTCTTCGTTGAGGAGTTGCCGGCGTTTGAGATCAATCAACAGATTCGTTGTGCCGTCCCGCAAATGCCGGCCCGTAACATTGTTTTCGAGAGTGATGAGCGAGTGCGCGGGATCGGCTAAATTGTGCAGCAAGATCTCGATCCCAGTATTCGGAAACGATTTTCCGATCAAGCGCACAATCCGCTCGTAGTTTTCGAGGAATTCGTGCGTGTCGTCGGCGATTGTCTTGCCGTCATACTTCTCGAATAGCTGCGCGTAAGCCTTTTGCTCAGCGGGTTCGAGTTGGGCGCGCACATTATTTTGCTCGCCGATGAAAATCAGTTGCCGCGCGGCTATGTGGTCTTCGTTTTTGAGAAAATAATGGATCCCCAGCCGAAAATCCTTTAAATCGAACTCGCCGAAATTTTCGCGGGTGACCGTGAATGGATAGAAATCATACTCCTCCAGGTTTCTCCCAAACTTGCGGCGTTGTTCCTTATATTTGCCCCAAAGAAACCCCGTTACGAGAAAGAGCAGCGAAACGAGGATCGACGCGATAACATTAACGCTGAGCTCGCTCTGCAGAGCTTTAGTCATAGGACAAATCTTTTCCCTACCGCCTAAACGTTCAATGCGCAACGCTCAACGTCCAACGCCCAATTGAAGGCTGGTAGGGCGCGACGCGGGGTGGAACCAAAGGACGGCTTCCCGCAAACAGCGGGATCCCTACCAATATGCTACGTTCTTCGTAATGCGAACCGGTTATTCGCCGTTTCCCATAAACGCAGCCTGACGAGTTGCTGATTAAGGCGATTATCGATTTTCGGCCAGAGGGCGCGCACAATATTTTCTCCCGTTGAAGGCGCATTCCGAAAATCCTCTGTTTCCAAATCGAGATGCCGATCCCGCCACGGTTCCAGCGATTCCTGAATGGCTTTCCTGAACGCAACAAAATCGTAGAGCGTTCCGCTGCGCTCATCGTAGTCGCCGCCGATTGTAGCTTCCGTCAGGTAGCCATGGCCATGCCCCAGCGGATTGTTGCACTTGCCGTAAAGCTTTGCGTTTTCGGCATCGGAAAGAGTAGCAGCGCACAAACGGTGTGCTGCATAAAATGCCATTCGCATCCCAAGAAAGATGGCTCGGTTCTTCCACACCTCGACGAAAAAATCCGAACGCTCGTGCAGGCGTACACGATCCAGCGGAGTCATCGAGCTCGCCCGTCGAAAGATGTAAGCGCACAAACTCTCGGTTGTGACGGGACGATTTGCCAAACCCGCAATGTCTTCATTGAGATAGCGGTGATCGAGTTCCTCCTGCAAAGCGTGCAAACAAGCATCGATCACATCGTAACGAACCAGCGGCAGATCATGGGCGCTGAACGGATTCGTGGATCGGTACGTCAGTCGAACGCGATAATTATGCCCGTGAATCGAAGTGGCCGGCCCAAACAAACGCGCATTTTCCTCAGCGCTTAAGTGAGGCGACATGGTTTTGCGAGCAGCTGAAAATTCGAACCAGTAGTTCGCCTCACAGGCCCCATTGGAATAAAAAGTCGCGCTTCGCTCGGGCGACTCAGTCAGATGACAGGCGACAAGTTTTGCACTGTCGTTAGAAAATAATGGCGCAACATCGACATAGAGTTGCCTCGCAATATTTTCGGCTGTCGGTAGAACATCACGGAAGGAAGGATTGTCCGCGTTCAGAAACTTGTGATCAAACCGCTGTCGCACAATCCTGCTCGAGCGCTCCTTGATCTCGCTGATATTAATCAGCATTCCGGTAGCAGGATCGACGGGACCGGTGAAAACGAAATAGGCGGCGTAATTGCGACCGCTTCCGTGGCGCGCTTTCGTTTCGGGACCAAAGACGGCCAGATTTTCGTTGTCGCTCCATTTAGCAACATGTAAGCGACGGGAAGCCGAAAATTCGAGTCGCTTGCTGACGGTCAGAAGCATAACGTCATCCTCTCCTAGGCACACTGTCAGCCGCACAATTAGTCAAACATTCTTTTGACTTACTCGGGATCGTCATCATCTTTAAATCAATGAAACATATAGGCTGGCGAGCGCGGTTATTCAAAAGCACGAGGGGAAAAATCCTCGACCTCTTGCGAACAAGAGAACGGACAGTGAACGAACTCGCGGCAGAGCTGCGCCTGACTGATAACGCCGTGCGAGCACACCTTGCCAGCCTCGAGCGCGACAGACTCGTGTCCCAGTCAGGCATGAAACCGGGAGTTCGCAAACCGCACGCTACGTACGCTCTCGGGCCCGAAGCCGAACAATTGTTTCCGAAGGCATACGGGCGACTGGTCTCGCTGCTGATGTCGATATTCTCGCGCCGGATTAAGCCGCAAGATTTACGCGCCGGAATGCGCGCCGCTGGGCGAGCCGTAGCCCGGGAACATCTGTCTGACTTGAAGGGCAAAACCCGCCGGCAAAGAATTGACGCTGCACTGCGCATTCTCAAAGAGCTGGGCGGCGCGGCCGCGTTTCGTGAAGAAGATGGCAAGCACTTCATCCACGGCAACGGCTGTCCAATCGCTGCCGCCACGGCGAATCATCCTGAGGCGTGTTTGCTGGCGGAATCACTGCTCACCAGCGTCATTGGCGCACGCGTGAAAGAATGTTGCGTCCGGGGGCCAGCGCCTTCCTGCCGCTTTGAGGTGAAATAACCTACATCGCTGCTTTCCGCACCGGCTCGAGCGCACGCTATGATTCGCTGCCAACCTTCTGGGCCGGATGATCCGGCACCTGGATCTGCGGGAAAAGACATCCAGTAATCGCGCCAGTTTCGTCTTGATAAGAGTAGTTTCTTCGCATAAATAGTCAAATAATGTATTGACTTATTAGGACAAATCGAAAAATTGCTTGTTATGAGCACAACCATTGATCAATCACAAGCGGCAACCAGCACGGCTGTGAGTTCGCCGGCTTACCAAGCATACCGTATCCTTCATTTCGGATTCACAGTTGCTCCTATCCTCGCTGGCTTGGACAAGTTCTTCCATCTGCTGGTCAACTGGGACCAGTATCTCCCCGGAGTTGTGACGAGAATTTCACCCATATCGCCGCACACGGTGATGCTTGCTGTCGGTGTGATTGAGATTGTGGCTGGAATTGGGGTCGCGCTTAAACCTCGAATTTTTGCTTACGTAGTCGCCGCCTGGCTGGCGGTGATCATAATTAACCTATTACTGATTCCGGGCTACTTCGATGTGGCGCTGCGTGACTTCGGGCTATTCCTTGCCGCTCTCGCACTGGCTCGGTTGAGCCAGCAATTCTCGCGCGGGTAACTGATTGCCAGAGCCGAAAGAGCTCATCCCAAGTTCCCGCGGCATTAGAACGCACACAGGTGGATCGTCTTCTCAGAAGACGATGCCAAAATCATTCGCCCACGGCGCAAGCTGATTGACGGAGTATCCCATCCGCAAAATTTGGCGGCAAGCCGCGTTTGCTATTGCCAACGCGTTGAGGACAACGCGTTCCACCTGCTCCACCTAATCTTTCAAGAGCGAGAGAAATTCGGAACGTGTACGGGCGTCTTCTTTAAAAGTGCCCAGAAGACAGGAGGTCTTCATGACCGAGTTCTGTTTCTCAACGCCTCGCATCATCATGCAAAGATGTTTCGCTTCCACAACGACGGCCACGCCCGAGGGTTGTAAGCAATTCATGAGCGACTCGGCGATTTGGGTTGTAAGATTCTCCTGAATCTGCAAACGCCGCGCGAATACATCGACAATGCGCGCCACCTTGGAAAGACCAATCACCTTCCCGGCTGGAAGGTAAGCCACATGCGCGCGACCGATGAAGGGCAGCAAATGGTGCTCACACAGCGAATAAAGCTCGATGTCTTTGACTAGGATGATCTCACTCGCCCCGGACTCGAAAACGGCCCCGTTGATGATCTCATCGAGATTCTGCCTATAACCTTGTGTGAGAAACTCCAGGGCGCGCGCCGCCCGACCCGGGGTTCGTTGGAGACCTTCTCGATTAACGTCTTCCCCAATGCTTTGAAGCAGTTCGCGGTACGCGTTCGCAACTCTGTCGAGATCTCTCTCTGGCAGGCGATTGCTCTCGCGTGTAAAACCTTCCCCAATATCAAGATCGGAATTATGACGCTGAATCATGTGTTATGTTTTGATTTAGCGTAGCATCAAGGAGTAGCGGTCTCTAGTCCGCGGCATCGCGTTCGATGAACGCGACTCACCTTATTCAAGCCAGCTTTGCGGATATTTCGGATCGTCCAGCGCGAGCGAGTCCTCAGTTAGTTCGAGGGTGTGTTGGGTGTCGAACATCACAGCCAATTCTTCCGTGCGTGTCGCCTTCCTGCTTGCCATGATCGTGCCCGGATGCGGCCCGTGCGGAATCCCGCGAGGATGCAACGTAATCGAACCACTTTCGATCCCGCGCCGTGAACCAAAATTCCCGCGCACGTAAAACAGAACTTCATCCGCCTCGACGTTGTCGTGTACCCACGGGATTCTTACGGCTTCCGGATGCGTGTCGAGCATTCGCGGCGCAAATGTGCAGACGACGTAACCGCGAATTTCAAAGGTCTGATGGATTGGCGGCGGTTGATGCAATGTTCCAGTGATCGGCTCGAAATCCTGCGCGTTAAATGTGAATGGGTAGAGATAGCCGTCCCAGCCGACCGCATCGAAGGGATGCTGTGCAAGCGTCACTCGCGTAAGGCGCGATCCATCTTTTACAAGAACATCAACGTCTTCCTCCTTGTCGATCGTGATAATCTCGCGCGGCGCGTGAAGATCGCGCTCGGAATACGGCGCGCCCATTTTGATTTGCCCCTCGTGATTCAGGTAACGTTGCGGAATTCGAACCGGGCCGACTGATTCAAGAATGAGATAATCCTCCTCTTCAATCTTGTCCGGCACGAGGCGGTAGGTGATTCCACGCGGAATAACAATGTAATCCTCGGCGCGGTAAGGCAGTTTTCCGAAAACAGATTCCATCACGCCGCTGCCGTGAAACACGAAGATGATCTCATCGGCGCCGCCGTTTTTGTAATATTCAAATTTATCGTACGCTTTCGCCGGACGCGCGCGATAGGCAATCACATCCCGATTAAACAGCATCGGAACGCGCCCGGTGTACAGATCGCCGCGACGCGGGATATTAGCCGTCTTTAAGTGATGATGTCGCAGCGGACTATCGGTTACCTTCTTTGGTTCCCAATGTTTGATTAACTCGACGTTGCGCACGCGCGTAGGCGGACGCAGGTGATACATGATCGAGTACGCCTCATCGAATCCTTGCGTTGTGAAGACGTGCTCATAGGCAATGCCTTCATTCTTATACGTCGGCGCCGACCCGTTGCGGTGAAACCAGATGTGATGTTTCCTCGGAATTTCGCCCAGTCTTTGATAGTACGGCATAGTCGCTCCTCCTTCTATTCTGTCATTCTGAGCGCAGTGAAGAATCTCTGATCGGTCGGCACTGTTTCAGATACGCCACGACAGAAGTAAACAATCTGAGATGTTTCGCTTCGCTCAACATGACAAATTACAGATTACCTCGCGCTTCCTGTTCGCGTTCGATGGCTTCGAAGAGCGCTTTGAAATTGCCTTTGCCAAAGCTCTTCGCGCCTTTGCGCTGAATAATTTCGAAAAAGAGCGTGGGCCGATCTTCTACCGGCTTGGTAAATATTTGCAGCAAATAACCTTCATCATCACGATCGACGAGAATGCCCAGCCCCTTTAAGGCGTTCAGTTCTTCGTCGATGTGACCCACCCTATCGAGCAGCGTGTCGTAGTAACTCGAAGGGATGTTCAGAAATTCAACGCCCCGCTTTTGCAGATCGGTCACCGTCTCGATGATATTGTTTGTCGCCATGGCCACATGCTGGACACCTTCGCCATCGTAAAATTCGAGATACTCGTCTACCTGCGATTTCTTTTTGCCTTCGGCCGGCTCGTTGATCGGGAACTTCACGAAGCCGTTGCCGTTGCTCATCACTTTGCTCATTAGCGCCGAGTATTCGGTAGAAATGTCCTTGTCGTCGAAGGTCAGGATGTTTCGGAACCCCATTACGTCCTCATAAAACTTCACCCACGGATTCATCTGCCCCAGGGCGACGTTGCCCACACAGTGATCCACATATTGGAGGCCAGTCTCCGGCGGATTGTAGTTCGATTCCCATTTACGAAAACCTGGCATGAACGGACCGCGATATTTTTCGCGCTCAATGAAAAGGTGGACGACATCGCCATAGGTGTGGATCCCACTCATCACTACCTCGCCATGTTTATCTGAGAGCGTTTTCGGCTCCATGTAACTCTTGCCACCGCGCTTCGTCGTCTCTTGCCATGCTGAGGCTGCATCTTCCACCTTCAACGCCAGCGCCTTGACGCCGTCGCCATGTTTGTAGATGTGATCGGCGATTGGATTATTGGCACGGATGGGAGTAGTCAGGAGCAAGGTCAACTTATTCTGCCGAATCGCATAGCTGGCGCGATCTTTGACCCCGGTTTCCGGCCCGGAATACGCCAGGCTTTGAAATCCGAATGCGGTTTTGTAGAAATGCGCCGCCTGCTTGGCGTTCCCGACATAAAACTCGACGTAATCCGTACCGTGAAGCGGTAGAAAATCCTCTTCCGCTGCTGGCGCAGCTTTCGGTTTTTGAGTCGTCGTTTTTGGAGCAGCAATTGTCGTTGGCATAATGACCTCCTAACTCTTTCGCGCTGAGCGCGCCACTAAATATAAGATCGACGGCAACCCCTCGCAAGGGTGGCAATCGCCGTGGCGACTTGATTTCGCCCTCGCTCTGAAACGCATTTTTCTTCTGATTGCCAGCTCGCAACCGGCGAGATTTAGAAAGGTTCACGAACCCGACGTGGCGGTTTCGCTAGCGCGCATGACTTCCGTCATGATCGCGCCCTGCCGTCACGGAAACATGTACAACAAAAAAGGAACGGCACATCACCAATTCCTTTTCTGCTTTTTGAATGAATGACTATCTCAATGAGACATCGTCTATGCGGAATGTCGTTGAGAGCGAAAAATCAGTCGTACAACGGAATTGCAGCCGGATGGTCTGACCTCTGTAAGCAGCAAGGCTGAAGGATTTTTGTGAGTAGTTTCCAGGAGTCGTTTTATCCCTGTTGCTGTAGGTCGCGAGGGTTTGAAGTAACGTGCCGCTGGTGTTGCGGACTTCCACGTACAAGAAATCATACGCGTTTGTCGTGCCCTCGCTGGAGCTGCAGTTGAACCAGAAAGTCAGGTTTCCGGTAGCCGTCGTGGGAATGGCGACTGTTTGGTAAACCTGCCCGGACACATTATTATTCACGCCGAAATACATGTAGCCCGTCCCGCCGTGAGGATAGTTGCCATTGTTGGTATAAAAGGCGCCGGCACCCGATAAGACCCATGGCGATATGCTGCCTTCCAGCGCACCATTGACGATCAATTGAGTCGGCGGAGTTGCTGTGGCGGTCGCCGTCGGGGTCGGCGTAGAAGTCGGAGTAGCTGTGGGTGTAGGTGTAGGCGTAGGTGTTGGCGAAACAGTGGGCGTCGGAGTGGGCGCGCCGGTTGCCAGCTTGAAACTGCCAATGCGGGTGCGCCAGTTATATGAAGTGGTCGAGGAATAGTATTCGTTAGTGTACCAGAACGTCGCGTCGTCCACCGGATCGATCGTCAAAGAGCTGTAATCGCCCCAGCGATTGCCGCTGCCGGTTTGGCTGCCGGCGCCGTCATACAGATGGGCTTCGCCCTGAGTCAGAGTGTTGATCGGGTCTGTTGCCAATCGCCCGGCATAACGAAGCTGGGGATGGATACTTGAGCTTGAAGCGCTAAAGCCAATGGCGAGATTTCCCTGTCCATCCATCGCCGCACTTCCCATCCAGCGCCAGGTTGTGTCTGGCTGGTACGTGCTCTGCTGATAGACAGTGACCGGGCCGGACGTCACATTGCGCAGTTCGAACCACCGCAGACCTGCCACCCCGCCGGAGCTTACGCTGTAGGTGCCGACGACGGATTCGTGATTGCCAAAGTTTCGATAAGCCAGCCGAAACATCAAACGATCCCCGATGCCATCGAGATAATTTGAGCTGGTCACTCCACTTTGCGGCACACAGGCACGGCTCGTAGGACAAAGCGCAGTGAAACCAGCCGACGGCGGATTGGCAAAGGTAGTAAAGGTCGAGTTTGCGGGGGTAACGAAATCCACGTGGAAGTGATAAGTGGTGTAATTTGGATTAGTGGCCTGGCCGGGAAATCCTACGAAAGTGTTCGGAGCGCCTGTGGGCGGCAAGGTCGGCCCGTCGAGATCTGCGGGCAGAAAGGGATCGATCGATCCACCGAGGGGTCCGACCGGACTAACAAAGGTAGCGGGTTGCCCGGCCAGCATCTTCGTCCGATCAAACGCGAAGGGCTGAGGGCCAAGGTAAGTCGTGCCTGACGCGTTAAACACGTTCATGCTCATGTAATAGGCGTCGGGCCATACGCTGATGTGAGGGTAATCAAAGAAGTTCGTGCCGAGATGAAATCCATAGCGGTAATAGCTGCCGGTGGCATCTGAAGTAGTGGAGATCGCCACGCATTCGTCAGTTACCGCGCTGCCGGAGCCCGCGAATTGACTAATTAGCCAGCGATTGGCCAGATGATCATAGAGCATGACCGGATCGCCCTTTCCGCCGCTTTGGCAGACACCGCCAAATCCGCTCCAAATAGAAGAAATGCTATTGGGTCCCAAAACTGAATTGCCGGTGGCCTTATCAAAGACTTGATAACCTTCGTTGACGATTTGCACATACTGCGTTGGTCCCACGGCTCCGTTCGTGTCAGGCGGGGCGCAGTTGCAGCCCACGCCGGGAAAAGGAATGCCGTCGAAGGTCCGGATGGGAACAGGTATGTTCACCCCCGGAAAGCCGAAGCCTGTGACATGCGAGTTTTGGACGACTGGGTCAAAACTGTCTACGTGCCGATAAGGTACTTTTGGATTCTCATTCGCCTCCTGTTCGGCCCCGCGTCTCAAATCGGACTCGCTCCAGGCAGGCATTTCGCGCAGCGGTGGGGAAACATCGTTGTGATAAGACGCGCCAACCTGGACAGAATTGGCGACGGCGTTACCTGCCCCTTGGGCCAGAGATTTCGTACCGAACGGGCCACTAATCCCGAGCAGCGCCAGAAGAAGGCTGAGCAAGCACAACAGACAAGCGAGTAGACGCGAAAGAGAGAACGCAGAGTTCCGAGGGGTTGTTTTTTTCATATTATTTCCTCCATATCATTGGTCGACTAACGCGGCGATGCTATGGAGGCCCGTCTGCGATTTTCAAGCCTTCTAACATTATTTTTTTGTAATGTGTCGGCATAAGTGCCTAAAGGTAGAAACCGCAGCACATGTCTGAAATGTCGGCACGAGTCGACCAACGAATTGCTCCCGATCTACACGAGACAAACATTTATATTTCCGCTGCCCATCTGTCGGAGACGATCAAGATTTATGCGGCGGCAACGCGAAATTCGCGATCGCGAGGAGACACTCGCCAGGTCGCGGTGGCGACCGTTACGGAGATTGATCGCGTAACGCGCGCAATTTTAGGCGTAGTGCATTTAACCGGATGAATCCAGTCGCGTCATTTTGATCATACGCAGATTTTTCGCCTTCCATGGTCGCGATTTTTGGATCGTAGAGGCTACTGGGACTCTTGCGTCCGGCCACAATGACATTGCCTTTGTAAAGTTTGAGCCTAACGAGTCCGCTCACGTCGGATTGCGTCTCTGTGATAAGCGCCTGGAGCGCCTCGCGTTCGGGAGAGAACCAGAAACCGTTGTAAACCAGTTCGCTATATTTTGGGATGAGGCTGTCGCGCAAGTGCATCATTTCGCGGTCCATTGTGAGTGCTTCCATTTGACGATGGGCGAAATGCAAAATTGTGCCGCCGGGTGTCTCATACACGCCGCGGCTTTTCATTCCAACAAAACGGTTCTCGACGATGTCCACGCGACCGATTCCATGTTTGCCACCAAGTTTGTTGAGCATTTGCAACACCTGAAATGGCGACATTCTGGAGCGCTGAGCGCCTGCAACCCCTGAGGCGACGGGCTCGCGGGAGCTCGCCGCTCCATTCACACCAATGCAATTGCCACTGTCAAATTCCAGCTCGATGTGTTCTGGTTCGTTAGGCGCGTCTTCCGGAGCAACGCTGAGTTTGTACATGGCGCGCATTTCTTTTGAACTGGCGTCAAACCACGGATCTTCGAGCGCGCCGCTCTCGTAACTGATATGAAGCAGATTGCGATCCATTGAATACGGTTTTTGCGCAGTCGCTTCGACCGGAATTCCGTTCGCTTTCGCGAATGCAATCATCTCGCTACGGCCAGGGAAGTGTTTACGAAAAACTTCTTCCCGCCATGGCGCAATCACGCGCAGATCGGGCGCAAGCGCCGCGGCGGCTAATTCGAGGCGAACTTGATCATTCCCCTTCCCCGTCGCGCCATGAGCGATCGCGTTGGCATTTTCGGCGCGCGCGATCTCGACCATTCGTTTCGCGATCAACGGGCGCGCGATACTCGTGCCAAGCAGATATTGTGCCTCGTAAATCGCGCCCGCCTGGAACATTGGGAAAATGAAATCACGCGCGAATTCCTCGCGCAGATCTTCGACGATGCATTTCGATGCGCCACTCGTTAGGGCTTTTTTCTCCAAACCGTCCAGTTCTTCTTCCTGGCCGATATCGGCGCAAAAGGCGATGACTTCAGCCTGATAATTTTCCTTGAGCCAACGGAGGATCACGGACGTGTCGAGGCCGCCGGAATATGCGAGTACGATTTTCACGGATGTTTGATCTTAAGGCTGGGGACGGCGCGCCTCTTTTCCTTTTGTCATCCTGAGCGAAGCGAAGGATCTCTGATTGCTTTTGGATCGACAGGCATCAAAACAATGATCAGAGATGTCTCGCTTCGCTCAACATGACAGGCTTAATCGCCGAATGAAATATCCACGTCACCCGCGGTTTGGACCATTTCGCCGTTAGGCGGAACCAGCTTGAGCCGATTGACAGCTTCCGCGATCGGCACCTGACGCACCTGATAATTTTGGTAACTTACCATCGAACCAAAATGTCCTTCGCTGGCTAATTGGACAGCTTTCACGCCAAAACGCGTTCCAAGAATTCGATCCAGGGTCGTTGGTGCGCCTCCCCGTTGCAGATGACCGAGAACGCAGCAGCGCGCTTCTTTTCCAGTGCGTTTTGCAATTTCCCGCGCCACGATTTCCCCGACCCCGCCGAGACGAAATTCGCCGCCTTCCACGTCACGCTTTATCTGTTCGCCATGTTTTGGTCGCGCGCCTTCAGCGACCACCACAACTGTTCCCAGATAACCAGCCGCCTCACGCGCCTTGACCACGCTGGCGATCTTGTCGAAATCGAATGGAATTTCTGGAATCAAAATAATGTCCGCCCCCCCAGCGATGCCGCCATGCAACGCGATCCAGCCGGCATGGCGTCCCATTACTTCGACCACCATGACTCGCCTGTGGCTGGTCGCCGTTGTATGCACCCGATCGAGCGCGTCCATTACGACAGCAACAGCAGAATCGAATCCGAATGTTGTCGCAGTGGCCTCGAGATCGTTGTCGATGGTCTTGGGGACGCCGATGCAATTGATGCCAGCTTCCTGCAACTGCTGCGCCGTGACCATCGAACCATCACCGCCGACAATGATCAACGCCCGTACCTGAAGCTCATCCAGTATCTTCTTTGCGCCTGCAATGATGTCCTCAGGCACAATCGTCCGATCGCCAGCACCGACTTTGGCAACGAAATGCCCGCGATTCGTCGTGCCGATGATCGTGCCGCCCAGCGCCATGATCCCGTTAACGCTTTGGCGATCGAGAATAACATGATTGCCGGGAGGAAGAAGTCCTTCGAATCCGTCACGAAAACCAACCACTTCCCACCCAAGTTTCTCCGCCGCCAGTACCACGCCTCGCAGAACCGCGTTAAGTCCGGGGCAATCGCCACCGCTGGTCAGAACGCCAATCCGTGGCTTCATTTTTTGCAATCGAAGGATCAGTGTGCTAAAGCATTTTCTTTGAATCGGCGACACGACCGCCAGCGGCCCATTGGTCGTATAACTGCCAACCGCGTTGCAAAAGGGCTGTGCCTTCACCGAATCGATTTGTGCTGCCTAGGAGCACGATCATCAAATGACGCGGATACACTGTTTCCATCTGACCCTGGCGAACAACTTCCGCCTGACGATTGGCATACAGGATCAAACAATCACCGGATCGCGCGGTGCGACCTGTTTTGACTCCGTCGATGCCCATTTTTCCCAGGAGTTCGTTTGTGTTGCGAAGCACGTAATTCAATCGACGCCCGCCTCGATCGAACGAGATCTGCCGTTCCTTTTGCGACACATAAAAGCGGAAACTCGCCTTGTTCATCGCATAGCGAGTGAGGCGCGCCATGTCTTCGGCCGTTGAATACGGCAGTGGCTTGACCTTGTAATCGACACCGTGCGGATTAACAAAACGCGTGCGATCCATCTTCAATTGTTTGGCCAGCGCATTCATCTGGGCGACGAACGAATCAACTGGCGTGTATTTCGAGCCTGCCTCACCAGGCGTGAGCGACTCTAGCTTCGAGCCAACGTGGTACGCGAGCGTATAGGCCGCAATATTATCGGACTGAACAAGCGCAGCGTAGAGAAGATCTCGCAGCGTGATGCTATCGCCCGGCTGAAAGCCAATGTTGTTTTCGAGAGTGCCGGCAAACGCCTCCTGCGGGATCGTAACCGCCTGGTTGAGGTCGCCCGATCTGCGTTCCGCCCAATCGAGCGCCACACTTGCAGTCGCAATTTTCATCAGGCTGCCTACTTGGAGTTTTTTCCTCGGTTCCTGTTCTTCCAAAATGTAGCCCGTTTGTGCGTCGGCGATGAGATACGCCTCTGCGGCAGCAGCGGAGCGCAGAAGCGCCATGCTGACGAGAAAAGCGGAAAAAAAGGTAAGAAAACGACGTGTCAAATGCATAAGAACCCTCGAACCGCAGCACCTTAATCGACGCGTTCTGATTCGCAAACGCCCGTTGCAACCCGCTCTATCTTGTCAAAGGTGAATCGGCTTCTCCTGAAAATTCCAGTCCGGCTCGGACTGATGCCAAACGATCGCCGAAGGCGCATAGAGATCAGGCGGCAAAGCCGCACCTAATGCCAACGCGTTGAAGACTCGCCGCGGCGACCGTTCCACCTTTGCTCACCCCGTCTTCTGTGGCATTCGGGCCCGACTCACCAGTAACCGCATTACAAAATAAATGATGATTGCCGAAGGAACCGCGAGAAATAGCGACCCAACGAAGGCTGGCCAAAAGGCAGGCCAAACGACCCGTGAAAACACATGCCAATCGATGTAGTCGCGCAATCCGAATTGCCGCAAATGTATGCGGCGTGCGGCCGGGCGGTTCAAGGTCCAACACCCCAAATGGTATTCGGCAACGTAGATCGCGGGCATCGCCCAAATCAGTACATCGTGCAACGTCACTGCGATCGCAGCGGCGATTTTGTTGCATCGGCAAACCCATGCCACTGCGATCGACAATAACGTTTTTAGCGGATAGAGTGGTGTGAACCCGAAAAAAATTCCGATTGCCGACCCGAGAGCAATGGAGTGCGGGGTGTCGGCAATTGTCATCAGAGTCATGTGATGCATCACCAGCCAGCGCTTCAGTCGCGCAAGCGATCCTGGTAACCGTGACTCATAATCCCGTGGAGATTTCTGCCCGGGACGTAGATCGTGCACTCTGGAATCTAAGCTAAAACAGCTCCCCTGTCTGTGCCGGCGTCTTGACGATTTGACCAAGCGCCTTGCGCAAACGAAGCGCCGCATGCGGGGCGTAATCGAGATTGTTGTTGTTGAAAATCACATGCGACTCACGTGCTTCCTTCGCCAGCTTTCTGCTGCGTTGTGCGACCTCCGCGATTTCGCTCTCGCTGTAATCGTAATCGAAACGCGCGGCCACAGTTTTGCCAGTGATGTAGGCCTTTTCATTGCGTCCATGCAGCCGCAGATATGCAACCTTCGAGTTCGTCACCTCATCCACGTCCGATGGCATGACCATGAAATGATCCGACGCAGGCGCGTCCACGTTCACAAAGGTTGCGTGATGCTTTCGCACAAAATCAATTGTCGATTCCAACTGATCGCCGACTGCCCAATTGCGGTTTCGAAACTCAATCGCAAGATCGTAATCGCTCAACATTTCGATCAATTGAATAAGCTCGCCTAACTCATGTTTTCGTGGAGAAAACGCGGGGGAAAGTTGCAAAAGAAAGACGCCAAGCTTTCCTGCATCGTGAAAAATCGACATCGACCTCAGAAAAAACTTGAGCACTGCTTCCTGCAAGTCCGGCGTCGATTTCACAATTCCTTTCGCGTTTGTCTCTGCGAACTTTTGCAAATCCGGTGGTAAGAGTTTTGCCGGCGTCGAGTGGAATGAGAACAGCTGGTGCAACTTTACGTCGAACGTGAAATCATCCGGCGTCGCCGCGCACCAGCGTTCCACCATTCTCGGTTCCGGCACGGAATAAAATGTCGAGTTCACCTCGACCATTTCGAAATGCTGCGCATAC
>QHOS01000076.1 GCA_003219415.1 Verrucomicrobiota bacterium | reverse complement strand
CATCAACGAGCTGGTGCTTGTCGGCGGCATGACGCGCATGCCAAAGGTCCAGCAGGTCGCGCGAGATCTAATTGGCAAGGAACCACACAAAGGCGTGAATCCGGACGAAGTCGTTGCAGTAGGCGCGGCGATTCAGGGCGGCGTTCTTAAAGGCGAAGTCAAAGACGTGCTCTTGCTGGACGTAACCCCGTTGACGCTGGCGATTGAAACCGCCGGTGGCGTAGCCACACCGATGATTCCGCGCAACACCACGATCCCGACGCGGAAGTCGCAGATCTTTTCGACCTACAGCGACAACCAGCCGGGTGTGGAGATCAAAGTGCTTCAGGGCGAGCGCCCGCTGAGCCGCGACAACAAAACGCTCGGCACATTCCATCTCGATGGGATTCCACCGGCGCCGCGCGGCGTTCCGCAGATCGAAGTCACTTTCGACATCGATGCCAACGGCATCTTGCACGTCTCCGCGAAAGATCTCGGCACCGGGAAGGAACAGAAGATTTCGATCACGGGCAGCTCCGGACTTTCGAAAGAGGAAGTCGAGAAAATGCAGCGCGAAGCCGAAGCACACGCCGAGGAGGACAAGAAGGCGAAGGAGGCAATCGAGATCAAGAACAACGCCGACATGCTGGCGTATCAATCCGAGAAGCAGTTGAAAGAACTGGGCGACAAGATTCCAGGCGACAAGAAAAAGCAAGTCGAAGACGCCATTGCCGCGGTGCGTGACGCGATCAATCGCAACGATGCCGAGGCGATGAAACGGACCTACGACGAATTGCAGAACAAGTTCCAGGAAATCAGCGCCGATCTTTACAAGCAAGCGTCAGCCCAAGCCGGTCCGCCTCCAGGAGCAGCAGGCCCGGGTCCCGAAGCGCAGCCGCGCGGTGGTGCTGAAGAAGGCGCCGGCCCCGCTAAGCGGGGCGAAGGCGACGTCGTCGATGCGGAGTTCGAAGTCGTTGACGACGACAAGAAAAAATAACGGAAACAATTTGTCGGCGGTCGTCGGAGGATCGACAGCCGCCGGCTTAAACAAAAAAACCAAAGGAGTAAGAACAACTTATGGCAACAGTTAACGTAAAACCGCTCGGAGACCGGGTGCTGGTGCAGCCGCTTGAAGAGCAAGAAGTAAAAAAAGGCGGGATCATCATCCCCGATACCGCCAAGGAAAAACCACAAGAGGGGAAAGTGGTCGCTTTAGGCACCGGTAAAATCGATGAAAACGGCAAGAAAATCGATTTCACCGTGAAAAAGGGCGACAAGGTGCTGATCTCGAAATACGGCGGCACCGAAATCAAGATCGACGATCAAAATTATCTGATCATGCGCGAGGACGACATCCTTGGCATTATCGGCTAATCGCGTCTCTCAACTCTCAACCAACAACTATTAACTTAAAATATGGCAGCTAAACAATTACAATTCGATGAAAACGCGCGGCACACGTTGCTGCGCGGTGTCGAGAAACTGGCGAAAGCCGTGAAGGCCACTCTCGGTCCCAGCGGTCGCAACGTCATTCTCGATAAGAAATTCGGCAGCCCGACGATCACCAAGGACGGTGTGACGGTCGCGAAAGAAATCGAGCTGGAAGATCCGTATGAAAATATGGGTGCGCAGCTCGTCCGCGAAGTCGCTTCCAAAACCTCGGACGTCGCGGGTGACGGCACGACTACGGCGACGATCCTCGCGGAATCCATTTACCGCGAAGGTCTGCGCAACGTCACTGCCGGCGCCAACCCGACTTCATTGCAGCGCGGCATCATGAAAGGTGTCGAGGCAATCGTCGAGGACTTGAAGAAACTCTCCAAGAAAGTTAGTGATCGCACCGAGATCGCACAGGTCGCGACCGTCTCGGCTAACTGGGACAAGACGATCGGCGAGATCATTGCCGACGCGATGGACAAAGTTGGCAAGGACGGCACGATCACGGTCGAGGAAGCCAAATCAATCGAGACCACGCTGGACGTGGTCGAGGGCATGCAGTTCGACAAAGGTTATCTGTCGCCCTACTTCGTAACCAACGCTGAAGCGATGGAAGCTGTTCTCGAAAATGCTTACATTCTCATTTACGAGAAGAAAATCTCGAGCTTGAAGGATCTCCTTCCGTTGCTCGAGAAAGTCGCGAAAGCCGGCCGGCCGCTCCTCATTATCTCTGAGGACGTGGAAGGCGAAGCGCTCGCAACCCTCGTCGTGAACAAATTGCGCGGCACCTTGCAGGTCTGCGCGGTGAAAGCGCCCGGCTTCGGCGATCGTCGCAAGGCGATGCTGGAAGACATCGCGGTGCTCACCGGTGGTCGTCTGATCAGTGAAGATCTCGGCATCAAGCTCGAGAACATCAAGCTCGAAGACCTCGGCAAAGCCAAGCGCGTTACCGTCGACAAGGAGAACACCACCATTGTCGAAGGCGAAGGCAAAAAAGCCGATATCCAGGGCCGCGTCGCCCAAATCCGTCGTCAGATTGAAGAGACGACCAGCGATTACGATCGCGAGAAACTGCAGGAGCGCCTGGCGAAACTAGCGGGCGGTGTTGCAGTCATCAACGTCGGTGCTGCGACCGAGACCGAGATGAAAGAGAAGAAAGCTCGTGTCGAAGACGCGTTGCACGCTACGCGTGCAGCGGTTGAGGAAGGCATCGTCCCAGGTGGCGGTGTCGCGTTGCTCCGTGCGCAGAAAGCGCTCGACAACATCAAAGGCCTTGAAGGCGATGAGAAAGTCGGCGTGGCGATTGTGCGCCGCGCGATTGAAGAGCCGACGCGTCAACTTGCTGACAACGCGGGCCGCGAAGGCGCGCTTGTCGTTGAGGAAATCAAGAAGCGCAAAGGCAACGAAGGCTACGACGTCGCCAATGACGAATACACCGACCTGGTGAAGGCGGGGATCGTCGATCCGACCAAGGTCACGCGCAGCGCGTTGCAAAACGCAGCGTCCATCGCGGGCCTGTTGCTCACCACCGAAGCATTGGTCACGGAGATTCCTGAAAAGGAAAAAACTCCTCCGATGCCTCCGGGCGGCATGGGCGGAATGGATTACTAAGCCGACACAACAGTATGAATTCGAACAGCCGGACTCGAAAGGGTCCGGCTGTTTCTTTTGGCGACCGGTAAAGCAGCGGCAATTTAAATGCCGTCTCGTAAAATTGTTGGACGAGGGCGTGTTGAACAGTTGAAGGAACACGAACGTCGATTCCTCGATATTCTTGAGCCGCAGATAGTCGGGTTCCCCTCTGGCCGTTTGGTTCAGACTGAGGCGCCGGATTTCATTGTGACGGCACTAAAGCGCAAAATCGGCATTGAAGTGACAAAGATTCAACAGCAATCAGGTTCTAATCGGTCAAGGCGACAGGAGTCCGAGCAAGAAAAAATCGCGAATGAGGCTGTTCGAATTTTTGAAACGCAGAATTCCGTAGCGCTGGAGGTGAAGATTCGTTTCAGTGCGAACGGCGAATTTAATAAGCGTAATCGAAACTATTTTGCGACAGCTATAGCAATTTTAGTTAATGCGTACCTGCCGATTGAAGACGGACCACGTGTGCTACACAACGATTGGAGTGATCCGGAAATGTTTCCGTACGAACTCGACTCGATCGGCATTTATCGACTAGCCAGTTTAAAGCGCAACTTTTGGTCAGTTTCGTCGGCCGGCTTTGTTCAAGAAGATTTCGTCGCGGAAATGCAGGCCGTCATCTCGAAGAAAGACGCGCTAATCCCGAGTTATCAATCTTGCTCAGAATATTGGCTACTCATCGTCTCTGAAGGAAATAGTGCTTCAACATTCTTCCGTCCGTCTCGAGAAACATTGGATCATCAGTATCGCTCAGTCTTTCAACGAATCTTTTTTCTCGAAGCGTTCACGAAAAAGGTGTCGGAGCTAAAGGTGTTGTCACTGCAGATTCCGACAGCCCACACGGCTTCCGTTCTCGACAAAGGCCCGTAATCTCAGGTCAGAAGGAAGAATTAAGATTTAAGAAGTACCAGCCCAGTTACTCGAGTTGCGTCTCACCTATGCTCCCAATCCCTGTCGGAAAATTGAGTTGCAGGAGTAGTGTCGACTGACAGGTGACGAGTCCCTGCTTTGAAACTCAATCGCTGCCCTCGCTCTTTCGCTGCTACCCTTACAGCTTTACCTTCTATCTCGGAAAGCCCTTTCCTCGATTCATGTTTTCCTGAGCGACATGCGCCGGATATTATTTTTCGTTCTTTGCGGTTTCCTCATGTCGAGCGGCGGCGCGCAGGCGGCGGACGACATCAATGCCGTCGCCGAGCGGTACGCCCATCTCGTATTGGCCCTGGGACAGCACGATCCCGATTACGTTGACGCGTTTTACGGGCCGCCGGAGTGGAAAACGCAAGCGGAGAAAGAAAAGAAGTCGCTGGATGCGATCGGCGCCGAGGCCGTCGAATTAAGCGCGACCCTGGCGAAAACTCCCAACGCTGGGGACGAGTTGCTTCGATTCCGCCACGAATATTTGCAGAAACAGGTTGCCGCGCTGGCGGCGCGGGTCCGGATGTTGAAGGGCGAAAAATTAAGATTCGACGACGAGTCGCGAGCGCTTTACGACGCAGTGGCGCCAACTTTTCCGGATTCGCACTTCAATCAGTTCATTGCTCAACTGGACGCAAAGATTCCGGGAAAGGGTCCGAGCCGGACTGGCGGTTCGTTGTGGGAGCGCTACGAAATGTGGCGGAAACCGTTTGTGATTCCGAAGGAAAAACTCGATACGGTGTTTCAACTCGCGATCAAGGAATGCCGAGCCCGGACACTGGCGCACGTTGCGCTTCCGCCTACCGAAAGTTTCAGCGTCGAGTATGTGACCAATAAGCCGTGGGGCGGTTACAATTGGTATAAAGGCAATTTCCACAGCGTGATTCAGGTGAATACGGATCTGCCCATCTTCATCGATCGCGCGGTCGATCTCGCGGCGCACGAAGGCTACTCCGGCCATCACGTTTACAACTCGCTGCTGGAAAAGAACCTGGTCCGCGATCGCGGCTGGCTAGAGTCTCCGGTTTACGCACTGTTCTCACCGCAATCGCTCGTCGCCGAAGGGACGGCGAATTTC
>QHOS01000185.1 GCA_003219415.1 Verrucomicrobiota bacterium | reverse complement strand
AATGAAATGATCCTGCAGGGAGAGAGATATTACTCAGCTTTTCCGCTGGGAGCAGTGATTAGCATGCTTCCAGTAGCACTCCTGCGAAACGCGGATCTGATCCATGACTTTCCGGGAGATATTTTAGCGTCCCTGATTGCGGGATTATGCGTTTATTTCTTTTTTCAACCAGCAAAAGCATTTGGAGCCGATTACTCCAGCCCCAATTCCAAATCGTTAAGTCGCCGGATTATGTTGGCCTTGTTCCCAATTTTCGGAACCTGGACATGGTGCAACCTCGGATTCGGCGGCGCCTGGCAAATCGCTCTTGGTTTAGGTTTGCTCGGGCAAGCCGCAGCACTCTATTTTACTCTGGTCCGCCCATTGCCATTTGTTGCAGGAGCGTTCTTCACCCTGGCTTTTGGAAATCGAACCGAGTTACTCATCACATTACCTCTTTACCTCTATTTGTTCTGGCGTCAGCCAAACGAAAGAGTTTGTACCTGGAAGAATCTAGAGCACGGTGTTCGGAAAAACAGCCGAATGCTCATCCGTTTCCTAAGCCTGCCTGCAATACTCGCGCTCGCGACTGCCGCCTTTAACTTCGCACGTTTTCATTCCATCTTCGACTTTGGTTACATCCACATCCCGGAAGTGGCGCAGGAGCCCTGGTATCAGCATGGGTTGTTTTCGATCCATGCTATCCCCTGGAATATTTACACGATGTTATTCCAAGGATATGAGAGTTTTCGTCACTTCCCCTATATCCGGCCAGACGGCTTTGGCTGCTCAATCTTCCTGGCGAGCCCGTTTCTATGCCTTCTGTTTCGCCAGGGCGGGCGATACAAGATGGTGGCCTGGGTAGCTATCAGCATCCTAACACTTGTGCTTTGGTTACACGGAAATCCGGGGAGCTGGCAATTCTCCTATCGCTACGCCATGATCCTGCTTCCCTGGATGTTCCTTTTATTGACAGGCAATGGTCCCACAACGATATCCGTGCCTGAGATCTCACTGTTCGTGGTATCGGTCGCAATCAATGCCATAGCCACCTGGCAATTTCTCTGGACCGACCAAATCCAGCCGTAGCAAAGGATAGTGATCGGTGATTCGTGATTAGTGATTAGTGATTGGTACGGCGCGACCGTCGGGCGCGCCGAAGAGAATCCTCAAATGAGAAATCTCTCGACATCTTTGACGCGCTTCCAGTAAGGTTTTTCCTCGTCGATTCTCCACCATGAGAGACAAATCCACTTTGGGATCCACCGTGTCCAATCTGCGCGCTGCAATTTGTTCCGTCGTCGTCTGTGCCGCCGCCATTTCAGTTCAGGCAGACACCATAACCGTCACCACCACTTCCGACAGTGGTCTCGGCTCGCTGCGGCAAGCCCTCGCCGACGCGAATAATGGTGACACGATCAATTTCACCGTAACCGGCACCATCGCGCTGACCAGTGATGAGCTGGCAGTCGACAAGAGCGTCACGATCAGCGGACCGGGCCCGACTCTGCTGGCGGTGTGGGGTTATGTAACTTTAAACGCGGGCATCCGCGTCTTCCATGTAACGCCAAACCATACCGTGACAATAGAAGGTTTAACTATTAGCTACGGTGGAGGGGGCATGTACAACGATCAGGCAACGTTGACCGTGGACAATTGTGCCGTGACCTACAACAGTGCCAACGGAGGCGATGGCGGCGGAATCAATAACGCTTCTGGGACGCTGATCATCATCAACAGCACTGTGCGCGGTAACTCTGCCGATGGGGGCGGCGGCGGCATTTCTAGCTTTGACGGAACACTCACAATTACCGGCAGCACAATCGCTGATAATTTCGCCCTCTTCGCGGGCGGCGGCATTTCCGCCAGCGGAACAACAATCGAGATCAGCGATAGCACCATCAGTGGCAACGCAGCTGGCGGCGGCGACAACCACATACCGGGCCAGGGCGGCGGTATTTTTGGCGCGGGGACGATTAGCAACTGTACCGTTAGCTGGAACACGGCGTGGGGGGACAACGGCTTCAAGGGACCTGGCCTGGGCGGTGGTATCTACTCCTTCGGAGTCACGATCACCAATAGCATCCTAAGCTACAACTCGGCTACCGAGGGCGACAACATTTATGGTGGAGTCATTTCGCTTGGTTACAATGTCTGCAGCGATGACTGCGGTTTGAACGGACCGGGCGATCTTAACAATACTGATCCGCTACTAGGTCCGTTGCAGAACAATGGCGGACCGACTTTTACACATGAACTACTGCCCGGCAGCCCGGCTATCGATGCGGGCAATCCTAGATTTACTCCGCCACCTATCTACGATCAGCGCGGACCCAGTTTTTGGCGCGTCCGCAACCGGCGCATTGACATAGGATCGCTTGAAGTGCAGGCGGGCCAGACGCCACGGCCTCGCCCAAGTCCACATCCTCGTCCGACTCCGCGCTGAAAGACATAGTGATCAGCCTGGCACGCCGTAGCCTTGGCGAAGGAGGGTGATTTGTGATCGGTGATTGGTGAGGCGTCACCGCCAAGGCGCGCCGAACGGAGTCACAAAAGTCTTGACGCCTTTGACGCGCTTCGACTAAAAGGCTTTCCTCGCTCGGACTCAACAAGTGAAGAAGAAATTTCCTTCTCGATTCCACTTTAATCTGGGTGTGCCAATTATCCTGTTGCTGCTTTGCACAATGACAATTTCAACGCGCGCAACCACCATAACAGTGACCAACAGAAATGACAGCGGTTCGGGCTCACTGCGTCAGGCGCTGGTTGATGGGAACGATGGAGACACGATCACTTTCGCAGTCACTGGTACTATTGGGCTGACCAGCGGCGAGCTTGTAGTCGATAAGAGCATTACGATCAGCGGTCCGGGACCGGCTATGCTCGCGGTCTCACGATCTTCAAATATGCCCTTCCGAATCTTCCATGTCATGCCCGATCAGATGGTGAACATAGAAGGTGTCACGATTAGCGGCGGCGATGCTGATATTGGAGGTGGGATATTGAATGATCAGGCCACGTTGACCCTCACCAATTGTTCGGTAGTTAATAATGTAGCATCTGGAAGCGGCGGCGGCATTGCAGGTGGGTCGCTGACCATCATCGACAGCACTATCAGCGGCAACTCTGCCGTGGGGCCGTTTCCATTCACCTTCGGAAGCGGCGGCGGTATCTCAGGTGGCGGGACGATTACTAACAGCACGATCGCTGATAACTATGCCGGCACCGACGGCGGCGGTATTTCAGGTGGCGGGATAATCAGCAACTGTACGATCAGTGACAACGGGGCTGGCGGGGGCGAGAATAACTTTCCTGGCGCAGGAGGTGGTATAAACGGTGGGGGTATAATCGGCAACTGTACGATCAGTGACAACTCGGTGTTTGGGAGCCCCGCCAAAGGGCCTGGTCTGGGCGGTGGTATCTACGCCGCTGGGACAGTGACTATCAGTAATAGCACTTTCAGCGATAACTACATCCTTTTCTACGGAAACGGCGCTGGCATCTGCAATGGAGGGACTCTCGAGATTGGGAATACAATTCTGAACGCGGACGGTGCTTATGGGCAGAATATCTTCAACAACGCAGGCACAATTACCTCAGCGGGCTATAATATTAGTAACGATGATGGCGGCGGTTACCTAAACGGCCCGGGCGATCAGATCAATACAGACCCGCTGCTAAGTCCTTTGCAGAACAATGGCGGACCAACATCGACGTACGCCCTGCTGCCGGGCAGCCCGGCCATTGACGCCGGTGACCCCATCTTCACTCCGCCCCCTTGGTACGACCAACGCGGCCCCGACTTTTATCGCTTAAGGAACGATCGCATCGACATCGGCTCCTTTGAATTACAGGAAGGACCGGCGGTGACGCCTACACCAAGTCCGACTCCGACGCCTACGGTAACGCCAACTACAACTCCTACTCCGATACCCAGTCCCAGACCTACTCCAACACCGAGGGCTCGACCGACGCCGCGGCTCCGCCCGACTCTGCTCTGATTGAAGTAGTGATCGCTAATTCAGTGATCGGCCCCCCAAACCTACGGGCGACAAATCAGCGATTGATCGTTGGCTTGACACGAAAGCGCCACGGCATGCTAAAAGAGCGCCGGAAATCCTTAAACACTGACGCATGAAACCTCTGTCTTCCACTTTCTCAGTTGTCATCGTTTGTTTCTGGGGCGCAACCCTTTCAACAAACGCACAAGTAAACGTGACCCAGTTTCACAACCACGATTCGCGGGACGGCCTTTACGTTGACTCCGCGTTCACCCCGAGTGCGGCGGCCAATCTTACGCGCGACATGAACTTTGACGGAACGATCGTCGGCAACGTGTATGCTCAGCCGCTTTACATCGACGACGGCCCAGGCGGCAGGCCTACGATCATTGCGGTAACCGAATCGAATAATGTGTACGCGCTCGATGCTGTCGATGGGAGCGTTATCTGGGAGCGAAACGTTGGTTCTCCTGTGTCAGCGATTGATCTCAACTGCACTAAATTTGATCCCATGGGCATCACGGGTACGCCCATTGTTGATCTCGCTTCGCGAGCGCTCTTTCTCGACGCAATGACCACACCTGATGGCGGTGAAACCAAGAAACATCTCATCTTGTCTCTTAACCTGGATACAGGCGACATCAACCCAGGCTGGCCAGTCGACGTAGAGGCAACAGCTTCATACAACGGCCTGACTTTCACTGCGGAGATCCAACAGCAACGGCCGGCACTCGGAATCGTAGGCAACATTCTTTATGTTGGGTATGGGAGCATGACGGATTGCAGTCTCTGGCATGGCTGGCTGGTGGGAGTTCCAATCGATAATCCATCCACCGTAACAGCATGGGCCGCGGCCACCAGTGCCACAGGCGGGGCCATATGGGGAGTCGGTGGCGTCGCCAGCGATGGCGTCAACCCATTCGTTACTACGGGCAATACGTCTGGCACTGGTGGCAACTGGAGTGGCGGCGAAGCAGTGATTCGCTTCCAGCCAGGTCCTATCTTTAGCGGGTTGCCAAGCGATTACTGGGCCCCTACCAATTGGCAATCACTCGATCAAAGCGACTCGGATCTAGGCGCCTCCGGTCCATTGTTGGTGGACGTGCCCGGTGCAACGCCTTCCCATCTTATTGTTGCGATGGGGAAGGACCGCAATGCGTATTTGGTCAATCGCGACAATCTTGGTGGGATCAGCGCGCCGGTAGCATCAGCTCAGGTTGCCAGCAGCACTATTCTCCAAGCAGCCGTAACTTATCGAACCGAACAGGGCACCTATGTCGCGTTGCGCGCCAACAATGACGGCAACACCGTCCTGTCCGCTTTCCGCATTACTGCGACCAATCCGCCTGCTATCGACATCCCTGGCGGTTGGAGTGTGACCCGGGCCGGTGGCGGTTGCGGCTCGCCTTTTGTCACCTCTACTGATGGCAATAATAACATGATTGTCTGGGTAGTTGGCACCGAGGATCATGCCACGCAGGGTGACCAGCGATTACACGGCTTTGATGGAGACACTGGTGCAGTTGTTTACGCTGGAGGCGGCCCGAACGAACTGATGGCAGGAACGCATTACTATAGCACCACTGGCATTGCAGCCCGCGGCCGCATCTATGTCGCCGGAGATAACAAAGTGTATGCTTTTGAAGTGCCGACATCATCGCCTACGCCTACTCCGACAGCCACCGCTACTCCGACACCAACAGTGACACCCACTGGCACTCCGACGCCTACAGCAACGCCGACATTAACCCCAACTCCAACTCCAACAACAAGACCTAGTCCAAGACCAAGGACTCGCCCAGCCCCGCGAACTCGCCCGACACCGCCGCGATGACGACACAGTGATTGGTGATCCGTGATTAGTGATTGGAGGGCGCGATTACCAAGTTCTGACAAGATTGTCTCGTCGCAGTCGTCACGGGGCTTGACAAGGAAGCAGCGCATTGTGGTAGAAAGGGCGACTCCACTCTCAGAATGCTGCCTATGAAATCTCCAATTTCAATTTCCTCGCCTGTCATTGCCGGATCGTGCATTGCTGTACTCAGTGCAATTTCCGCGGCGAACGCGCAGGTGAACGTTACGCAATTTCACAATCACGATTCGCGCGACGGCCTTTACGTTGATTCCGCATTCACGCCGGCCGCTACGGCCAATCTTATGCGCGACCTGAACTTTGACGGCACAATCGTCGGCGATGTTTATGCGCAGCCGCTTTACATTGACGACGGGCCGGACGGCAGGCCGACGATCATCGCGGTAACCGAATCCAATAACGTGTATGCACTCGATGCTATGGACGGTTCGGTCATCTGGGAGCGCAACATGGGCGATCCGGTGCCGGAAGAAGATCTCACATGCCACGGCAATATTGATCCCTTCGGTATTACCGGCACACCCATTATCGATCTTGCCTCGCGCGGGCTTTTTTTTAACGCAATGATCACACCTGACGGCGGCAACACCAAGAAGCATCTCATCTTCTCTCTTAATGTGGACACAGGCGACATCAATCCCGGCTGGCCTGTGGACGTGGGCGAGGTCGCAGTTTATAACGGCACGACGTTTACACCATCCATACAAGCGCAACGGCCCGCACTTGGGATTGTAGACAACATTCTTTACGTGCCGTATGGCAGTCTCTTGGATTGCGGTCTCTGGCATGGCTGGCTAGTAGGGGTGCCCATCAATAACCCGGGCGGTGTAATGGCATGGGCGACAGATGCGCTTGGCGGCGCCATATGGGGAGTTGGCGGCGTTGCCAGTGATGGAAACAATCCCTTCGTCACCACGGGTAATACCTACAACACCAACGGTAACTGGGGTGGCGGGGAAGCAGTAATCCGCTTCCAGCCGGGCCCGATCTTCAGCGGCTCGCCCAGCGATTATTGGGCGCCACTCAACTGGCTCGATCTTGACACTTGGGACTTCGATCTGGGCGGTTGCGGACCTTTGCTGGTGGACGTGCCGGGCGCAACGCCTTCTCATCTGGTGGTCGCGCTTGGCAAAAATACCAACGGATATTTACTTAATCGGGATAACCTCGGGGGCATCAGTGTGCCTGTGGCTCAGGCTAACGTATCTCCCGGCAACAGCATCATCCAGGCAGCCGCCGCATATCGAACCAACCAGGGCACCTACGTGGCTTTCCGCGCCACTAGGAGCACCCTCACTACTTTCCGCATCACAGCCACTAGCCCGCCCACCATCGCCACCGGTTGGAGCGCTACAAGAACCGATGCCGGTTGCGGCTCGCCTTTCGTTACCTCGACTGATGGCATCAATGATGTTATTGTGTGGGTGGTGGGCACTGCTGGGTGGGGAGTTGAAGGGGACCAGCAGTTACACGGCTATGATGGAGAGACCGGAGCGGTTGTTTACGCTGGTGGCGGTCCGAACGAACTCATCCCAGGCACGCATTCATATAGCACCACCGGTATTGCAGTTCGGGGACACATCTACATTGCTGGAGACAATAAAGTGTATGCCTTTACCCTGCCAGCACCTACGCCTACACCGAGACCTAGCCCAATACCACGACATCGCCCAACGCCGCGACCACGCCCGATTCCACCGCGCTAGGTCAGCACACAATAAGACGATTCGATGAAATCGGGTCCTTGGCATATTGTGATTAGCATGTCGCGCAAGTGGAAGGATTTTTGGTTAGCGATCGGGCTGTCCATTCTTGCAGCGTTCATCTTCTTTTTTACAGCCAAGGCAACGATGCACGACTTTGATTACACGGGTCGAATTGCATCGGCGTTGTTGCACGGACATCTTGGCCTCGACAAGCGCCCCGGCTCGTGGCTGAACGAGCTGGTTCCATTCGAAGGCAAATATTACTCTGTCTTTCCCCTTGGCGCAGTTCTAAGCGTCCTTCCAGTCGCTCTTTTGCAGCAAGCGGGATGGATTCACAGTTTCCCTGCGCAAGTCTTGACGGCATTGATCGCGGGACTGTGCGTGTTTTTCTTCTTTGGCTTGTCGAGCGTCGGAACTAAGTCAATTGCCCGGCGTATTGTTCTCGCGCTGTTTCCCATCTTCGGGACCTGGACATGGTGTAACCTCGGATTCGGCGGGTCCTGGCAACTAGCGCTCGGCTTTGCATTACTGGGAGAGGTAGGAGCGTTATATTTTACCCTGATTCAACCATGTCCTTTCGTCGCCGGAGCCTTTTTCGCCCTGGCTTTTGGTAATCGTACCGAACTCATTCTTGTTCTGCCCATTTTTCTTTATTTGTGGTTCACAATTCCCGATGGCAACGAGCCGATCCGGTTAAGCACCATTGGGCAACGGCTTCGCAAAAAGGCGCCAAACTTGATCTCCTTTATGGTCCTGCCAGTAACCCTCGGGATTCTAACAGCGGAGTACAACTTCGCGCGCTTTCATTCTATCTTTGATTTTGGATATGCCCGAATCCCCCGCGTTCTCCAAGAGCCGTGGTATCAGCACGGACTATTCTCTCTTCATGCAATCCCCGGAAATATGCATCACATGCTTTTTAAGGGATACGGCGATGTCCTCTCTGCGTTTCCCTATATTCAGCCATACGGCTTTGGCTGCTCAATCTTTCTCGCCAGTCCGTTTCTTTTCCTTCTCTTTCGCGAAGGAGGAAAATACAAGATTGTAGCCTGGATCGCGATTGGGCTATTGACGGCAGCGCTCTGGTGTCACGGAAATCCCGGTGGCTGGCAATTCTCTTACCGCTACGCGACCATTCTGCTTCCCTGGATGTTTCTTGTGCTGACCGGCAACGGCCCGGCGAAGTTCTCGGCAAACGAGTTTTTCCTCTTTATCGTTTCGGTGGCAATCAATGCGATTGCGACTTATCAATTTCTGTGGACGAACCGAATTCACCCATAACTGTCCACGATCTGTATTTAGACTTCGCGTCTCACTCCGCTGATCCGCAATGTTGGCGCTGATTTACCTGGCAACGACGATTGTCCTTGGTGCCTGCGTTTGCCGGCGCTTCTACTGCTTCAACTCCTGGCTCCATTACCTGGCGGCGTCTTTTCTAGTCGGACTCGTGTTGAGCACATGGGCGACATACCTATTAGCGCTTGCCTTTGCCTGGTCCAGTAAACCGTTGGTTGGAGCGAATGTCTTGTTCTTCTTGCTTGCAGTTCTTGCGATCTACAACCTTCGACCGCGGTCCATGTTCGATCCGACGCTGTCACGCTTTCGCCCTGCGGGTTCCACAGTTTGGGACGCGGTTTTCATTGGCGCTTTCTTAGTGGCTGCTTGTTACCTGATGTTTGGAACGCTTTGGCTTAAGGACGGAAACGTGAAGATGGCGTTTGTAGTCTGGAATGATTTCGGCCCCAACCTGTCCTTGGTTCAAAGCTTCGCAGTTGGTCACAATTTCCCGACAGAATATCCACACTTCATCGGTCCTCCAATTCGCTACCACTTCCTGTTTTGGTTTCAGGCGGGAAATCTTGAGTTCCTGGGTCTTAACATGGCTTGGGCTCTCAATCTCATCAGCGTTCTCTCACTGCTCGCGATGCTGATTTTACTGATGACGCTGGGCGAGGCGCTATTCAACTCGCGAGCTGTCGGACGAATCGGAGCTTCCCTATTCTTCTTTCCGACCACGCTCTCGTATGCCCCGTTTCTGCGTTCACAGGGATCATTCAGCCGGGCGGTCGATGCGGTGAAACATCTTAATCATTGGTTGTGGTCAGGTTATTCCTACAGAGGAGAGGACTGGGGAATCTGGTCGCTCGGCATCTACTATGTGCAACGGCATCTCACGGTAGCGACGGGGGCGTTGCTTATGGTTCTGATCTTTGTCGTGCGTCGCTATCGGGATTTCTCCGATAACGAAACCAAACGATCTCCTTCCACTCGTGTGGTAAAGCCGAAGCCAAACGCCTTACCCAAAACCGCGCCGGATACGCTGCCAGATGATGCCACTCGGTCCGAAAGCCTTGCAGAATCAACAACTGAGATGGGTTCCCTGTCAGCGCCAACACGAGCAAAGCAGGAACCTGCTTTTACGAAGCAAACGTTGGGCGGTACCCTGCCGGGTTTCGTCTTCTCAGGTGTGCTGCTTGGTCTCCTACCGATGTGGAACAGCGCGGTGTTTGTTGGGGCCGCCGCGGTGTTGGCAGTGTTGTTAATCCTGTTTCCGCTGCGGCTCCAAATGCTGGCGCTGGGCGTTGCCGCTGGAATGATCGCGCTGCCACAACTGATTTATTTAAGCATCGACGGCGTTCATACTCCCAAGCTGCTTCACTGGGGCTTCACACTTCCAGATCCAACAATGTGGAACGTCACAAAGTACCTTGCCTTTACTTTCGGATATAAGTGGTTGTTAATAGCCCTGGCGCTGGTTTTCGCCACTGGTTTACAACGACGAATGTTTCTGGCTCTTTCGAGCCTCATTCTCGTAGCTTTTTCTTTCCAGTTCAGTATTGAGCTTCTGATCAATCATAAGTTCCTAAACACCTGGGTAACTCTCATAAATCTGTTCGCCGCCTATGGCTTGTGTCAGCTCTGGAGAGCACGAGTCATAGGGAAGGCCGCCGCCGTAGTTCTAACTGTCAGTGTTACCTTAGGAGGTTTCATTGAATGGTTTCGTATCCACAACGACACGATTGTTGACGTGCCATTTAGGCAAAATCGCCTGTCGGACTGGCTCCAAGCTAACACCACGCCTAAAGATGTCTTTCTTAGCGATAGATTCATCCTTCACCCAATTCTACTCAATGGCCGCCGCATCTTCTATGGCTGGCCATACTTTGCGTGGGGCTCGGGGTATCCGACAGGTCCACGCGACGTCCTTTATGAGCAAATGCTCACAGAGAAAGATCCGAGCAAGCTTGTTCATCTGCTTCATCAAAACGGGATCCGATATGTCGCTATTGATAACGGCATCCGTTTCGGCTTCCTCAAAGGGAAGCTGAATGAATCGGTCTTCAAGCGCAACTTTGAGAGAGTGTTTGAAGATAAGGAAAATCGCTTCGGTGCTTTGACTATTTATCGGGTTCCTGGTAGCCTCAACGACGGCGCAGACTTAAGAGAGATCAAGAGGCAAGCACTTGCCAAGAGCTATCCTCTGAGGAGAGTTGCGGAGGAATCATTAGAGGCTTCCGATGATGAACTCCAAGAGGATAACGCTGGCAAAGACCTGACCGCTCGGTAGGTCAGCCCATTTCATGATGACAGCACGTGTCCCGTTGAAATCAGAGTCCGCACTCAATGCTCCGAGATCAAACTTCTCTTATACACAAGCAAAAGAGAAGATTTTGCGGAAGCAGCGTATTAACCGAAAACTCGATCCTTTCCATGCGTAGTGCGAAGTGGCGAGAGATCGGAGCGAGGAACGGGGCAAGTCCGTTGAAAGTTCCGGTGTGACGCAGTCTCCATCCGGCGCGTTCGCACAGCGCAGATACCGTTCGTTTGTTGAAATGCGTTACATGCTGTGCTTCATCCAGCTTTGCGACCAATGCGAATCTATCCAGAAGCCATTCAATAAGTGGCCAGGCACTTCGATAGTTCGGCGTCGTAATAAAAAGCTGACCACCTGGATTTGTCAGTTTATAGAACAGGCGGAGAACATCCGCCACCTGATGTTCATAGAGATGCTCGATGACTTCGATACAGTAGATTCTGTCGAATGGCTTCTCACCTTCGAGGTCGCCAAATTGACCCAGGCGAAACTCGAGATTGGGCGCTCTGAACGCCTCTCTGGCGTAGCTTATCGCCGATGAATTGCTGTCGATGCCAATGACCTCGCCTGCATAGTCAGACAAAAAATGACTAATGGTTCCCGATCCACATCCTGCATCGAGGACGCGTTCATGCTTTGCAGGCATTGCGACCCGTTCGATTAACCTAAACTTTGCTTCGTGCCAGAAGCGCTGAGCGGCTCGATCGGACTTCAAAGCCCGGGCCTGATAATCTCCGCGAATGTGGATCGCGTCGCCCTCTCGCCGTCTAAGCGGGTGTCCGTTTGGTAGCTCCATCTCACTCACAGCTAGGTTACCCGCCTTGCACGGACCAGCTCTCAACTCACGATTTGCTACGCAATTTGGACATCCCTTCTGTCCGAGTGTTTTCCGGAGCAACCGAGAGTTTGTCATCCCCGCGAATGGCGAGAGTCTCTGCAACGACGTAGCGTGGACGATATTTAACCTCCTGGTAGATCTGAGCGATATAAGTACCGATTATGCCCAAGCTAATCATTAAAACGCCGCCTATAACCAACTCGAGAATAATAACCGTGGTAAAGCCCGGAAGAGCTAGCCCGGTGAAATACAGAAGGAGCGCGTAGCCTGAAAATACGGCCGCACAAAACAGAAAGACCCCACCGAGCAAGGTTACTGCTTGGAGCGGTAGGGACGAAAAAGCTGTAATCGCAATGACAGCTAAACGAAAGAGACCAAAAAATGACCAGCGTGACTGCGTCAATCGCCGCGTCGGCACTGAAAAGCTTATCTGCTTTCGACGATAGCCGAGCCAGGTGATCATACCTCGGAAGAAGGTGTTGCGCTCACGCATATCCAGCCACGCGTCAATGACCTTGCGATCTAGAAGCTTGAAATCCGAAGACCCATATAGGTCGTAACCTGAAAGGCGGCTTAGAGTGCGATAAAAAAAACGCGCACCGATCTTGTTGATCAGCGGCTCTGTCCCTCGTGTTCTTTTTATCCCTTCGACAATGTCCCAATGCTCCTCTCTCCAGAGATGAGCCATTTCTGGAATTAGCTCGGGGGGATGTTGCAGATCGGAGTCTATTACGATGCATGCTTTCCCGCACGAATAGGCAAGGCCTGCACAAATGGCCGCTTCCTTTCCAAAATTGCGGCTAAACCGAAGCGCTTTCAGTTCCGGCATTTGCTCAGCCATCTTTTCCAAGGCTTGCCAGGTGTTGTCTATCGAGCCGTCATCGATGACGATCATCTCCATTGGCAGTGCTGTCGTTGACGCTTGTGCATGTATTAACGACAGATTCTGAACTATCTGCTCGCTCTCATTGTGTACGGGGATTAGGACCGAAAGTATTACTTTGCCATCGCGACAATTAGGAGAACCCTGTGCCAGAGGTTGGCCGCAGAGCCTGCAATGCCAGCCGTTTTGGTCGAGCGCGTGCATTTTACTGCTAATTAAGCATCCAACGTGACAAATCGATACGGAGCGGTCGAAAGATTGTCAATCCGCGTTCGGCGAGGTTATGCAGCAGGAGTTTGAACGTTGCTCGCAACGCGAATTCCTGGGCAGTGTAGCTGGTGTCCGCGTATCCGCACGCGCCGCCTTCATAGTATGATGATTCGCGATAGACCTCCTGCATCGCGCTCTCCATCAGGCGCGGATAAAGAAAGTGGAATCCGCACTCGAGGCAGCGGGCCACCCTGTAAGGTTCATGCAAACGAAACGGAAAATTGCGCCGATCATTCCCGCATAGTGGACACGCAGGATATTCCAGATTCGCAGAGATCTCTGCGGCTGGTTCTTTCAAAGTCATCTGCTCTTCAAAAGTATTCACACTAGACGGGTGCGGCGAGTCTGCATTTTGTGCAACGGCCGCAGCGCCGATGTACCATTTCGCCCGTATGCAACAAAGCGGTGGCAATGAAACGACGCCTGTGTTCCCTCTCTCGGGCAACGGATTCGGACTTGCGCGTCTTATCGGAAACGCCTATTAGCTTTACCCTCATGATTCATCATGTCGTCCTCTATAAACTCAAACCCGAGGTCACCCCTGCTCGCGTGGAGGCGATGATGATGAACACGCGCATGCAGCTTCTTAAAATTCCCGAGGTCTTGAACATTAAATGTGGAAAACGGATCGATCCCGAATTGCCGTGGCCGTTCTTTATTGCCATCGATTTTGAGTCGATGGACAAGTACGCAATCTTTCGCGAAGACTCCATTTTCGTGAAATTCATGGAGGAAGTGATCAAGCCTAACATAGAGGATTCCCTGGATCTCGACTTCGAGATGGATCCGGGCAAGGACGTTCGCTTTTCGTAGGGGTGGGTGGCCACCTGCGGCGCGCTCGGCGAGCACGCCCTACCATTGCTATTTTTGCGTGGAACGGGTAATCATCCGGTTCGATGCGTCTCGGCTATCTTTACTCCCGGTATCCAGTGCTTTCGCAGACGTTTTGCGACGCGGAGATGCTGGCGCTGGAACAGCTCGGTTTCGAGCTTGAGATCGGCTCGGTGTACCCCCCGCTCACGAGCCTCCGGCACGAGCATATCGATTGTTTGCGCGCGCCCATTCAGTACGCACCGCCGCAGGAAATCTTAAAGATTTCAGAAAAGAACGCGAAAACCGATGGCAAATGGCCGTGCGACCTGGTCGACCGGCACGAGCGAAAATATGGTCCCGGCGTCAAGGCAGAGCAGCGCGCGCGCAACGCCCTTTACTTTGCCGACCATTTTAAACGTCGCGGTGTCGACCATGTTCATGTTCACTTCGCGAATCGAGCGGCGCACACCGCGATGTTCCTGAAAGAGATTTCAGGGATTCCATTCAGCGTGACAGCGCATGGACAGGATTTCATGAAGGACCTTGGCAATGACGATCTGTTGCGGGAAATCTGCGCCGCCGCGGAGTTCGTTGCGGCCGAAACGGACTACAGCCGTGACCTGCTGCGCCAACGCTGCCCCAATTCCGCTGGCAAAATTCACCGTGTTTATAACGGGATGGATCTGACGCGTTTTTCCCCGCCGAACGAAGAAGTATCGATCAATCAAGTGCCGCGCATCATCAGCATCGGCCGACTAGTCGCCTTCAAAGGATTTGAGTACCTGATCGACGCGTGCGCCGATCTCGCGCGCCGAGGCCTTGAGTTCACTTGCGAAATCATTGGCGACGGCCCGCTGGGCGGTGATCTGGAAGAAAGAATTCGAAAGCTGAACCTGTCGGACCGGGTTCACCTGCTTGGCTCGCTTTCGCAGGGAGCAGTTCTGGAGAAACTCAGGTCCGCTGATATTTTCGCGCTCGCTTCGGTGATAGATAACCAAGCGGCCAGCGATGTTTTTCCAACCGTGATCATCGAGGCGATGGCCGCTGCGCGTCCGGTCGTCTCCACCCGATTGGCTGGAATTCCTGAGTCAGTCGTGGACGGGGAAACGGGGTTGCTCGTTTCGCCTGAGGATACAATGGCGTTGTCCGAAGCGCTGGGACGACTCATGGAAGACGCCAAATTGCGATTGCACTATGGTCGCGCCGGACGCGCGCGAATCGAGCAACATTTTCGAATCGAGCACACGGTGGAGCCGCTTATCGAGCTTCTGCACAAGACACCGGGTGCATACCGGGAAAAAGCGGCCCACCCAACTTCGGTCGTCACGGCGAGCTACGGCGAGGCAAGCAGAGGCGCCACTAAAGAAGAGAGTCAGATCGCGTACATCATCGAACACTGGCCGGACAGAGATTTGCCGCTTCTTGAACGCGAGCTTGAAGAGATGAAGCGACGTCATGTGCCGATCGTCCCAATCGTATCCGAATTGAATTCTCGTGCGCGGTACACGCGAGCGATGGAAAAAATGGCGCCGTCACTCGAATTTCTGCCAGACCCGATGGTCATCGAGGCCGAATGGAGGGCAAACCACGCACTTGTGCAAAAATTGGAAGAAGATCGCGCGCAGCAGAGAGTCAGGGCCCCAAGTGCCATCTTTTTGCGGCAGGCGCGTTTTGCTCTCGTTTTGATCGATCTGCTTCGAGAAAAAAAAGTGTCGCATGTCCACGCGACGAGTTCCCGTGCCCTCGTCTGCGCGCTCATCTTAAGGAAACTTCTCAATGTTACCGTGAGCGCCACGATCGAGGCGCGATCG
>QHOS01000184.1 GCA_003219415.1 Verrucomicrobiota bacterium | reverse complement strand
AACAATCCCATCCGGATTTAGCCCGGTCTTGCCGGTGTAACCGATAATTTGGCCGGCCACTTTTCCATTCGGATAAACGCGCACGTACATCGGGCGCACAATCACACCGGGCGGCGGAGCACTTTTGATCTGTTCGTACTCCAACTGGCTAAGATTCTGCGCGATCTCCATCGGCATGATTCCCCTGTTACGGTAATGGCGAAGAATCGCTTCGTCGGAAATCTTGATTTTGCGACCAATGAGCCTGGCGGTTCTGTCGATCTTTTCTTTGGCAAAGCTAAGTGCTTGCGCATCGGAAAAATCAAGCGGCGTAGGGAAATTGATGGCGAGATTGTAGCTGAGCCTATTT
>QHOS01000183.1 GCA_003219415.1 Verrucomicrobiota bacterium | reverse complement strand
AGTAAATTCTTGCGGTTCTGACTGACACCGGGGCAATCATCAAGAATGCTTTCGCCGACTCGCTTTTTCATGAGCAATTGATGATACGCGTTGGCGAAACGATGCGCCTCGTCGCGAATACGTTGAAGCAACCGCAAGGCGCCGGAGTCCATCGGAAGTTGCAGCGGCAACGCCCGGCCCGGCCGATAAATTTCCTCCCGTTCCTTGGCCAGGCCGATGATGGGAAGATCGTGAAGGCCTAATCGCTGCAATTCGCGGCACGCGGCGGAAAGCTGGCCTTTTCCGCCATCGACAATGATCAGGTCTGGCAAGCGGACGGCAACAAAACCTTCGTCATTCTGAGCCCCGAGAGCTTTCGGGGTCGAGGAGTCCCGCGAAGTTACGTGTGGGTTTTGCAATGGGATCCCTTGACCCATTCGACTATCGCTCAGGGCAGGCTTTTGGTCGGGACGACGGGAAATTCGCGCCAGCGCATCGGCCGCATTCTCCTGCGAAAACTCCGCGATATCGGAGTTCGCGTTACGCGCCTCCAGCAGGACACGCGAATACCTGCGCCGGACAACCTCAGCCATGCTGGCGAAATCGTCCTGTCCTTCCACTGTTCGCACTCGATATCGGCGGTAATTGTCCTTATCCGGTACGCCATCCCGGAAACAAACCATCGAAGCGACGACATGCGTCGTGGAAATATTTGAGATATCGAAGCATTCCATCACGCGCGGCACCTGCGGCAGTTGCAACGCATCAGCCAACGCGCGCACGTCAGCCATCGGATCGATCGAGCTCGGCAGACTGCCACGTATAAAGCGACGCATTGGCCTTGTCGTGCTGCGCAAGTCATCAACCATGTTGCGTAGTTCGGCGGCTTTTTCGAAATTCATTTTCTTGGCCGCCTTGCGCATTTCGTCTTCCAATGTCGCGATCATTTCTCTCGATTTTCCTTCCAGGAACTCACAGGCTTGGAGGACGCGCTCGCGGTATTGCTCTGCGCTAATTTCGCTCAAACGCACCGGCACCTGATAAGTCGCTGATTTCAACTCACGCTCCGTAGGCGAGCTTCGTCCAAATGTGAGCACGCCAAATTTCTTGCGCATGAAATTCAATGTCTGCCGCAGCGCCCCGGCATGCGCGTACGGGCCGAAGTAGCGGCTGCCGTCATCCTTTTTGAATCGAGAAAGGCGGAAACGCGGCCACTCCTCTGACATATCCACCCGGACGAGCAGGAACCGCTTATCGTCCCGGAAGGAAACGTTGTAACGGGGCCGGTATTCCTTGATTAATTTGCCTTCCAGTAAAACTGATTCTGCTTCGCTGCGAACCGTATGCGTCTCAAAATTCCAGGTCGCCTCCAGCATGGCGCGCGTCTTCAAATCGGCTTGCGCCAGCTTGGACGGCAAAAAATATGAACCCACTCGTTTCCGGAGGTCCCGCGCTTTGCCCACGTAAATCACGCGGTTAAACCGGTCCCGCATCAGGTACACACCGGGCTTGTGCGGCACTTCATGCACCTTTTTCTGCAGATCCGGCTTTTCTTTTTTTGATGCAGCCATCCGGCTGCGAATTTACGCACGAAGCAGCGGCTGGAAACCCGCTTCGTTCCGCTTCGATGGCCGCAAGGTCGCAGTCGCGATTCAAAAACTGAAGAGCGCTCCTTAGCCGAGGTCGCGGACCCCGGCCCTGTGCGGCAGGTCCAAAAAAGGGCGCGCGGTCCATGTGACCGCGCGCCAATGTTTACTTCGTTTTGGCTAAGGTCTTGTCGTCGTAGTAGTAGTTGTTTCCTCGTGCTTAATTACCGCGGGTGGCTGGCTCAACACGACTTTGCGCACGAGCACCCGGTCACCAACTGTCGTATAATAGATTGTTGCAGGCATATCTGGCCGAATGGCCGACCAACTGACGGTGCGACCTTCCGGATCTAGAATGGCGGTGTCTCTCGTGTAGTAATAACGCGCCGGCGCGGCACTCGGCGCCGTTCGGAACATAAAATAATCCGAATCCGGAGTGTATGTCACGATTGTACCGGCACTGCTGGTTGTTGTCGCCTGAGTTGTGGTTGTACCGGTTACCGGGTCGGCTGTCGTAGTAGTGGTTGTGGTTTGCTGCGCTAGCGCGGTCGCCACCGCCGTTGCGCAAGCCACTCCAGCCGCCAACATTTTCACTAATCTCGTTTGTTTCATATTTGTCTCTCTGCTTTGATTGAATGGATGTTCTCCATTGTGTATCTCTCCGGCTCCTTACTGCCGGAGCTTCTTCAGCTACGCCCAAATATCGTAAATTGCGGCTCGCGTGGTCGCATCCGTGGGCGTAGTCCGTTTTCATGCGCTCGAGGAACGTAACGTGATGTTTATGCAGGCTTTACCCGGTTTCCGTGATTTCCTTCCCGACGATTGCGCAGCGCGGAATTACGTTTTTGCCCGCTGGCGCGAAGTCGCGCGGCGCTGCGCTTTTGTCGAATGGGACGGTCCCCCGCTCGAGGCAACCGAGTTATACAGAAAGAAGAGCGGGACGGAAATTGTCGATCAACTTTTCAATTTCACTGACAAGGGCGAACGCGAAGTGGCGATGCGCCCGGAGCTAACGCCCACGCTTGCACGCGTAGTCGCCGTGCATGAGCGCGAATTTAAGAAACCGCTCAAATGGTTTTCTATCGGTCAATTTTTCCGTTACGAAAAACAACAGCGCGGAAGATTACGCGAACATTTTCAGCTCAACTGCGACATTATCGGAGAAGCACACCTTGCCGCTGATATCGAGCTCATGGCGCTTTGCATCGATATCCTGCGCGCCTTCGGGTTCACCGACAAGGATTTTGTGGTACGAGTCAGCGACCGCGATTTCTGGACCGATTTTCTCCGAGAAAAAGATATCTCTGCGGACCGATGGGACGAATTATTACAGGCAATCGATAAATTCGGGCGCGAGCCGCGCGAGAAAACAGCCGAGAAACTTGGCAATCTCGCCGACCCGGTCTTTGCGATTCTAAAAAGCGGCGGAAAAAGTGAGAAGCTCGATAAACTTGTCGATGGCCTTCGTGCGCGAGGATTGGCGGACTTCGTCTCCATTGATGTCGGTATCGTGCGCGGGTTGGCCTATTACACGGGCATCGTATTCGAAGTGTTCGACCGCGCAGGGAAATTTCGCGCCATAGCGGGTGGCGGCCGTTATGACAACCTAATTGCGCAACTAAGTGATGGCGCTGTTTCGATGCCGGCACTCGGTTTTGCAATGGGGGACGTCGTGCTCGGCGAGTTAATCAATGAAACAGCTCATGTGCGTCAGAAATTGGAGAATGCAATCGCGAACAGTCGGAAGATCGACATTTACGTTGTTATCGCAAAGGAACAGTGCCGCGCTGATGCGCTTGGGCAAATTCAACAACTTCGCGACCGCGGCTATCGAGTGGATTATCCACTCACCAGCGAAAAGGTCGGCAAACAATTCCAAATCGCTGAGCAACTCGGAGCGCGCGTTGCGGTTTTGTTCGGAGATGAATGGCCGCAACTGAAACTAAAGGACATGAGCTCCGGCGAACAGCACCTCGTCTCAAAAGACGATTTTATGTCGGATGTGGAATCTACCCTGCGCTAGATCACGCAGTTCTGAGGCCACAGGCTGCCAGCCTGCGCTCCCCAAATCCAATTGTCGCTAATCGCTTGCGAGATTCTTCGCTTCGCTCAGAATGACGCGTACTTTTGGGTATCGCATGTATCGCACGCACGATTGCAATTCTCTTCGCAAGAGCGACATCGGCAGGCAAGTCGCGCTGGCCGGTTGGGTGAATGTCACCCGCGATCATGGCGGAGTCATTTTCATTGATCTCCGCGATCGCGAAGGCCTGACGCAAATCGTGTTTCGGCCAGAGGAAAACGCCGAGCTTGCAAGCCAGGCGCATACATTGCGCAGCGAAGACGTGATTCAGGTTTCCGGTCACGTCGCTGCGCGCCTGCCAGGCACAGAAAATCCAAACCTTCCTACGGGCGACATCGAAATCATTCCGAGCGAGTTGAAGATTCTGAACCGGGCTGACGATCTGCCGTTCCCAATCGACGCGAACCCGCACAACGAAGATTTGCGGATGACCCATCGATACTATGACCTGCGCCGCCCCCGCTTTGCGCGCAACCTGCGGCTGCGACACGTCGCGGCGAAGGCGACGCGCGATTATCTCGACAGCCAGGGTTACGTCGAGGTTGAGACTCCGATTCTTTCCAAGAGCACCCCGGAAGGGGCGCGCGATTTCTTGGTGCCAAGTCGAATGACACCCGGGAAATTTTATGCGCTGCCGCAGGCGCCTCAGCAATACAAACAACTCCTGATGGTCGCCGGCGTGGAAAAATATTTTCAGATCGCCAGATGTTTTCGCGACGAAGATTTGCGAGCCGACCGGCAACCTGAATTTACCCAGATTGACATCGAGGCATCGTTCGTTACGCCAGAGGACATTTTCGCGGTTACCGAGGGAATGCTCGCCGCAATCTTCAAGGCGGCGCGCAACATCGAGATCAAGATGCCGTTTGAGCGACTCACTTATCGCGAAGCCGTCGATCGCTATGGCAGCGACAAACCCGATCGCCGTTTTGGGATGGAACTCGTCGACCTTGGGGAAATTTTTCGCGAGAGCAGTTTCAAAGTTTTTCGCAGTGCGCTGGAATCTGGCGGTGTAGTGAAAGCAATTAACGCGAAGGGCTTTGCCGGGATCACCATTGGGCAGGCAGACGAATTAACGGAAATTGCAAAGTTGTACCGCGCAAAAGGGCTGGCATTTATCAAGATTGAGAACGGCGAGTGGAAATCGCCCATCGTGAAGTTTTTTTCTGAGACTGAAAAGGCAGCGCTACGATCGAAACTAAAAATCGAGGAGGGGGACTGCATCTTCTTCGGTGCGGACAAATGGGAAATCGCTTGTGAAGTTCTTGGGCGGTTGCGCCTGCGGATCGCCGAAATGCAGGATTCATTTGGTAGAGCGCGACCGGTCCGAGCCGGGCAGGCCTCAGGCGCGCCGGACTGGGATTTTCTCTGGGTCACCGATTTTCCGCTGTTTGAATGGAGCCCGGAAGAAAATAAATGGAACGCCATGCATCATCCCTTTACACGACCGAAAGCGGAGGACATGTCGCTGTTCAATGAAAAGAAATTTCCCGATGTTCGCGCCGAAGCGTACGACGTCGTTTTGAATGGTGTCGAGATTGGGGGCGGCAGCATGCGAATTTACGAGCCGGAGTTGCAGGACAAAATGTTCGAGGCCCTCGGCATCAGCCCAGAAAACCGGCAGGTACAGTTTGGTCACTTATTGCGTGCGCTGCATCTTGGCGCGCCGCCGCATGGCGGCATCGCATTCGGGCTTGATCGTTTGGTCATGCTCATCGCCGGCGAACAGAGCATTCGCGATGTGATAGCATTCCCGAAAAACAATCGGGGCATGGACCTGATGTCGAATTCACCAGCCGAAGTCGATGCCCGGCAGTTGCAGGATTTGTCGCTGAAACTAGCAAAAGATAAAAAACCGTAGTGGCGGCTGTGCCAGCCGCATTGCGTAGCGAACTGCCGATTCAATAACCCAGGGCCGCTTTTCGCTCGTTCGCGCCGGGCAGAGGATCCTTACGGATAGTGATCGCCTCCGTGCCGGAGTCCTTCAACTGGTGGGACTGAATCGCGTTGAATTCGATGTCTTTGGTGAACTCCGGCGGCAGGTCATCCTCCGCGTAGATCGCATGCACCGGGCATACGTCGACACAGGCCATGCAATCAATGCAGTCTTCCGGGTGAATGACGACCTGGTTTTCGAGTTCGTAGAAGCAGGCGACGGGACAGACCTCTACACAGTCAGTAAACTTGCATCCGTTACATTTATCGGTGACGACGTGAGGCATGGGATTGTGCGGTTGGGTGAAAAGATTGCTGTTACCGTCTCAAATAATCTGGCGATGCCCGCCTGGTCAATTCTTGTTTCGAAATCGTCACTGGATCATGCCCAGATGATGCTCACGACTAGACAAGCGTTTTACGCCTCCATGCGACTTAACCGTTCTGTCTTCCAGCACCCGTTGTCGCGAGTGGCCGAACGGCGAGCAATTCGTTCCGGGTTAGGGGCTCAATTTGAGACTCACGGACAGTGATGACATCAATTGTCTCTCCTACTGCATTAAACACCTCAAGGCTATAGCCTGGCTCCTGGCTTGGGCGACCAGGATGATGCTCGACGACGCTGGCCACGTCCCCTCGCCGCAAGTGGCGGTCCGGCAAATCTTCAGCTAATGCGACTCGCGAGTAGAGATCGTATTTCATGACTTATCGGGGAATAGGGTAACAAACTTCGCTTTGCCTGTCGCGTCTTCTTTCATCCAAATCGATACTACGGGCAGGACGCGTCCGTTCGGCCCGGTTAGCGTCCCGCGTATCTGATATTTAGCGCCATACTCGGTTTGATCGAAAAATTCGGCATCGAGCGGCAGAAGCTGTGTGCGCAGGTCGTTCAGGAGGCGATCTACGTTTTCCAGTGTGTAGCCCGCGAGCGCCAGAAACCCTGACTTATCGTCTTCGTCTCGGTGCCGTAGAAGATATTCGTCAAGCTTTGTTGTCGCTATGATGGTGTCGGGAGGCAGCTTCATCTGAGCTTGGGGCGATGGCTCAACCCGGCGCGTGATGTTCGTCGCCAGTCCGGAAAAGAATCGCCACCGAGAAAGTGACGAGGTTGCGAAAGTGACACTCTAAGGCCCGCTTGCTCAAGCGTCCGAGGTCGACCTGACATGCGCTCCGGCAGTTGCGACCTGGCTCTCCGGCGTACGGAAGAGAATGCTGATCGCAACCGTCACGAGGCACCCGACACAGACGAACCAGGGCCAGGCGATCTTCGGCCACCAATCAGGCATGAACCAACCGAAGTTCCAGTCTGCGTGCTTGAACTCGCCCCGTAAAAGGGCACTGACATCGAACGCGGGCAGCGCGACTTTGCACAGGATTAGCACCGATGTGATGCCGACGATCATCGCGACGACGTTCATTCCGTCGCGGCCGCGACTGCGCGTGAGCATCCCGAGAAGGAAGACAGCGAGCAAAGCTCCGTAGGTGTAACCGAGAATTCCGATCGCAATCGGTATAATCGTCAGTTTCGCATCCTGCAAAACCGCGTTGGCGGCCATCGTGGCGACGAGGATCATGAGAATACCAAACACGGATGTGGCGATCCGTGCGGCACGGATAGCCTGCTGGTCGGTTGCGTTGCGGTTGATGTAGGGAAGGTAAAAATCCTTTGTGAAACTCGTGGCGAGCGCGTTCAGCGCTGCCGAGGTCGAGCCCATCATGGTTGCAAAAACGCCTGCGATGATGAGTCCGCGGAACACCACCGGCATCTCATGCACGATATAGTAGCCGAAAATTTCGTTATCTGCGGCTGGCAAATCTGGGCTCGGCACCACCGTATAAAAGACGGAAAGCAAAATGCCGACGGTGAGAAATGCTCCGGCGATCGGCAAATCCATGACGCCGCTGAGGATGAGCGAGAGTTGCGACTTGCGATGATCGGGCGCGGTCAACATCCGTTGCACCATGTCCTGGTCGGTGCCGTGTGTCGCCATCGTCAACATGGTCGAGCCAATGAATGCGGCAAAGAGCGTGTAGGGTTCCTCCAGCATCGCCTTGAGCGCCGGACCGAACGGCAGATCGGCGTTCCACCCGGTCTGAAACACCTTCACATTCCCGAGCCCGCCCAGGTTTTGCTTTACGGTCTCGAGCCCGCCTGGAATATTGTGAAGCAACAGAAAAATGGCAAAAATCACCGAACTGAACATTAGCATCGCCTGAATGAGATCGGTCCAGACTACAGCCTTGATGCCGCCGACCGCCGTGTAAATCGTCGTGATGACCGTCACGAAGATAATGCCCCAAATGTAGGTATTGAGATTGATCGGCAGGCTTGGAAACAGATAACGCCATATCACTACCATGATAGCGCCGCCAAGATACAAACGAACGCCGATTCCCAGCACGCGCGTAAACAAGAAGATGCCGCTTGCCATGTTCTTGGTTTTTGTTCCGAAGCGCACGGTGAGGAACTCGTAGATGCTCTGCACCCGATAGTCGTAGTACGGCTTGATGAAGGTGAGAGCTATAAACACGCGCGCCAGGATTGTCCCAATGACGAGCTGGCCGTAAAAGTATCCCCTTGTTTTGAAACCCTCGGCCGGTGTTCCAAGAAACGTGGCGGCGCTGGTTTCGGCTGCAACGATGGAAGCGAGAACTGCCCACCAGGGAATCGATCGCCCCCCAAGCGAGAAATCCCGCAGATTTTTATTTCGCCGACCCGCCCACAAACCAAGCGCGACTATGCCGAAGAAATAAAGGAGCAAGACTCCGGTATCGATCGCGAGTCGGCCGTCCATGTCGATGCTATTTATCGATGACGAATGACGAATGTCGAATGTCGAAGCGCCCGCTTTTCATCGGAAAGCACAAGGTGGATCGGCTTCTTCTGAAGACGATGTTAGAATAACCGCGTCCTTCGGCGCCTGGATTGACATTGCGTTGAGGACAACACGATCCACCCTATGAAATCGATCAAGATTCCCGCGCCGGATTTCAATCTCGCGATGACACTGGACTCGGGTCAAGTATTTCATTGGGAGAAGGTCGGGAATGGATTTGTAGGCTTGATTGGCGATGCGCCGGTTTACGTACAGCAGCGGGGGAACGTCTTGAAAGTGAACATGGAGGGCGGAGCTCCCGCGACGCCGGGAGAGAGGCGCGTCAAGGGAGTGGGCTCACAGGAGTTTGCCCCTTCAGTTGCGCAATCGTCAGCGCATTATTTCGCTTTTGATCATCCACTCGCAGAAATCTGTGCGTCATTTCCCAACGATCCGGTTATGAACGCAGCGCGACAATTTTGTCGCGGCTTGCGAATCATTCGCCAGCCGAAATGGGAATGTCTGGCCATGTTCATCTGTTCGTCGATGAAACAGGTGGCACATATTCGCCAGATTTCGCTCGCGCTCCGTCGACGTCTTGGTGAGAGACGAAAAGTCAGTGATCATGTGGTTTACACGTTTCCGCCAGCGCAACGAATTGCCCGCGCTACTGAGAATGATTTGCGCGAATGTGCGCTAGGTTATCGCGCCAAAAATCTGCTCGCGACCGCCGGGCTTGTCAGTTCAGGTGAATGTGATCTGGAATCATGGTCGCCTCTGTCTGATCCAGTTCTCAGAGAAAAGTTGTGTTCCTTGCCCGGCGTGGGAGCCAAGATAGCCAACTGCGTAATGCTGTTTGCCTATGAGCGCCTGCGCGCATTTCCGATCGACGTCTGGATCGAGAGAGTTTTGAAACAACAATATTTTCCGCGGAAGAAAAAAGTCACGGAACCACGGCTGCGCGAATTTTCGGAAACATATTTTGGCGAACACGGCGGTTACGCGCAGCAATACTTGTTTCACCATGCGCGAATGACCTCGCGGAAGTCAGGAACACCAAGAGATTCCTCGACTACGCTTCGCTCCGCTCGGAATGACAAAAGGGAGGACGCGCGCATGGTTTTTGGGAAGATAGACCACCGAGCCTGTCGCGGCCGGCATGCTGCCACCCTGCCAAGCGACAAGGCAGGCAAGATGCCCGCCTGCCGGGTCAGGCTGGAAGCCTAACCTCCACCTCAAGTTGTCAGTGCCCTTGGGGTGAGATAATGTTCAGCCTTAAGCTGAGAAAGCCCTAAAACTAATTTTTCCTGACCATTGAGAAACCGCTCTCATGACGACGGCTGACATTATGTTCGCCCAGCCGGGCAACCCCGAAAACCTTCGGGATCACGAATACGAGACGCGAACGGTTTTGTTGGCGCTTCTTGCGGCGATTCTCATTCACCTGCTTGTGGCGTTTTTCCTTGCTGCCTTTGGCGGCGTTTTCTCGCCGGCGACTCCCGTAGAGGACAAGCCGTCTGAGCTCACGTTCATGGATCTGGCGCCAACAGCCCCGAAGAATTCCGCGTTCATCGAGACAGACGAATCAAAAAAAGCGCCCGAACCGAAAGAGAAAACATTTGAATCTAACGCCAATTCGATTGGAGCAAGCGAGCTAGCTGCCACTGGGGAATTGCCGCTGCCATCGCAGACCGGCAAAGACCGACCGTTTATGGATTTGGAAACGCATCAACACTCTCTGGAAACAAAAGGGGCGCAGCCACAACCGAGCGCAGCGCCACAGGAACATCCGAAGCCGTCAGCGGCGCCCCAGGCGCAACCGGCTCCCGTTACTGCGGCGGAGCAATTTGCGATGCTAACTCAAAGACCCACTCCGGCAGCCGAATCATCGGCCGCGTCTCAGCAAGCGCGATCCGCGTACCGGGCTCAGAAAGAGAGGACGCGGATTTCCGGTCGGATTACGAACCACGGCGTCTCTTCTGTCAATGCGCTTGGCACTCCGCTTGGCCGTTATCAGAAGTTTCTTTTGGACGCGATTGGTTCTCGATGGTACGCCTTTGTCGAGCAAAAGAGGGACTTGATCAATATCGGCACTACTCGTGTTGTGTTTGTAGTTGATCGAGATGGACACGTGAAGAATCTCAAGATCATCGAAAACACAGGAAACGAAACTTTGGCAAACGTTTGCATTCAAGCGGTTCAAGACGCGCAATTGCCTCCCATGCCGGATGACTTAGCGACCACGCTGCCTGGCGATGGGTTCCCGATGGACATTCCGTTCACCGTTTTTCGAAACTGATGATCCTTGCTGCGATAACTATCGAAACACCTGAAACTGTGAATACTGTTCTTGGATTCTTCTCTAAGGGCGGTCTTTTCATGTGGCCTTTGCTGGCCTGCTCGATTGTCTCGGTGACAATAATGATTTTGCGCGGCCTGGCTTTGCGGCGCACCAAGGTCCTGCCGGCTTTGATCGAGAGCGAAATAGAGCGTTTGGCCCCGGGTGAAAGCCCGGAGCGGCTGTCGCGCATTGTACACCACGATGGTTCGTCACTCGCGCGGATCGCCCGCGTGGCGTTGCAATATTTACGCAGTCCACGCTCGGAAAACGTGGAAGCGGTTCAAACACGTGCGCGTCACGAGATGGTGCGGCTGGAAAAAGGTCTCATCATTCTCGAAGTCATTGTGGGCATTGCGCCGCTGCTCGGCCTGATCGGGGCGGTTTCGGGACTAGTGCATGTCTTTTCCCAGCTCGGATTGAGCTCGGGTGCATCGGATACGCGTCAGATCTCGCGCGGCATCGCCGAAGCGTTGAATGCAACCGTCTTCGGCCTTTCGATCGCTGTGCCGACGCTGATCGGCTTCACCTATTTTTCGAGAAAAGTTGAAGTGATGTCAGTGGAGATGGAAACCCTGGTCGTCGAATTGATTAACAAATGCTATTACGGGCGTTCTTCGCGCGAATTCGCGCCGGCAAAAGCATCTGCCGGCACGATGCCGATTTCGACACCGGTAGCGTAAGAGGCGCGGCGCATTTCACGCGATGAAGTTTGCAGTACGAAAACGAAGGGCACCCGTCATCATCATCGTTTCGCTCGTCGATATTCTGATCATCCTGCTGATCTTTTTTGTCGTTTCGACAAGTTTTAAGAAAGACCAGCCCGAAGTTCAGATTAATCTGCCAGAATCCAAAACGGCAAAAAAACAGCCTGCTGAGGCTGAACACGCTATCGTTAGCATCGATCAAAATGACGAGCTCAAATTGGACGGACGAGCAATCGGCGTGGATGAGCTGGAGGGCGCCGTGCGCAACTTGCCGGAGACCCGCAAGTCCACGCTCGCGCTCCAGGCGGACAAGAAAGCCTCCTTTGGCACGATTATCAAAGTCATGGACGCGTTAAAGCTGGCGGGCGTGAGAAATTTGCCGGCGTTTACCCGGGAAGAGAAGTGATCCTGCAGATCTTGGAGTACGGCGACCCGATCCTGCGGGCCAAAGGTAAACCGATCGAGAACATCGACGATCGGATTCGCGAACTGGCCGCAAACATGATCGAGACGATGCACGCGGCGAATGGCGTAGGCCTGGCAGCCCAGCAGATCGGTGAGACTTTGCAGCTCACAGTGCTCGATGTTTCGCTAGTCGAAGATCGGCCGAGCACTTTGAAATTGGACGGCAAAGACGTCGATCCCAAAGCGGCGATGCCGTTGGTGTTAATCAATCCGGAAATTGAGCTACGTGGCGCAAACGAAGTGGGAGTAGAAGGTTGCTTAAGTTTTCCGGAAATCACAGGCGACATCGACCGAGCAAAGTCAGTGATCGTGCGCGCACAAACTTTGGAAGGCCGCACAATCGAAATCGAAGCGAGCGGATTTCTTGCACGCGCGATTCAGCATGAAGCCGACCATCTCAATGGAATTCTATTTATCGATCGTATGAATTCCGCGGCAAAGGCCGCATTGTCGAGCCGCCTGAAACGGTTACAGAAGGAGACGAGACGCGGCATCAGACATCGAGAAGCGCTCGTAAGTGAGACGACGCTGTAGGGGGTCCAGTAGGATAGGTGCCGCACCTATGGAACCTCGCGGGTCGACAGGCTAGGAGACCTGTCTGGCGAGACAGCCAAGATGACTATCTTCCGGTCAGAAATCCTGTCAACGGACTGGTCGCGGCCGCGACGTCCAGTTTTTCGGTCAATCCGATTTCTCGTGCTTCGCGACCTGCCTCGATGGCTTTTTTAAACGCTTTGGCCATGCGAATCGGATCGGAAGCAATTGCGATTGCCGTATTAACCAGAACCGCATCTGCGCCCATCTCCATCGCTTCAGCGGCGTGACTTGGCACGCCGAGCCCCGCGTCCACGACTACAGGTACGGTGGCTTGCTCGATAATGATTTCAATTTGCAGGCGCGCCTCGATCCCCCGGTTGCTGCCGATCGGCGAACCGAGCGGCATTACGGTGGCGGTGCCGACGTCCTGCAATCGCTTCGCGAGTACCGGGTCGGCATTGATATAGGGAAGAACCGTGAATCCTTCTTTCACCAAAATTTCCGCAGCGGTGAGGGTCTCCACCGGATCGGGCAGCAAATAACGAGGGTCCGGGTGAATCTCGAGTTTGATCCATTTTGGCAAGCCTGCGCTCGCCGCCAGCCGCGCCAGGCGCACCGCTTCCTCCGCGTTGCGCGCACCGCTCGTGTTGGGCAAAAGAAGAAAACGTTTTGGATCGATGAAATCGAGAATGTTTGCAAACGGATCGTGCTTGCCGGAGATATCCGCGCGCCGGAGCGCCACGGTCACCAGCTCCGTTCCGCTGGCAATAAGCGCGTCGCGCATCAATTCGTTCGACGCGAATTTCCCTGTGCCAACCAGCAAACGCGAGCTGAACTCGCGATCGGCGATCTTCAGTTTCGAGGGCTTGTCCGACATCGATAAAGAATAAACGAATTCGCGCAAAGGTGCGAGTTTGGATCTGGGAGCACAGGCTACGTCGGACAGACTCTAGAGGCAGGCGTGCCGCCTGCAATGTCCTTGGATTTCGCAGCCGACAAGGTTGCCACTAGAGAAAGCACGCTATTTTCAGCTTGTACAACGCCTCAATCACGCCACATTTCATTCAATGACTCAGTTCGATCTTTGCCGACAGGATTGCGTCGAAGGAATGTCGCGGCTGACCAATGAAAGTGTCGATCTTGTTGTGACTTCACCCCCCTACAACCTCGGAATTGGCTACAGGCAATATGCCGACCGGCAGGATCGACAATCGTATTTGAAGTGGTGCGTCAAATGGGCAGCACAAATTCGGCGAATTCTACGATCGAACGGATCTTTTTTTCTGAACGTTGGCTCCACGCCATCGAATCCGATGCTCCCCCACCAAATCGTAATCGAACTGACATCCACCTCAGACGGATTTCTTTTGCAGAACACGATTCACTGGATCAAATCGATCGCAGTTGAAAGTCGAAAGGGCGATCTGAAGTCGCACGGTCATTTCAAGCCAATCAATTCGAAACGGTTTCTTAACGATTGCCACGAGCACCTCTTTCACTTTACGAAGTCGGGACGAGTTGAAATCGAGCGGCTTGCTCTCGGCGTGCCCTATCAGGACAAGAGCAATATCGCGCGCTGGTCGCATACTCGAGGGACCGATCTACGCTGTCGCGGCAACACGTGGTTCATTCCCTACGAAACAATTCAGAGCCGCGAGAAGGAACGACCGCATCCGGCGACGTTTCCCATTCAACTGGCTGAATGGTGCATCAAGCTGCACGGCGTCTCGCGAATCGAAACGATGCTCGATCCTTTCCTCGGTATTGGAAATTCCGCCGTCGCCGCCCAACGCTGCGGCGTGAAGAGATTCATCGGGTTTGAGATCGACGAAGCTTATTTCGCAGAGGCGAAACGACGGATTGGGTCGCCCAGGGCCCGCATGCTCGGAAATGCGTCCTCGTAATTTCAAGATTTTCGCTGACGTTCACATCAAATGACGGAGGCACGCCCGGTCGAAGTCCGGTTTGGCGAAGACGCTGGTCCGAGCCGGACTGGCATTTCCAGCAGGCGAGATGCGTACGCTGCCCCGAGCAGATTACACTTATGGGTCTTATTGGTTCTCATCCTGAGCCTTATTTCCACATTTACCGTGGACACAGCTGCAGCTTCTTTGAAGTTCGGAGCTGTTCCCTTTTCTCCGGGCTCAACCGTCCGAGCTAATGTTCCTCTGAGTCCACAGGAAAAATCGTACGCCGCGCAAGGTGGCAATCCCGTGCCGGCAAACGCAGCGGCCGTGTTCGCTACGCCGTCAAATTTTGATCCGACGAAGAGTTGGCCCGTTTTGGTAATCTGTTCCACGAGTGATTTTAAACGTCAGAACCGAGATGACCTTGCCGATTTTTATCGGCGGGTCGGACTTTCTGAAGGCTGGGTGTTACTCGCGGGGGACGGCCCACAACATGCAAAGAATGACAATGTGGCGTGGCGCGAGTCCATGACAATGGCTGCCGTCGATGCGCTTCACCGGAGCTTTCCCGGGTCGGAGAAGTGGCCGATCGCATGCGCGGGGTTCTCCGGGGGAGGAAAAGGCGTTGGTTACGTTGCGCCTTTTCTCGCGAAAAACGGTTGTCATGTCATCGGAGTTTACATGACCGGTGCGAACGAAGACCACCTGAGTGATGGATATGCAAGGCTCCAGCCCGGGCCGGGTTTTCTGAACACGCCGATCTACGTTAGCGCGGGGCGCGATGATAGGATTGCGACGATAGAACAGCAATACAACGTTGGAGGTTCAATCAAACGAACCGGCTTCCAACGCATTCGAATCGGGACTTTCCACGGCGGTCATGAAGTGAACGATGCGCAAACGTCGATCGCGTTGCATTGGTTCCGCGAACTGGCGAAATAG
>QHOS01000071.1 GCA_003219415.1 Verrucomicrobiota bacterium | reverse complement strand
CTTCGAAACCTGCCCGGGCTTGCGAGCGCCACCCAATCCACCTCCCGTCGTATGAATAGAGGGGCGTGGTATCGGCGCCGGGACTAGTGGAAATTTTCTTTCCCACAGTCGCGGGACCGCTGATTGGCACGACGAAAATTTCGTTGTTCGTACTGGTCGCTTCGACCTCGTCGATGTTGCTCGTGTACGCGACCTCCTGCCCGTCGGGCGAAATCGCATACATGTCCTGCCCGCCTAATGAGAACGGCGGCACATCATGATCGCCCGGCGTGAGATCGTGCGGTTCCTGAATTGGAGGGGCGAGTTCCTGCGAGCCCGCGCCCGGCATCGCAGAGCTCCGCCCTCCATTCGCATCCGCCTTCGCGCTCACCACAAACAGATGGCTGCGCTTGAATTCGGTGAACGCGTTCCAATGCCGATAAAATAAGCGCGAGAAGATTTTCGCTTTCACTTTGCTCTTCTTGAGCTCTTCATCGCGCTGTTTGTTACACCCGTCGTCCTTACAATCTGGATAAACCGACGAAACGAACACGATGTTCTTCCCATCCGGCGACCAAATCGCGCCATCGGCCCCGGTAGAAATCGATGTGATTTGATTCGGCTTTCCAATCAGTTGACCCGCTTCCGAATCGAAGTCGCACATCCAGATTTGTGTCGGATCGGTCGCTTTCGATGTCCAAATCAAGCGCTTTCCATCGGGCGAAAATCGCGGCCGTTCCTCGTGATTCGGCGTCGGGTTCAATCGCCGCGATTCACCGCCGCTCGCCGGCACGATCCACAAATGCGAAATCTTGGTGTTCGCTGCGAGATCGACATCTTCGCAATCGAACACGACCCATTTGCCGTCTGGTGATGGCACTGGCGCGCCGACCCGCTTGAGTTTCATCATGTCTTCGAACGTGAATGGATGTTTTTGCGGAGCGGTCTGAGCGAACATTGAGCCCGCAAAGAGAAGGAAAATGCCAATAAATATTTTCATGACTTGAGCGTTTCCTATCTTGTCATGTCGAGCGGAGTCGAGACATCTCTAAATCTTTCAGAAATTATCAGAGATTGAACTCGTTCGTCTCCCGACTCTCTCGCCGCTACCTCGCGGCATGTCCTTCGATGTCGCTCGTCCCACTCGCTCCATTCCTCGCCTTCGGTCGGAATGACACTAAACTGCAGGCATGGCTCAAGTAACAATCGAAACAATCAAGAACGGTCCTTACATCGTGACCGGAGAAGTAGAGTTGATCGACGTTGACGGAAATAAGTTTCCTGTCGAAAAAAGGATGGCGCTCTGTCGCTGCGGTGCATCGACTGAGAAACCGTTTTGCGATGGCACACATTCTAAGGTCGGCTTCCAAGCCGCCGAGAAAGCCGTGCCCGAATCGAAAGAATAGGCGCCGGACATTTATGCCGTCGGACACGCTCACGGTTCAGGTCGAGCGCTGCATTTATTTAATTCGCGGCGAAAAGGTGATGCTGGACTACGACCTGGCGGTGCTTTATGGCGTGCCGACAAAATCGCTCAACCTCGCGGTAAAACGAAACACGGAGCGATTTCCGAACGATTTTATGTTTCGGCTTACGCAGGCCGAAGCAGGAGGTTTGAGGTTTCAAATTGGCACCTCAAATAAGAATGCGGCAAAGTAAACCTCGGGTTTGAGGTTTCAAACTGAAACCTCAAAGAGCCGCCGGGGTGGACGCCGTTACCTGCCTTACGCATTCACCGAACAAGGCGTCGCCATGTTATCCAGCGTGTTACGCAGCGCCCGCGCGGTGCAAGTTAACATTGCCATCATGCGTACATTCGTGCGCCTTCGCGAGATGCTTCTTTCCAACGCCGCTCTCGCTCGCAAATTGAGCGCATTGGAAAAGAAGTACGACCAACAGTTCAAGGTTGTTTTCGATGCGATTCGCGAGTTAATGGTTCCGCCGGAAAAGCCAAAACGCCAGATTGGGTTCCATTCTTATGAATAACAAAACGAAATTTCTCGCCATTGCCTTGTCGATCTTCTCGTTATCGGCGCGTGCTGAAAAAATTTCCCTCGTCGGCGGAACGGTGATCAACCCGGCTGACGGCAAAGTATTGCCGAACGCGACAGTGGTAATTGACGGCGACAAGATCGAACGCGTTGCGATCGGCAAGCAAGACGCGGCGTCGCTCGGGAAACAGATCGATTGCTCCGGCAAGTTCATTTTGCCGGGTTACGTCGACACTCACATTCATTTCTTTCAATCTGGCGATCTGTTCACGCGACCGGACGGCGCCGATCTGAATAGCGTTCGCTCCTACAAGGACGAAGTCGCGTGGGTGAAGAGTCACTTGAACGATGTTTTCGCGCGCTATCTGCGCTGCGGCATTACCAGCGTGGTTGATGTTGGCGGACCATTTTGGAATTTCGAGGTCCGCAAGACTGCGGATCAGACGCAGAAAGCGCCGCGTGTGGCGGTGGCCGGCCCGTTGATCTCCAGCGTCTCACGCGAAAAACTCGATCTTGGCGATCCGCCGATCGTCAAAATCGATACGCCAGATCAAGCGCGGCAGTTCGTGCGTAAACTGGCCGAACAAAAACCCGACCTGGTCAAGATTTGGTACATCGTCGACAAGGACCACCCGGTCGAAAGTTTCCGGCCAATCGTGCGCGCGACGATTGAAGAAAGTCATACGCACAAGATTCGTGTCGCAGTGCACGCCACGGAATTGGAAACGGCGCGGGCAGCAGTGGAAGAAGGCGCGGATGTGCTCGTCCACAGTGTGACCGACAAGCCAGTCGATGACGCGTTTGTGAAGCTACTGAAAGAGCGACATACGATTTTGTGTCCGACGCTTGTTGTATTTGAGCGGTATGGCCGGACGTTTTCGCATCAGTTGAATCTCACGCCGGAGGAGAAAACGTGGGGCAATCCGGAAGTGATCGCGTCGCTCGATGTCACCAAGATTCCGCAGGATAAATTACCTGACCGAATCAAGACCGCTTTAGCTAAACCGGATGAAACATTGGATCGCATCAAAAAAACCTACGATATCGCGCTACCGAATTTGAAAAGACTGCAAGATGCAGGCATCACGATTGCAGCGGGAACAGACGCAGGAAACATCGGCACAATTCATGGCCCTGCGCTTTTCCGTGAATTTCAGTTGATGAAAGAAGCCGGACTGACGCCAATGCAGATTCTTCAATGCACAACTGCAAACGCGGCGAAACTTTTCGGCGGCGACGTTGGCGCGCATATCGGCAAGATTGAAAACGGCTATTTCGCTGATCTTATCATTCTCAATTCGAATCCGGTTGACGACATCGCGCACGCTTCCGATATCGACGCTGTTATCAAGAATGGCGTGATTTATCCTGCCGATTCTATTTTGCGATGATCGTGGTTCGCATGGTTCTGTAGCAGGCCCACGAGTGCCCGAAAGCATCCCGACTCTTGCAGCCAGGACGATTGCCTCTACGGTTATTATGTCGTGCCTTCACTAGTGCTGGCATCCTCTTCGCCTAGGCGCGCTGCATTGCTTTCGGAGGGTGGATTTCATTTTGAAATCGCCAAGCCACGCGTTGCAGAAAAGTTCGATGCCGCTCTCACATTGCGCGAACTAACGCTCTGGAACGCCATTCGAAAAGGAATGTCTATCGCGCAGGCGCGGCCCGACGCTGTCGTCCTGGCGGCCGACACGCTGGTCGCACTGGAGAATCAAATTATCGGTAAACCGACGGACTTGAGTGAGGCTTCCCAGATGCTCCGGAGGCTAAGCGGACGAACTCACGAAGTTTGTTCTGCTGTTGCAATTTATCAACAGACATCGGGAAGATCGGCGGTTTTTCACGACGTCTCGCGCGTTCGTTTTCGCCGGCTGAGTGAGGCAACCATCGAGAAATATCTTGCGAAAGTGAGTCCGCTAGACAAAGCCGGCGCTTATGCCGCGCAGGGGAGCGGCGCCGAAATCATCGTAAAAATCGACGGCTCATTCACAAACGTTGTCGGTCTGCCGATGGAAAAAACCGTCGCGGAGCTGACCAAATTCGGAATACAGCCGAAATCTTAGATCAAGTGTTCGCGATTATCGGATCGGAGCCGGATCGTTTTGGTTTGTAAATTGTGCCTTGCTCGAATGAAACGCACAGTCTTGCTCTTGGCGCGCATGAGGATCGAATGCGTAACGGCTGTGACGCCGCCGTGAGCCCGCACGCCGCGCAGCAACGCGCTGTCGCTGATCCCGGTCGCACAGAAGAGGATGTTCTGGCCGTTAGCCAGATCGTCGGCTGAAAAGACGCGGTCCAGATCTTTCTTGTAACCGGCGTCGATCAAGTTCTTTCGTTCCTTTTCATCGCGCGGCCACATCTTGCATTGCATATCGCCACCGAGGCACTTGATTCCTGCGGCCGCCAGCACCGCTTCGGGAGAACCGCCGATGCCCATGTAAAGATCGACGTCGGATTCGGGCAGCGACGGCGCGATGGCGGCGGCGATGTCGCCGTCGCCGATCATCCGCAACGACGCGCCTGCCCCACGAATTTGTTCGACGATTTCCTTATGCCGTGGTCTGTCGAGCATCATCACCGCCACGTCCTGGACGCGTTTGTCCACCGCGCGTGCAACGATTGCCAGCATCTCCGGGATCGGCATCTCCACGTGAAGCGAATCGCCGCGCTTTTTCATGTAATCGATAACGCGCGGCCCGTAAGCCAGCTTCGACATGTAAAACGATGGCACATCGCGCAGCGCCACCTTTACTCCTTCCTCCGGACTGGCTGCCGCGATGCAACTGATCGAGTTCGGTGCACCTTTGGAAATGTTGGTTGTTCCGTCGATTGGATCGATGGCGATATCAAACTGTGGCGAACCGGGAATCCAGGTGCCGAGTTGTTCGCCTTTGAAAATGCCAGGCGCTTCGTCCTTGATGCCTTCACCAATGACGACTTCGCCACAGATATTCATCAGGTCGATGACAAGAGCACTGTCAGAGGGACGTAATAACTGATTTGTGATTGGTCGCGCTTATTTTTCTATTGCAGCGACAAGCACGCATGAAGCGTTCGTGTGCGCAGTGAAAGGCGAGCGCTAGCTGACGCAATGCAGGCTTGATTTTGGCGCGGGTTTTCATTTGGATGGCAGCGTGCCTGCTGATGATCAGGTGACGTCCCTGAGCCCGATTGGCGGAAATGCTCATCTTAGTCCGGTCGCGTTTAGGACCACGCATTGGAGCGTGGTGCTGGAGGCGCAAGGCGAATCGCCTGCCGCACAAGAGGCACTTGAAAAACTTTGCCGCACCTATTGGCGACCGATTTTTGCGTTTCTACGACGACAAGGCTTTCCACCGGAGGAGGCAGAGGACATTACCCAGGGGTTT
>QHOS01000070.1 GCA_003219415.1 Verrucomicrobiota bacterium | reverse complement strand
ATCCGTCATGCACGGGAGGGACTTGGATTTCTCTCCCCCTTTGTAGAGTCCTGGACGAAGAAACTTAAGCGCCACACGTGAAGATAAGGGAAAGGGTGGAATTATGGGTAGGGGTGGGCGCATCCATTTGGGGAGCGCATTGGCTGCTCTTCGTGGGTAGTTTTTTGGTATTTGGTTCGGCTATTCTTAAATGGGTTAACTTTCCTTTCAGCCGTCATCCCTCCGGTTTGCAGCTACCCCTGCTGCGAAACATCGAGCTACTTCCTCACCTTTCTCTTCTCTCTTACGGAGTGCTCGGGGCCTGTGTTTTAGCGACCGGTCTTGCCTTGCTTTGGCGTTCCGACACCTTCCTCGCGGTTGCAGCCGCCATCCTCATTGCCTTTTGGGTGGCGGCGCCCTGCCAGATCGCCTTTCAACAGCCCGCTTTAATTCGTCGCCTGAATGCGGAGACTCAAGATCTTCCGATGATCAGGGGTTTTACAAAGAGTTATCTTCCCGTAAATTATGGTCCCGCTGAAGAGTACTCGAAGCACTTCGAGTTGGACACCGTTTGGGACCGTTTTGTCGCTGCCTATTCTTTCCTTGGACCTGGATGGTATTGCTTTGGAATCGGATCGTTGTTGATTGCGATATATTCGATAGGCCGCCTGCCCGACGAGCGAGGAATGACGGCCCTGGCACTAGGCGGTATTCCAATAGGCGTGCTTATCATTTTCCTAACACCGCCGGTTATCGGGCAGCATTACTTCATCAGTGCCTGCACCGCGCAGGCACGGGGGAATAATGAAAAGGCCATCACGCATTATCGCAAAGCCATGTGGTGGGATCGATGGCGCAGGCAAGATATCAATATCTACGCAACTATTGGAGATCTCGAAAGGCTGTCAGGTTCAGGTGAGGACTCGCCCGAGAGGCATATAAGCAGAGTCCAGGAATTAAGGAAGGCTAGAGAATACGAGTCGGCGGTCTTTGAGCTTAGCCGGGCCGCAGCGTGGGGCGGTGTAGTAGCCATAGCTGCGCGGTGTGAGTCTGCGCGCACTCGGGTGGATTTTGGTAGCGCCCTCTACAATGGTGGAGGTATCGGGGCTGCTGTGACCCAGTGGCAGCAGGCGCTTGTCGAAGATCCGGTGCAACAGCAAGGCCTTGCCTTCCTCATCGCGAGAGGAAATTATGACCTCGGCCGCTATCAAGCGTCGCTCGACGCTCTCAATGGGATTCTGAAGGCGAGCGGTGATAAGCCATTGTTAGCCAATGCTTACTCCCTTGCAGGAGATTGTTACACGAGGCTTGGCCGGGATACCGATGCCCGGAGATCTTACAACCAATCCCTCAAAGAAGATATACTCGTAAATTTCTGGGCAATGAGTGCGTTAACCGGGGACTAACGTTATGGAGCCTTTCTTGCGGCCACTTCGAAATTTACCGCCAGGCGCACGGCGGGGGTCATTGGTTTTGGTGCTACTCTGCGGGGCGCTGCTTGGCTTCTTCATATTTCGCGCCTTTGCGAGTCCGCTATATCGGCAATACCAATTGGACTTCGGAGCTGCTCAATGGATAGAACCAGCCGAGTTTGCTCCGGTAGCTTACTTTCGCCGCGAGATTTTTTTAAATGCTGAACCCGAGCAGGCTTGGCTGGAAGTCGCAGCAACGGACTCCTTCAAAATCATTATCAATGACCGCACAGTCGGCACTGAAACCAATCTGAAGACGCGGGTAGCACAAATTTATGACGTCAAAAAATCTCTAAAGCCTGGCACAAACGTCATTGCTATCTCGGTTGTTCGGGATTCCTACCCAGGTTCCGCACAGCTTCTTGTTTGCGGCGGCTTTAAAGAACCTGGCGGAAAAACCGGCTCATTTATTTCGGACGAACAGTGGAGAGTTACTCCAAGGACCGGCATCGTACAGGGTACAGAGGAATGGGTCTCTCCCCTGGTGCAGGAGCAGGTTTGGCCGAACGCGCGTCGCGCCACAATCATGGAGCATCCGGTCCACATAACGTGGGTGGAAAGGAATCCGCTTTTGCTTCGACTCCCACCATCTGGCAAGTGGATCACAGCCGAAAACGCGTCGCGGGAGGCAGTCTTTTCCGCCTCCGTACATGCGGAAAGAGCTCGTCCGGAGACATGGATCCAAGTGGCGAGTTCAGGAAGCCTCGACCTTCTCGTGAATGGCAAACTCATCACTGGCATGGCCGCTTCCCCGCTCAAAGAGCCAAAGATGCCGGGTTTACCCAGGCTGACGAGGGAGCCTTTGGAGAAGGAGAAGGTCGAAATGACAACTCCGCCACCGGCAATTGTTAGGCTGCCGCAAAACCTCAAGCCGCTGCCTACTCCCAGCTCGTCTGCAAGTCCTAGCCCGTCTTCCAGTCCTAGCTCGACCGCTGGACCCGCGCATTCGGAAAGCATCCCCGAATTGATAGCTACTTCGTCGCAGAAGCCGACTCTTGACGCGTATGACATCAGCTACTGGATCAAAAAAGGCCCGAACACAATCGTCGCGACGGTGCGCAATACCCAGGGGCCAGCCAGGTTTCTCGCAAGCGGATTCATAGTTCGAAAGGATGGTAGCATTCAACAATTCGAGACCAATTCGGACTGGCGAGTCGGCGATCAGCAAGGCGCGCAAAAGCAGCGCGCTGTGGAAGCCGGTAGCAACGGTTCCGCGCCGTGGGGTTACCTTACGCAAGAGTTGCACAGCCCGGTTAATCTTTCCGACTTCGATGTCGTTGCCAAACCTGTAGCAGTGATTTTGTTGACGATTGTCGGAACCATCGCCTTGTGGCTACTGGTCTCTCGCTTTGTCGCCGCTAAGACACGCGAGGCGCTTCGCTATGCTCTCGCTCGGGACGCGCTATTTCATGCCCCAATCATCGTCGGCCTGCTCTTCCTGCTCCTTCCAAGGTACGACTTTCGTTTTCCAATAAGCTGGCCGTTCCAACCGAAATTTGTTGTGCTGGCGATTGTCACCCTTCTCGGAGTTCGGTTGTTTCACTTCGTTCCGCACGGGCGAATAACAGCGAATCTCAGCGCACGGATTCGGCAGCTCAAAAACACCGTGTCTGCCGAGGCGCTGCCTTATCTACTGCTGGCAATGATCATAGGCTTGGGCTTCGCATTCCGTTACCATGATTTTGGCGTCATGTCGTTCGATCATGACGAGTACGGGGAGGTTCAGAAATCGAAGGGCATTTGGGAGCTTGGTTTCCCATTTAACAGGGTTGCGGGAAGGATCAGACCGGCCACTACCTATGAGTTGGTTCCTTATCCGATGGCTGTAACGAGCCGGCTTTTTGGCGAGTCGGAGTGGTCGATCCGGCTGCCGGCTGTCATTATGGGCACACTTTGCATCGGGATTATCGCGCTGATGGGCCGCCGGCTTTTCAATTGGCGAACCGGCTTGATCGCCGCGTTCATCTACGCCTGCCTTCCAGTGAATATCCGCTGGGCGCAGAATGCCTTTCATCCGCAGCAGTGCCAGTTCATGGCCATGCTCACCTTTTGGTTCTTTTACGAAGGGATCAGAGTTCGCCCGTTCCATCACAAATATCTGACAGCCGCGTCGGTAACCTTTTGCACAGGTTATCTTTCATGGGAAGGAAGTGCATTTATTCTGCCCGCTTTGTTTCTTGCCTTACTCGTTGTGCGCTGGGGCGAATGGTGGTGGCTAAAAGAATTCCATCTCTACCGCTGTGTTTTCTTTATGGCTGCCTTGGTGATCGCGCAGTTCTCCTGGCGCACGCTCGTTTCATCGCCATATTTGCAGATAGGTGCCGGCGTTAATGATCTCGCCGGTCCTTCCCTCTTTTTTCTTAAGTACGGCTGGCAGCCAAGGTTTTACATCGACCATTTGTTGTTCGCGGAGAACCATGTCTTTTTCACCCTGATGACTGTAGCCGGAATCCCGTTCTGCTGGCGCCAACCCGCCTTCCGCTACGTTGTTACTCTAATCGGCGCCCTGCTTTTCTGCCACACCAACTTAATTGCGGCTCTCTCCACGCGCTACTGTATCTATTATCAGCCGCTTCTTATTCTCTCCGGCGTAGCTGCGATCGTCATGCTCTACGATCGGCTGTTATTGTTTGCCGAGCGCGAAGGTAACTCCAAGGTTGCTCTCGGCTTTGCGCATACAGCTGGAGTAGCCATGCTCTTTCTGCTATTCGTTCAAAGTAATGAGTGGTTAATGAAACTTTACTCACTCTCCAGCCCAAACGCTACTCCTGCGCTGATGACACGTCTAAACACCTATCGTTACGATCACCGCGGCGCCGCGGAATACGTGAGAAGCCACCTCCAGCCAGGTGATGTCATCATCGCGGGTATCCCACACGTCTTTGAACACTACGCAGGGATACGGGGAAATTACTTTTTAGACACTATTTTAATGAAGAAAATAATCTACAACAGCAAATTTGCGGAACCCCGCTTTATGGACAGGTTTCGTGGCTATGCTGCGATTCGTAGTTTAAAGGAACTGCGAGAAGCGATCAGTCGGGGACGCCGCACGTGGCTTGTTTTTGTTCCTTACGGAGGGTTCGGGCACTTGAGCAGCCCGGAGGCGCGTGTATACCTGAATGAACACGCCAAGGTTGTTTTTGAGTCCTACCGCGGCAAAGTCCTGCTCATTGGCGGAGAAAACCAGTCAGTAAACCTGAGTGCAGGCTACAACGCCAAATAGGTTTGGTTGGTCGCCTTCCGCGTAGCTGCGCCGATCGAAATGAGCCTTTGGCGCGAAGGATCCGGGATTCGCCCTTGTAGGCACTTCTGCACCACAATCGAAGTGAGAGAAATCTGCAACCCGAGAGTAACAACTGCTAACAAGCGACTTTAAGCCCTGTTATACATCAGGCGTCAGCGCGGCATCGTGTCGGCCACGCCCGCCCCTTCCCCGGTGGTGACCGCGACTTTGCTCTTGATAACGACCTTCGGCGATGAGCTTCTTTTTGTAAGCATCGTAGCCGAGTCGCTTCGCTTCCTCCCACGCTTTGGTTACTTCGCCCGATGTTTCCGCGCTGAGACCGTCGCCGTGCCACAGCTCCCAATATTCTCCGTCGGCATGGACAACGTTGAGGACGGCCATTTGGATGGAGCCCATTCT
>QHOS01000069.1 GCA_003219415.1 Verrucomicrobiota bacterium | reverse complement strand
AAGCAGAGATGCTGAATTAGATGCGTAAATCTTGCTCAAGGACGTGAGCTGAGGCCAAGCCAATATCGACAGATTGATTCGCTCGCTCCCGCTTGCTCGGCCTCCCGCCTGACCGTCCTTGTCGCGGCTCCCAGCCTCGCTCCATTCCTCGACTTCGCTCGGAATGACATAGGAATGAGCACATGCTGAACTGGGGTCACGCCGCAACGGACTTTTCTTCCACAGTGCTTCTAGGAAACGCTTAACGCCCAACGTTCAACGCTCAACGTTCAATCTCCCTTAGGTAATGGCAAGGAGGCCTGGCCAAAGACGTAACGCCAGCCTGTTGGAGTGCGAACATAAGTATCGCTAAACCATAGCTTATAATCGGCTGGTTTACCTCCCCGGACCGACTTGATCCACAACAGCGCAGTCACCACGGCTGTGTTACCCCATACCCTGACCTTCTGCGTTCCAGGTTCTTCGTCCTGACGTTCGTAAGTGACTTCCTTTTTTCGAGCCGAGTCAAGCAAGTCAGCTTTGCTAAAAACGGCACCCCGCCCGATTACCAAGACGAAGTCGTCAGCTAGAATCTGATCCATTGTCGCGGCGTCGTTAGCCTTAACCGCGGCTTGATATTTCGTATCTAAGGCGGCCACAGTCTTTGTGTCCTCCTCTGAAGAGGCGTTCAATTTGGTCAGGATGCCTAACTGAAATGGGACAATCATCGAGATCAGCGCTAAAGGACAAGGAAGTATCTTGATCAGATGGCTCCTATGTTGAGTAGGTGGCGTCATAATTTCTGGTTTCTGTCTACGATACTCACTTGACGTTGATAGCAATTGCTATGGTTGGTGCGGACATCGCATGGGCGTGATGCGGATCTTGTTGTCCCTTTGGGAGGAAATACCACATGCCAGGCGTCATTTGGCCTCGTTCGGGTAGCTGTTGCAGGCGCGATGGATCCAGGCCTGCCGCAATCAACCCGGAGGCGTCGAACTCGTAAACAACGTCTTCCGATGTACGCTCCGGCTGCGTAGCGAAGTGAACCATAGTGCCGAGGCCGCTGTTAAAACAGTATTCGCCACTTGCTGCCGTCTGATCGATCGCGATCTCGGGTTTAGCACGCAGAATCCTGGCGATGGTCAAAATCTCGGCGTTCGATGTGCCTTTAAGGGCGATAACGTCGGCGTACTCACGCTTTAGTTTAGTGAGTTCGTCTTCGGCTACCGGTTGGTCGCCGGCAAGGAGGCGACTAGTCAGAAGGGACATGTGAACAAACAGAATCACGAAAACAACGCGCTGCATGATGATACCTCCGTATGGTGTTTGAGCGGCCTAACCATATTCGGCTGCCTTTTGCAGCCGACTCTTCCCGTCGAAAGTACCGTCCAGCACAAAGCCGAAGCAAGCTTAAACTGCTTGGTCAAGTGCGCGATTCTTCTAATCGGCGAATAGAATGAGAGAGACCATTTACGGATTGACTCGCTCCCTCCTGCTTGCTCGGCCTTTGGCCTGGCCCCTCTATGTCGCGGCTCCCAGACTCGCTCCATTCCTCGACTTCGCTCGGAATGACAAGAGAGCCAGAAATGCTGGCTCGACTTTATGAAGCCCGGTTTTTAGTCTCATGGCAGGATTAAATGTCCACAGAAGAATTTCCTAAGAAAGAATTGGAGACCCTCTGGGCGCCGTGGCGGGTTGAGTATTTCGAGAAAGAACCGCGCGACCTGAACTTTCTTTCCGAGGCGGCACGGACGAGCGATGACGCCGCGCATTTGGTGATCACACGGCGAAAGAATGCGTTCCTGATGATGAACCGGTATCCGTATGCGGTCGGTCATTTGATGGCAGTTCCATATCGAAAAACGCCGGAGCTCTCCGCGCTCGGGGAGAATGAAATTGTCGAGTTATGGAATTTGGTTGCGCATGCGCAGGCGCTTTTGCGCGCCACGACAAAGGCGCAGGGGTTTAACATTGGTTTGAACCTTGGCGCATGCGCAGGCGCAGGTGTGACGGATCATTTGCACATTCACATCGTCCCGCGCTGGAATGGTGACACGAATTTCATGCCGATCCTCGCCGGAACGCGTGTGCTTGGTGAAGGGCTGCGCGCGCTTTATGACAAGTTGATGGAAGCACAGGCGAAGATCGACGCGGAGTCGCATCAGACGATATGAACGGTTGGGTTGACGCGCCGCCACCAAGGAGGGGATCGGGCTGTTTCGGGCGAGGCTGTCTTATTCTTGTTGTATTTGCGTTCGTGCTGGGGATAGCTTGCGTTGCTGGCATGTATTGGGGGCTGCACCGGCACTCGGCGATTTTCCACGGGCTTTATTGGCTGACGAAAGCACGAGCCATTGCTCAAACGCCCGTGCCAGTACCTCAGTTCACCGTTTCGGACGCGCAAATTCAATCGGTCCACGAGCGGTGTGAGGATTTTGAGCAAAAAGCGCGCGCGGGTCAGCCGGCCGAACTGGAGCTGACGCCGGATGACATCAATACTTTGGTTGCCACCAACCAGAATGCGCGCGGCAAGGTGTTTGTGTCGATTGACAAGGATCGATTGCGTTGTCAGGCGAGCGTGCCGCTTGGAGTGTTTATCGGCAGAGCTGGTTATTATTTTAACGGTGACATCGCAGTCGAACTAAGGAATGCGGAATCAATGGAGAATCCGCAGCTAACCGGAATCACGGTAAACGGCGAGCCCGTCCCGACAGATCTATTGAATTGGAAATATCGTTCGAAGCGATTGCGAGATTATCTCGCCAATTACCGGAACGGCTCCGGCGTGGGTACGATTCAGATCCGCGACGGCAAGTTGATTCTACGATCGCGGACCGAGTGACACGAGAATTTGGTAGGGCGCGACCGCCGGGCGCGCCATTCCTACTGCATGATCTCGCGCACAAAGACGTTGAGCTGTCCGTCTCCCTGTTTGCGCACTTCGGTGATCTCGTATGGCCGCTGTTCATCGCGGTTCACTTCGGCTCCTTGCCGCGGTGGCACGTAACCGGCCGGAAATTCGACAATGATACGCGTAGAAGAACCCCCACCGAAGTGCAGCATCTTCTCCGTCAACTTCGTGCGGGGACGTAGCACTGCCTTGTTGGCATCGGAAAAATTCACGACGAACTGTCCTTTCAAATAGATGCGTTCGCCCGCGAGCCCGTGCTCAGCAACGTCACGCAGATCGCCTGTTCCTATAAGGCGGCCAAGGGGCATTCTGCCCGCCGGAAATGTCTTCCAACTGCCACCGCCAGCGTTTGAGGCCAGAGCTACGTTGGAAGCGTCCGCCGGAACGGGCTGAGCGGGCAGAACTGGCACTGGTGTCGCTGTTGGAACGGATGGGGCCTGGGCGACCGCTGGAGCTTGAGCATTGGAGGCGTTCGCGGCTGGCGCTGGTGTGGCCACCGGAATGTTTGGCGGCGTCGCTGCAGACGCAACGGTGAACGGTGTCGCACTTGGCGCACTTGGTTTCTGAGCAATCATTGGCGCCGGAGTCATTGCCGGAGGAGGGGATTCGAGTTTCTGTTTCTTGCCCCATCTTCTACCCTTTGGCGGCGGCGTGGGGTTAGCCAGCTTTTCATTCTTAGCTACGACTCGCCCGGTCGGCGGTGTTCCAAGGGGGATCGCTTGCTCGACGCGCACCAATTCATTAGCGGCGGGCGGAGGCGTCGCACTGGGGCTCATGCCGGGTATGGATATCGGCCCTCCTTGCGCTACTGCTGCTTTTTTCTGGTAATCAGCGTAACGCTGCTCGATTGAATTGCGCTCTGACGCCTTAAACATTGGCCAGCCCGCAGCGAGGTTGAGACTGAGCGGTGGCTCAAGGCGAAATGTCCCCAGACCACGTGTGACCGTATAGCTTCCATAAAGCAATGGCACGGCAGTAATCATCATGCGGCCATCGACCAATCGCTCGGCGTGGATCACCGATGAAATGTCATGTGAGCGCTCCAGCTTGATTTCCAATCCAACATTAAGCGTCTGCTTCATCAACGGCAGGGCCTCCGGACTCGCTGGGTAAAGATGTTCCATGAGCAACTCGCCGTTATCGACAGCATTGGTTAAGGCAACCATGCCAGAGGTAAACACATCGCCGGGCCCCAGCTCTCGTGCCGCAACAATTTTGTACCTGCCTACCACATAGGGAACCAGGCCGCGCACCATCTGATAATTCCGAATATAATTGCGCGCCAGCTCACCATTCGTCCTCGCGAGCTCGGCGTTGCCCATCTCCGAATAACGCTCGTAGAGGTCCTTCGGGTTTAGAAATTCGCCTGCCGGCGCCGCGGTCAGTTCAAAACGCTTCGGCGGCTCGATCTTGTGCAGTCTTTGTAAAATCCGGTAGCTGTCGGGGCGTTCCGGTTGATTGAAGATGTAAAAACTGCCGAGCCACGCGGCTAATGCGAATCCAATCAGAAGTAAAATGGCAACCGTCCAGGCAAAATAATTGATGCGTCGTCGCGGACGAGCGTACGGCTCGTCGTATGGATAGACACCATAGTCCATCAAGCCAGCGCGAGAATATTACCTGGTTTCAAGGCGATTGTGTCGTTTCGAACGACGAACCGCATCCGCAGGTGCGCGATGCGTTTGGATTAAGGACCTGAAAACCGGTGCCAGTCAAGCCACCGCTAAAATCCAGGGTCGCGCCGCGCAGGTAGGGAACGCTTTCGCCGTCGATAAAAAAATGCATTCCATCCCGCTCCACCACGGCGTCGCCTTCCTTTTTTTCGTCTAAAGTCATTTCATAATGCAGACCTGAACAACCGCCCTTCGCAACCTGGACGCGCAGACCTTTTTGCGCATTCTCTCCCAGCGCCGGAAGCAGACTTTGCAGCTGTCGAACAGCGTTGTCCGTGACGTTAATCATAGCTCAACAAAATACGGCTGCAGCGTAACCAAGTCAAAAAGGATGCGATTGGGCGGACAATGATTGACCTCGTCAGGGTCACCGTTGTAGGGCAAGCGCTCCGCTTGCCTTCCTTATTGTGATTGGCAGGCGATGCGCCTGTCCTACAATTTCTTCGCAATTCCCCGGCCCAAA
>QHOS01000182.1 GCA_003219415.1 Verrucomicrobiota bacterium | reverse complement strand
ACGTAAATCGTCCCTTTTCCATTTGGGCCGGAAATGGGAATCGACAGGTTCGCTTCCCCGGAGGCGCCGTTCACATTCGTACTTCCAGAGAGAAGAAATCCCTCTTTGATCGGCGATCCGAGAGCCTCGATTACAGAAGGGTGCGCCTGGGCCCGGGTCAAAGCGCCTTTGTAAACGTCGGTGGATTTCATCGCGCTGAACACGATCAACGCGATCGAAACAACAAAGGCGACCAACAATACCAACATGCTGAAGCAGGCAACCGGCACGAACCACGTCCAGTTTCGCTTCCACCAGTTTGGTCTTGGCGATAGGGGAATTGGCGGCGGATTTTGCTCCATGGAGTTTTTCTACGTCAGCCGCGAAGCTTTTTGCAATCATTCCTTGTATCTTGCGCTTCGTCCCAGGCTTGACGGCTCTGGTCAGTGCCAGGCAGAATTGACGCCATGAAAATACCATTCTTTCTCCAACTTATTTTCGCGAGCGCGTTGATCGTGCTCGTCGGTTCTTGCGCGACGACTTCCCGCTCCGGTCCGGCTGCGCTCGCGGGCACCTGGACCAACTCACTCGGCACTGTCTGGACGATGAAGGCTGACGGCACATTTGATGTCGATAGAAATCATGATGGCAAACGTGATATCTGGGGTACCTACACAGTCACCGGGGACACCGTTACAATTCAAGGCACCGGAGGCAAAACTCCGACAGGCTGCAAAGGCCCTGGTGTTTACAAGTTTAGTCGCCCTAACGACAACACACTGACCTTTACGTTAGTCAGCGACACCTGCAAGGATCGCAAAAAAAACGTGCTGCTCCCTTGGCATCAGAAGTAGTGAGGCGAAGATGGGTCATTTTCCGACGCAGCCTGGAAACGAATACTTGGAGCGGAACAGAAGGTTCGGGTAACAGCGCCGCTTTGCGGTAGAGCCGACGTATTGTCGGGAATAACATTTCTCGTCTGGCCATCGTCCGGAAATCCGGCGGTGACATAGTTCAAACTTTATCTCGGTTAGTCAGGTCACGATATTTGTCCGGCAAGTACCTTCGCTACGAAACACGCTGTTGCGTCCCCGACTTCAGAAGGAGAGTCTTCCTGCAAGAAATGTGCTCCCTTTACGGTGATCTCCTGTTGATTTGGCCATGCTCTACAGAATTCGCGCTGCGCGCCGATCAGAAATCCACCGGGGTCACCGTTAATGAACAGCTTTGGTATTGGGGTGCTTGAAAGCCAACGCGAGTAGGAGTCGACAATTTTGACTACGTCCAGGGGCTGGTTTTCAATCGGCAACTCTTGCGACCATGTCAGCATCGGCTGACGCAAGGGCCCAGGATTCCTGTAATGGCGTCGATAGACTTCCATTGCTTCTTGGGAAATGCCTCGGAGCGGCAAGAGGAACTCGATGAACAAGTTCTTCTGAAGGATCAAATCCTCCCCGGCTGGCGTCCGCTGCGCCTTAAAGAATTCTTCTCTCGCCTCTGGCCATTCCTCCCAGGACAGGAACGTCCTGACAATCGCCTCCATGTAAATCAATGCCTTGATTCGCTCCGGATGACGTTGAGCCCAAGAAAATCCAAGCGCCGATCCCCAATCATGGACGACCAGAAACACATTCTCTTTCAATCCCATCGCCTCGAACCATGCATCAAGGTAGCGCTGATGATTTACAAACCGGTAACAACCATCGGGAGCGGTGCCTGAGTTACCCATGCCAACGTAATCAGGGGCAAGACATCGTCCGAACGGTAACAGGTATGGGATAATAATTCCGCCACAGATAGGAAGGAGTGGGGTTGCCGTGAAGAAAGACGATTGGGTCTCCCTCTCCTACATCGACATAAGCGATATTCGTATCCAGTATCGAAACACGCTTTCGATACGAAGCATCCTCGGTCGAAATTGCAGAATGTAGCATTTTAGAAATCGTTCTGGGACACAGGTCACCAGAACAGCGAACCCCTCAGCTAGTCGTCGCTGCTCTAAAGCGGCTGCCAACTCAGACGCGGTCTCTTAACTGGGTTTTGCCGGCCGCACGGGCGCAGTGCACGCAACAGAAGATTTGTCCGTCGGCTTCCACACCGTGACCGACGATTCGGCATTTGCAGTGCGGGCAGACCGGCGCCAGCGCGTGGATCGCGCACTCGAAGCTATCGAATGTGTGATGTTTGCCGGCTACGACCACTTCAAACGCCTTGTCATATTCGTTTTCACAAACTTCGCATGTAGCCATACACAACTCTTTCGCGCCTCGGCTGCTTTGCGGCGGTGTTCGTTTATTTTGAGCAAGTAGAGATCATGCGGGAAAGTGATACTTTTTCACTCGGAGGCGGCATGGAAATACCCAAGCAACTAATCGAGTGTTTGAAAGAAAACAAAGTCTCTTATGAAGTCCTGCATCATCCGGAGGCCGTAACCGCACAACGAATCGCCCAGGCCGAGCACGTGAAAGGCCGGCATCATGCCAAAGTGGTCATGGTGAAATCGGGCGACCAGCATCTCATGATGGTGCTGCCTGCGGACCACCAAATCGATCTGGAGAAGGTCCAGAACGCGATCGGCAACGCCGTCTCGCTGGATCAGGAACAGGAATTCAAGTCGCTCTTCCCCGATTGCGCCATTGGAGCGATGCCGCCATTTGGCAATCTTTATGGTGTGCCAACGTATGTGGACAAGAGTCTGGCGGAGCAAGATTACATCGTGTTCGAAGCAGGAACGCACACCGACACGATCAAAATGGGCTACCGCGATTACGAGAAAATCGTGAAGCCAGAAGTGAAGGATTTGGCGATCAAGCTTCAGCCGATGAAAGGAGCATAACCTTACGCACCGTCGAGCAGCGCACCGTGAAAGACAGACAAAACTGGAGGGCGGAGCTCCGCGACGCCTAACCAGCGATCCGAGGCTTACAACCGGTGCTTGGGCTCGCGGAGCTCGCCCCTGTATCTGCGTCGCCGCGCTGGTTCTTTGGCTTATTTGCACGTCCGCGGGTTTCGCGGCGGAGAAGGTTTCTTTTATCAATATCGACGGAGCGATTGGGCCGGCCACGGCGAGCTATATTTCGCGCAGCATCGACGAAGCCCGAGCGCAGAATGCACAGTGTCTTATCATTCAACTTAACACGCCGGGAGGTTTGCTCGATTCGACGCAGAAGATCGTGCAAAGCTTCCTTGGATCTCCTGTGCCGGTCGTCGTTTATGTCGCTCCCACTGGCGCAACCGCGACCAGTGCAGGTTGTTTCATCACTGTTGCCGCCAGCGTCGCGGCAATGGCCCCGGCCACGACAATTGGCGCGGCGCATCCGGTCTCGATAGGCGGGTTTCCCAGTGGCGGAGAAGAAAAGACCGACGAAACGATGAAACAGAAGTTGGAGAATTTTTCTGTGAGCTATATCGAGACAATCGCTGGCAAGCGTCAGCGTAATGTGGAATGGGCCAAGTCTGCGGTGAAGGAAAGTGCATCAATCACTGCTGAAAAAGCGCTGCAACTAAAAGTCATCGATCTGATTGCCTCCGATATTTCCGATCTGTTACAAAAATTGAACGGCCGCGTGGTGGATGGGAAGACGCTCAAGACGGCGGGCGCGGAGGTTTCGGAGATTAAGATGTCGGCCTCGGAGCACGTGTTCCAAAAGCTCTGGCGACCAGAGGTGATGTTCATTCTCATGCTGATCGCGATCTATGGAATCATTGGCGAGATGACCACGCCGGGAGCGATTCTTCCCGGAGTCGTTGGAGCGATCGCGCTGGTCCTTGCGCTTTATCTAGCGGCCGTTTTGCCGGTTAACGTGACCGGCCTCGTTTTGATCGCACTCGCGTTGATGCTCTTTATCTTCGATGTTTACGCGACCACACACGGTGTCTTAACGGTCGGCGGCATCATAGCGTTTCTGATCGGCTCACTCATGCTGTTCAATCGCGGTGACCCGCTCTTTCGTTTATCGCTCAACTACATCATTCCGGCGACCTTGGTCACTGCGGCGTTCTTTATTTTTATCATCGGAAAGGGCCTGCGCGCGCAACTGTTGCCGATAAAAGTGGGAAAGGAAACGCTCATTGGGAAAACGGTGACTGCATTGACCCCGATCGATTCGCGCAGCGGGCGCATTTTCGTGGAAGGCGAATACTGGAACGCCATCAGCGATACGCCTATCGAAAAAGACGAGCAGGCTGAGATTTCTGCCGTGCAAGGATTGACAGTAAAAGTGAAAACCAAAGGAAAATAAAACCATGGAACTTATCGAAGCATTGCCGCGGTTGATCGGCTGGGCCGTGCCCATCATCATTCTCATTATCATCATCTTGCCGCAGGCGATCCGCATCCTGCGTGAATACGAGCGCGGCGTCATTTTTCGTCTGGGGAAACTACTCGGCGCAAAAGGACCCGGATTGATTTTCCTCATCCCGATCGTCGATCGCATGGTGCGAATGGATTTGCGCGTCGTCACCATCAGTGTCGAGAAGCAGGAGGTGATGACGCGTGACAACGTGCCGGTGACGGTCGATGCGGTTGTGTATTTCCGGGTGGTCGATCCACAGGCCTCTGTCGTGAAGGTAGAGAACTTTCTCAAAGCCACTTCGCTGATGTCTCAGACGACGCTGCGCAGCGTGCTCGGTCAGGCCCCCTTGGATGACCTGCTTTCGCAGCGCGAGTCGATCAACCAGAAATTGCAGGAGATCATCGACCGGCAAACCGAACCGTGGGGCGTCAAAGTCACGGCGGTTGAGGTCAAGGATGTTTCGCTGCCCGACACCATGAAGCGCGCGATGGCCAAGCAAGCGGAAGCCGAGCGCGAACGCCGCGCAAAAATCGTCAACGCCGAGGGCGAATTTCAAGCTGCGGAAAAAATGGTGCAGGCCGCCGCGATGATGAGCAAGGAGCCGATTGCGCTGCAACTGCGCTTCCTGCAAACGATGCGCGAAATTTCCAGCGAACATAACACCACGACCTTTTTCCCTCTTCCGATCGATCTCTTGACGTCATTGATCAAGAAGAGCGAACCGCCCAAATCGTAGCAGGAAAAAACGCCCAACGCCCAACATCCAACGCTGAATTGGCAGAAACTGCTCGATCGAAATCTGGTAGGGCGCGACCGCTGGGCGCGTCGCAAACGCGAGATCAGCCCGGCCCCCACACTCAGGACCAGCTGGTTGCTTTTCTGGAATTGCCCGAGTCATATCCGCACCACCCTGCAAACGTGCGCGTGATTCAAACCCACATCTCATGGGTCTTCATTGCGTCTCCGTTTGTCTTCAAAGTGAAGAAACCGGTGAATCTCGGGTTTCTGGATTTCAGCACGCTGGAAAAACGCCGCCACTTTTGCCGGCGCGAGATTGAATTGAACCGTAGGCTCTGTCCGGAAATTTATCTCGACGCTATTTCCATCTACGAAACTGATTCCGGCTTTTCGTTCAAACCACGGGGGAAAACCGTTGAGTACGCCGTCCAAATGAGAGAGCTGCCGCATGGCTGCTTCTTAATCGAATTGCTCGAGAAAAATTTGGTCGGTGAAAAGGAGATCAACCGCGTGATCTCCACTCTGCATCGATTTTACCAGGCTGAAACTTCGACAGCCGAGATCGAGCAGTGGGGCACACCCGAAAAGTTAAAGATCAGCACCGACGAAAATTTTACGCAGGTCGAGCCTTTCATTGGCAAAACAATTTCGCCCGCCGCCTTCGAGACGATTCGCCATTACACGAACCAGTTCTACAAGCTGAATGAAAACCTGTTCCGTGAACGGATTCAGCAGCATCGGATTCTCGATTGCCACGGCGACTTGCATCTGGATCATGTTCATCTCACGCCGGAAGCGACTACCATTTTCGATTGCATTGAGTTTAACGACCGGTTTCGTTTCATTGACATCGCCAACGATCTCGCCTTTCTGGCGATGGATTACGATTTCGAAGGCCGCACGGACCTGGGAAACCTGTTTCTCCGAAATGCCGCACGCGAGTTAGGCGACGCTGGAATGCTAGGGATTGCGAATTTCTATAAGTGCTATCGCGCTTTCGTCCGCGGGAAAGTGGAAAGCATTCAGGCGACAGAGAAGGAAACGACAAACCGCCAGGAACACGAGAAACAAGCAGCTCGTTACTTTCGTCTGGCGCTTCGGTATGCAATCGCCAGCTCCGAACCGTTAGTTATCGTGGTGATGGGTCGGGTCGGCACGGGCAAGAGTACTATCGCGAAACGGCTGGCCGGCGAGTTGGATTGGCCGGTCCTTTCCTCAGACGAAATTCGCAAGACACTTGCCGGCGTTCCGCTCACTCAACGAACGCCGCCTGACTTGCGCGCTAAAATTTATTCGGCGCAAAAGACCCAACGAACATACAGGAAACTTCTGGAAGACGGGTTTGCAGCGGTCGGCTGTAGCCGAGGGCGCCGACCTCGTCCGCGCCAATCTCACAACGGCGTAATTCTCGACGCCACATTCTCCAGACGCGCGCTCCGTAGATTTCTGCGGGACGAATGCAAGAAAGCGAACGTGTCATCTCAGTTTGTAGAACTCGAGGCCGATCCCAATGAAATCAAAAAGCGGCTAAAAGCACGAGATGAAGAGACCGCCGAAACATCAGATGCGCGGCTCGAAGACTTCCAAAAGTTGAGCGCTGCTTACGAGGAACCATCTGAGCTCGCGCCTGGTTTGATCAGAGTTTCAAGAACTACGTCCATTTCCGACGCCGTGAAAACAATCCTCGTGTGCTTGGCCGACAGACAAGTGGTAGGGACGGATCGCCGAGCCGTGCGTCAGTCCTAAGGTCTCAGCTTCTGCAGGATCCTGCCGATTTGCTCGCGGAAAAGTTTGGCACCGCCGGAAGCGGGATGACGAACACCCTGGCATTCAACATTCATTTCTTTTAGTTGCGAGACAGCGACGTTGCCAAGCGCGACGATTTCGTCGCACGGAAAGAGATCTAGGAAAGCTTTGAACACCGCCAGCCCAGCAGATCGCTCGGACTTGTTAGGCATTCGATTGCTCAACATGCCGCGGCGCGGATCAAATGAATGCCAGGGGAACGCATTCCAGAGCACGAATTGCTGCGGCTTCAGGCCGAGCCTGAGCAGCGTGCTCCAAACGATAGTAGCTGTCGGCTCGGAAAATCCATCCGGACAATTTTTGGGTTTGCTCGTGCGCCGCGGCTTGATACTCGAAAAAACGTGTTCCAGCTCAATTCCACTACCTTTCTTTTTTCCGAGCAGGATTCGCTCGGAAGTCATGGGGATTCCACTGAAGTGACCGCCGCGATAGCCAAGTGCTTCGCCGATTATTGCGACCTTTGACTTGCCCAGCCGTTCTTCCAGATACGCGCGTAGCTGGTTGCGCCGTATGGCTGGCGCGTTGTGGCCGACATCATTTTGCTCATCAACTTCCCACCAAGGATTAAACACGGCGCCGGATGGCGACACGTTTAGCAGTCGCAGAAAGTCATCGATCTCCTTGCAGGACATCGTCGATTAAGCTTCAACAATGATGTGACGCAGGCAATTGTCTGTGGGACGACTAGGAAAGTAAATTGAACAAATTATGTAAACGCGATGCCGGAGTTGCCTGATGTCGAAATGTTCAAGCGATACCTTGATGCCACGTCGTTGCATCAGCGGATCGACGACGTCGACGTGCGGAATGCATACATTTTGAAAAACGTCACAGCGCGAGAGCTTGCGCGTGGTTTGAAAGGTCGCCGCTTCGAATCGACTCGCCGGCATGGCAAGCATCTGTTCGTGCGCGCCGATCGCAAGCTTTGGTTGCGACTGCACTTCGGCATGACGGGGTCACTTGAGTATTTCAAAGACGACCGACAAGCACCGCGGCATACGCGAGTGCTCTTTGTTTTCGCCAACAACCATCGTCTGGCGTTCGATGATCAGCGCCAGTTCGGCCAGATCGGATTGCTAGAAGATGTCGACGAATTTCTGAAAAAGCGCGCGCTGGGAGCCGACGCACTTGATATCGATCTTGAAGAGTTCAAAAAAATACTGGGGAAACGCCGTGGCGCCGTGAAATCGATCTTGCTGAATCAGCGGGTCATCACGGGTATTGGCAATATTTACGCGGACGAAATTCTTTTCCGCGTGCGCATGCATCCCGCGACAGAAACGTCTCGTTTGGGTGACAAAGCCCTCACCAAACTTTTTCGGGCTACGCACTACATCATGGAAAAAGCGATCACCGCGAAGGCTGACGCGGACCGAATGCCAAAATCATGGCTTCTCCCGCATCGGGGAAAAGATGGAAAGTGTCCTCGGTGCGGAAGGAAACTAAGCTCAGCGAGGATCGGTGGTCGCACTGCGTGGTTCTGCGCGCATTGCCAGAAGAAAATGTGATTAACGCCCGGCTTCAGCCAGGTGGTTAACCGCACCCACAACCGAGCCGCTTCCAACGGCTTCCCTATTGCACGTTCGAACAGAAGCCGTTGAAACGGCTTGGGCGTCGGCGTGTCCATAAACACCGGTCTGAAGCCCTGTGTTTATGACATTCGTGAGGACTGCGTTTCTAGCCTCGCGGAGTCCAGATTTAGTTACGCGACGGCCGTGGACCGTCGTCTAAAGGCAGTGTTTGCGCGTGTAACGCTGCCGTTACGTAGCCGCCATTTTCGTAACGGAATTATCACAATCGTCACGTTTACTTTCATCACGCCACGGGGAAAACATGAAATCGAAAAACAGCACAAATTATGATGAAAACACAACCGAATATCAATTGGCCAAACAACATCAATCAGACAAACAACACAGCAGCACTTTCCGGCTTTTTGCTCGGAAACCTCCGGCGCAGGACAGCGCTGCTCGCTGCCGCCGCAACCGGGGTTTTGCTTGCGGCGCAAACGTCTTCATCGCAACCGCCGCAAGCGATCGGAGCTGTCTTCGTAATTGCGATGGAGAATCACAACTTCACCCAACCGCCCACGCAGACTAATCCGCAGCCAATCTTGGGCAATCCCGCCGCGCCGTTCATGAACAGTCTCATTACGCCGGGCAATCCGAATGCGGCACAGGTGTCCTACGCCACGGCTTACTTCAACGCGGGTAGAGGTGTGCATCCGTCCGAGCCAAGTTATGTTTGGGCGGAAGCGGGAACGGACTTTGGCGTGCATACCGATGCCGATCCGAATCCGGCCAACGGCAATGTTTTCGACGCTCCGCACTTAACCGCGCAATTAAACGCGATGGGCATTCCATGGAAGAATTATCAGGAAGACGTTCAATTGGCCCCAAGCCCAATCCACAGTGCGTCTGGAACCAATGGCCCGGTCAATCCATTTAATGGCTCCACCCAATACAATTACGCCGTCAAGCACAACCCGATGGCGTTTTTTGCGGATACGCAACTCCAGAATGTTTATCCGCTGGCGCAATTGTTTGACGACCTGAACAACAACACCGTCGGGCGCTACAATTGGATTACGCCTAACCAATACAACGGCGCGCACAGCTCATTGAACAGCGGCTTCACCTACCACGGCACCCATTACACCGGTGACTCTGCTAACATTGCGCAAGGCGATAACTTCCTCGCCCACGTCGTCCCGCAAATCATGGCGTCGCAGGCTTATCAGAACAGCGGCGTCATTATTATTTGGTGGGATGAAACCGAAGGCGGCGACGACGCGAGCCGCACATTAATGGAAGCTGTTATTTCGCCGCTCGCCAAAGGCAACGCCTACGCCAGCAGCGTCGTGATGAGCCATTCTTCCGACCTAAAAACGATGGAAGAAATTTTCGCTCTGCCGAACGTTAACAATCCTATTCCTGCTGGGGAGACGAACAACTTCGGTGGTCATAACAACGTCGCGATCGTTAATGACTTGAGCGACCTGTTTGTTCCGGGAACAATTCCCGCAGCGAGTCTGTCGGTGAGTCCCGGCGACCTCGTATTCGACCCGCACACGCAGCATTATTCTCAGCTGGTTCGCGTCATAAATAACGGCGATGGCCCAGCGCCCACGCCAGTGCGACTCGTGCTGGATAACTTGAGCGCCAACGCGACGCTGCTTAATGCTGATGGAACGACTGAGGTTCTCGCCCCGCTCGGCAGCCCCTACATTGACATCGATCGCGCCAATAGCACATTCGGTCCGCACGAAACACGGACCGTGCAGCTTGAATTCGCCGATCCCGGCGGCCAAAGCATTAGTTACGACACGCGAGTCCTCTCCGTCGTGCCGACGCCTTGACTTGAAGAATTCACCTTGATAGTCGCGCAAATACAAAGCGGCCTCTGCCAAACAGAGGCCGCTTTTTTATTCCGGAAATTTCAAGTCGCACTGCGTTGAACGACGAGCAAAGTATCGGTATCAATTTGTCACAGTAGAAGAATCCGCTGTGATGTCAGTTACGCGGCGGCTGCCGTGAGGCGTTTGGCTTCGCCGCGTTCGTACTCATAGAGGAATCCGATAGACTTTCACAAAGGGCGTTCGAAATCAGTTCCATGACCAAGAATATCTTGCTCACTGGCCGCCCCGGATGCGGCAAGACCACATTGGTTAGGCGAGTGGTGAAGGAGGTGGCGCAGCCGGCCGGCGGTTTTTATACGGAGGAAATTCGCAAGCATCGGGAGCGTGTCGGGTTCAAGATCGTCACGTTTGACGGCAAAGAGAGCGTGTTTGCACATCTGAATCTCAAAACACAGCAGCGACTTGGAAAATATGGACTTGATCTCTCTCCGCTGGAAACGATCGGCATCGAAGCCGTGTGCGAAGCCATCCGTGCGCGCGAACTTACGGTGATCGATGAAATCGGGCCGATGGAAATCCGGTCGGCCATTTTTCGCGACGCGGTGAATAAGGCGCTCAACAGTCGCGTGCCGCTTCTTGGAACCATCACCGCGCGACCATTTGCATTCACCAACGCGATCAAAAAGCGCCGCGATGTCACTCTGATCGAAGTTCGCAGGGACAACCGCGAAGAGCTCGTCTCCGAGCTGTCAGACCACTTCACGGCCTGATCGGCCCAACATTTCCAAAAGTGTAAGCGCATTTTTGGGAGCTGCGCCTTCGGCGTCATTATCGAAGTATGCATGGACGACGCGGTTTTCGTCCAGCCAATCGCGGATACGTGCGGCCCATTTCCTCAGCGAGTGCTTGCTGTAGCTCGATGCGTATTTCCGGGTGTGACCATGCAGACGGATGTAAACGAGATCTGTCGTGACTTCCTCCCACATCGGCCAGTCGGGGGCGTCTGACATGCAGACGGCCACCGCGTGGCGCTTAAGGCATTCGGTTACTTCGTCATCGAACCAGGATTCGTGACGAAACTCGATGGCGTGTCGCGTGGTTTTCCAGTGGCGCAGCGCGTCTAAGAACTTCTCCAGCCGGGCTGTGTCCTTTTTCAGAAATGCCGGTAGCTGCCAGACCACAGCAGCGAGACGGTTGCCGAGCGGCGACGCCGATTCGCGACAACGAATCACCGATTCTTCCACGTCGAGCAGCTTTTTGTTGTGCGTGACGTAGCGGTGCCCTTTTATGGCAAAGCGAAATGTTTCAGGTGTCTGATCGCGCCATTTTTCGAACGTGCTTTTCTCCTGGAGTCGATAAAATGTGCCGTTGACTTCAATGCCGGTGAAACGCTGCGAACAGAACCGCAGCCATCGGTTTTGCGGCGTCTCGCCGTAGAAATCCTTCCGCCAGGTCCTATAATTCCAGCCGCTGGTGCCGATATATGCTTGGGCGAGCATCACTTTTCACTAAGGATTTCGAATCCCGCGTTCGGTGCACGCTTCTAGCAGAAAAACCGCGTCAGGTAATGCAAGCACACGCATCCTGGCCGCGTGCTTAAAACGCAGCGCTGGCTGTGTTACATCAAACCATAGGCCGAAAGCGCCCGACGATTTCCTGTAAGCGGCCCGTGATTTGGCCTAACGAACAGACTTCCGCTGTTTCGAGTAACACCGGGAAACAATTCTCACCTCGTTCGACGACGTCAGCCAGTTTATCCAGCGCGCGTTTAGCTTTATCGGCATTCTTCTTTTTGAATTTCGCAAGGCGATCCACCTGGAGCTGCTGCTTTTTCCGAGGCGTGCGCGCGAGTTTCACTTCCGGTATGTCGTTGTCGCCGTCACGATAGCGATTGAGCCCAATGATTGGGCGAGTCCCATTGTAGATTTGCTGCTCGTACCGATGCGCAGCGTTCTGAATCTGGCTGCGTTGATAACGGTCTTCCACCGCCGCGAGCACGCCGCCCAGTCGCTCGATCTCGCGGAACTCATCGAGAATCGCCGCTTCCACGGCGCGCTCGACTGCCTTCATCCCGGGCGAACCGCTCAACATGTTCATGGTATGTTTGAAAATGCCGGACTCCTCCAGCAGGATTGCCTGTCCGTGCGCCGCAAGCCGAATCCATTCTTCGCTCGGTGTCGTGAACGGTTCGTCCGCGCTGTTTGAGTGGCATGAATTGGTCGCGTTCATGTAAGCGAGAACCAATTCGGCCGCGGTGCGGGTGAGATTGTTTTTGAATTCCGCGGCGATGAGGGAGCGACCGCTGGTCTGAGTGTGCAATTTGAAAAGCTGCGCCCGTGGCCCGGCGCCAAACACATCGCGCATTCCGATTGCCCAAATGCGCCGTGACACACGAGCCAGCGCAATGTATTCGGCGTCGAGACCGCAATCGAGGAAGAACGAAAGACGCGGCCCGAATTGATCCACAGGGATTCCTCGCGCAGCAAACATTTCCGCGTAAGCGAAACCGTTTGATAGGGTATAAGCAGCTTGTTGCACCGGCGTCGAACCGGCTTCACCGATGTGGTAACCGCTGATGGAAATTGGATACCAGCGCGGCATTTCCTGCGTGGTGAACTCAACCATGTCGGTGAGAAAACGCAGCGAGGCTTCGATCGGGAAAATGGTTTCGTTCTGCGCCTGGACTTCTTTGAAGATGTCCGCCTGAATCGTGCCGCGCAACTTGGGAATAACTTTTGGGCCGAATCTGCGTTTGGCCGCCGCGATGTACATCGCCATGATGACTGGCGCGGGACCGCTGATAGTCATCGATGCAGAAAAATTCGGCGAGCCGAGATCAAACCCATCGTAGAGGCGCACCATGTCCTCGACCGTATCGATGGCCACGCCGCCCTCCCCGATTTTTCCGAAAACCCCATCCGCATCGCTATCGATCCCATAGAGCGTCGGCCCATCGAACGCGGTGCTGAGCCGATGAGTGCGTTGATGTCGGGTCAGATAATGAAAGCGTTCGTTCGTGTCTTCGGCGAGCATCAAGCCAGAGAACAATCGCGTTGGTTCTTCGGCTTGAGGCAAAGGCTGCCGCGATGATCGTTGCGGAGGTTCGCCGTTTTTTTCAAAGCTTTCGACCTCGCGAATCGGCTCCAAATACATCTCGCGATAGGCTCCATTTAGAAATGGAAACTCACCTGGTAATCCTTCGGCAAAGAGATAGCGCGCGATTTCGCCCGGGTCATCGATCTCGGGCAACGCCAGACGTGGCAGCGGCACGCCGGTCGGCGTACGCGTGACTGGAATTTTCGCTTTGGTGTCGTTCCAGCGCCCCAGCAATTCACGCCCGAATTGTCTATCCGTGCGCGCACGCTTCACCTGATCGAGAACGAACTTGTTGTAGTTCTCGATGGATCCAACGACTTGTCCGAGCTTGCTCATTTTGATCCTCTCGAAATTAGCTTGAATAATTCATCCACGCCAGCGTCGCGATGCCGTTTCGCCACCGTATCGATTAGTCGCTGATCACGCCGGTTTTGCTCCAAGCGCTGTTCGATTTCCGTGTGCGCGGTGCGCGCGCGCTGCAGATCGCTTTTGTTCACCACCACAATGTCAGCAAGATCGAGCATCACGATTTTTTGCAGCTGCAACCGGCTCCCGTAATCAGGGTTCATTACGAGCACAGTCTGATCGACAAGGCCGGTTTTTTGGAACGGCATCGCCTCCTGTCCAGTACCCACTGTCTCAATGATTACGTAATCGAACCCTGAGCGCGCGAGCAGCGCCAGACAGTCCTGCGTGGCAGGGGAAAGTCCGCCCGCCTCGCCGCGTGTGGCCATGCTGCGCATGAACACCCGATCGTTCTGCGAATTAATCATCGTGGCCCGGTCACCCAACAACGCTCCTTCGCCGATCACGCTCGGATCGTGCGATAAGATTGCGATTCTTCCCTGAGGACTTTGATTCAAAAAACGGAGCACCAGCTCGTCGATTAATGTCGTTTTTCCCGCACCGCCAGGGCCGGTGAAACCGACGACCCTTGTATTGCGGATTGCCCGCCGCGACGGGTGAACTCCTTGCGGACTGCGGATTTTTGATTGGGCCTTGCGCGCCCGGTGTTTTCTTCCCGCTGCATACGCGTCCTCAATCTCGGTCAGCTTCTGGGGAAGTTCCTGATCAGGCGATCGTGGGCGCGACCTTTTCCTGGGCTTTCCGTAGTGCTTGCGAACATAATCAGTCATCTGTGCGAGTGAGGTTCCGGCAAAGAAAATGTTGTCCACGCCTTTGCGCTTCATTGCTGCAGCGTCCTGATGCGTGATCGTTCCGCCGCCACCGCCAAAGACTTTGATGTCGTTCGCTCCGCGCTTCCGTAAAAGAGCAATGACTTCCGCGAAGAATTCGATGTGCCCGCCGTTGTAACTTGAGATGCCGATCGCGCGCACGTCCTCTTGAATGGCGGCGCGCACGATATCGCCTACTGAACGATGGTAGCCAAGATAGACGACCTCGATCCCGTGCCGGATGAATTCCAGGTTGATCGTGTTGATCGCGCTGTCATGCCCGTCGCAAATCGGGACCGCCGTCAAAATCCGAATGGGTGAAGCCATTTGCACAGATTTAGTGATTCATTGATTTAGCCATTGCAATCGCTAAATCACTGACTCATTAAATCATTAAATGCCTGATCCACTCGATTTCAGCGGCAAAGTCGCCCTCGTCACCGGTAGCTCGCGCGGGATTGGCGCGGAGATGATTAAGGCATTGGGCCGATGCGGCGCGCAATGCGTGGTGAATTATGTGGCCGACGCGCAGGGACAAAACAAGTCCGACGCCACCCACGTAGCCACTGAACTCAATGAGCCGCTGGTGATTGAATGCGATGTGACAAAGTCGACGCAGGTCGAGGCGATGATGAAGCAAATACAAGATCGGCACGATGGACTGGACATTCTCGTCAACAATTCCGGGATCATCAGTGATCGCACGATTAAGAAAATGTCGGTCGAGAATTTCGAGAGCGTGGTGCGCGTAAATCTCACGGGCACATTCACAGTCACGCAAAAGGCTGCCGCGATTTTGCGAAACGGCGGGCGGATCATTAATATGTCGTCTGTTAGCGGCCAACTCGGGCTGTTTGGCCAGGCGAATTATTCGTCGAGCAAAGCAGCGATCATCGCGCTCACCAAAGTGTCGGCCCGTGAGTTTGCGCGCCAAAACATCACGGTAAACGCCATCGCGCCTGGCTTCATCGATGTAGGCATGAGCAAAGGCATGCCTGACGAAGTGACGCAAAATTTCATAAAGCAAATTCCGCTCGGCCGTCTCGGTGATGTAACCGAAATCGTAAACGCAGCCCTTTTTCTAGCCTCCCCGATGGCCTCATACATCACCGGACACGTCTTGAACGTAAACGGCGGCTTCTACATGGGATGACACCCACTCAGTCGCGATGTTTCGACGATTTAACGCATCAACCTTTAACCTCAGCGAGGCTCAGTCCAGCTTTTGCACGAGGAGCCAGACCAATGCCGAAAGCATGGCGGCGAACGTGGATAACACGAATGTCGCGCGCTTCGTCTGGCGTATTTTGAAGGCAGGCTTGGGGATGTCGTCGTGAATATGACTCGCCTCGAACAGCTTCATCAGCGCAAACGCGACGATAAAACCGACAGCGGCCCATTTCAGGCATCCCAGAATGGTATCAAGCATCCTGGCCCGACTCTAGCGCAGCCCACCGCCGCGCTCAACTCGCGAAAGCTTTCGGAGTCAAGCGCACGCGCCTCGGCAACTTGCAAATTTTCGGTTAGGTCAAGTCACCGGTATCGCTAGCGCTGCTGGGTGCATCGTTTGCTGTTTTCTGCGCAGAAAATGTGTTGCCCATGGGAAATGCGTTGACTGCAATCTCGCGGGTTGTTTACCCTCGCCCTCATGACTAAAAGATTCCTAACTCTTTCCTTTGCAATCGGACTTGCCACCGCTTTCGCTCTGCAAGCGCAATCGCCTACTCCGGGAGAGTCGCCCGCAGGAGCACCGTCCCCGGCAAAACATCGCACGCATAAGAAAACTCAAACGACGGCATCGCCAGGCGAAACCGCCGCATCTTCTTCGCCTGCTGCGGCGCCCGCGGCTCCGAAAAGTTCTGCGGCAGCCAGTCCAGCGGCCGCGAGCCGTGCCACCGCGAAGAGCACAAGTAGTGAGACAGCAACCAATGCGCCTGCACCCGGGGGTGGCCATGGTCTGGTGTGGGTTAATACGGACACGCATGTGTACCACAGGGAGGGATCCCATTTTTACGGGACGACTAAGAAGGGCAAATACATGACCGAGGCTGACGCGGTCAAAGAAGGAAATAGGGCGGCAGGCAAGGGGCAATAAGTCTGGGAAATCGGCCGAATCCGGTTCAATTCAGAGTTAGACCGGGCGTAGCCGCTGCGCGAGCTACGCCCGGCTGCTTTCGACGATCATTCCCTGGTCAGGCTTTGGAGCGCGTCGGCCAATGTTTCGAAAGTAGCGATTTGGATTTCGGGACCGTAATGGAATTGCGACAGAATATTGAGACCAATGTCTTTGTGTGGGTCGGGCATCACTCGCGTCACGGAGGCGACCCTTTTTTCAGCAAGCGCATCCATGATCTCGGCAACGTGATATGCTGCCGCCGGATCCATTGATTCCAACCATCGGAAATCAGCAAGAACGCGGATGCCGGGCGCAACATCGCGCAAAAGCTCGCGCACCTGCTGCGCGACAAGTTTCGCCTGCTCCGCAGTGACTTGCCGCAGAGCGCTGATCACCAGGAGACGCTTCGATCGATCGATCTCAACTGAATACATTCTTCGTGATCACACGATGCAGTCTCCGTCGCAAGCCGGCGCTGAAATCACCCATCGATCTCTCGCTTCGTCCATTTGCGCAACAACAGATGGCTGCGAAAGATCCCGCTAGCAGACTTTGCGTGACAGCTGTTGGGTTGTCGCTAACGCTTTTTGCTTCTTTATTTCTCTCGTGACGGCGACAGATATCACTGTTTGGATCATCTCCGCGCTTTTGGCAGTCGGCATCGGTTTGAGCAAGTATGCGAAATGGAGAACACGCAACAGACTGGTGCGCGACCTCGCAGCCATGGATCACGTGCGCCGTGAAAAAGTTCTCAGCCGCATGAATCCAGAGCTCGCAATGGAGGCCCGGCAAGAATTGATGCGACGATTTCATATAAACTGATCCGCCGTCCATCGCGTTTTCCAATTCGTACTCTAATTTCTCCCGAATTCCCCGATGTCGTCTGCGCCTTTCGAAATGATCGTTCCGGTGCTGCCAGGCGATATCGACGAGCAAAATCACGTAAACAACACCGTTTACCTGAGATGGGTTCAGGATGTTGCTACAGCTCACTGGCGAGCCGTCGCCAGCCCGGACGCCCAGGAGAACATCGCCTGGGTTGTCTTGCGACATGAGATCGACTATAAAGCGCCTGCCATCGTCGGCGACGAAGTCGTGCTGCGAACATGGGTGGGCAAAGCTACCCGGCTTACGTTCGAACGATTCACAGAAATCCGGCGTAATCGCGATGGTCGGCTCTTGTCAAAGGCTCGGACTCTGTGGTGCCCGATAAATGCGCAAACCAGCCGACCGACGCGCATATCGGGAGAAGTGCGAGCGCAGTTTTCAATCTGATTGGGGTTTCAAGGAGTTGATCATTGAGCGTTGAGCGTTGAGCATTGGGCGTTGGAAGTTCCATCTCCTGATTCACGCCCGGTCATCGCTTGTTATTGCGCGACATTTCTCAAACCAGAGATGTTGCATATTTATCGGCAAATCACAGGCTTGGAGCGATGTATTCCTGTGGTGATCGCGCAGAAGCGCGAACAAGCTGGACGCTACCCTTTTGACCAGATTCATATGGCTCCCAAGCCGGCAACGCATTTCTTGCGTCGCTTTTGGTTCAGGCAGTTGCGTAATGCACCATGGCAGATTTCGGACGGCGAACTGCGCGCATTGCAGAGCATTTTAAGGAAGACTGACGCTCGCCTGTTGCACATTTACTTTGGCCAAATCGCTGTTCATCTCCTGCCGCTGATTCGCGCGTGGAAAAAACCGTCCATCGTCTCGTTTCACGGTGCCGATGTCACCGTGGACATGAACAAGCCGGCTTATCGCGAAGCCACGCGACAAATGCTCGACGCAGTCAAGCTGGTTCTGGTTCGTTCCGAATCGCTGCGGCGCGCAGTCATTCATCTGGGTTGCGACGAGAAAAAGATCGAGATCCAGCGAACCGGGATTCCGCTGGAAGAATTTCCTTTTTGTGAACGAAACTTCGTCGCGGCGGCGACCGAATGGCGATTTCTGCAGGCTGGCCGCTTGATCGAAAAAAAAGGTCTGCCAGTCACGCTGCGCGCGTTTGCGGTTTTCTTGGAACGACATCCGAATGCGAACCTAACCATTGCAGGAGAAGGGCCCTTGCTCAGCCAACTCCAGAATTTGGCGCGTGACCTGAATATCGACGGTCGCGTTTCATTCACAGGTTTTGTTTCGCAGGAGCAACTCCGCAAAATCTATTATGCGTCGCATATTTTTTTACATCCGAGCCAGACGGGCCATGACGGAAATCAGGAAGGCATTCCAAATTCGATGTTGGAAGCAATGGCCAGCGGCCTGCCTGTGTTTGCTACGAGGCATGGGGGCATTCCCGAAGCAATCGAGAACGGCGTTTCTGGCGTCCTCGTGCCTGAGCGAGATCATGAAAAATTGGCGGCTGCGCTGCTCGATGCAGCGAGAGACCCCGGGTTCCTTTCGCGGATCGCGCGCAATGGCGCTGAGATCGTTCGAAAAAATTTCGATCTGCGCGCGCAGGCGCAGGGCTTGGAAGAGATCTATTTGCGGACAATGCAAGTGTAGCGCGTGCGGCCGGTTGCGATTTTCTCTTTCCGAGGTGGTCCTGGAAAGTTTTTACGTATTGATGCGGCTGGACTTATCGGGCTTTGCGAAATAGAGATGCTACTATGAATTCCTTCCAAGCGTCATTCGTTGCGCTGATATTCTTAGTCGTCAGCCCCTTCACCGCACGGGCCCAAACGCCGGCGGAAAAACCGTCGGCGCCCCTGAAAGCCGTGGCGGTGCTTCATCCCACCGCTGGCAGCAAAGTCAGCGGTACGGTTACGTTCACCGAAGAGGCCGATGGCGTACGGGTTCGGGCGGAGATCACCGGCCTGACTCCTGGCAATCATGGTTTTCATATCCATGAGTTCGGCGATTGCAGCGCAGCCGATGCGAGTTCGGCTGGTGCTCATTTTAATCCGACCAACAATCCGCATGCAGGGCCCGACGCAGCCGAACGGCATGTAGGTGATATGGGAAATGTAGAAGCAGACGCCTCGGGCAAGGCGACACTCGAATACTTGGACCATCAAATCTCGCTCACGAACGACCAACGGTCTGTGATCGGACGCTCCGTTGTGGTCCACGCCAAGGCGGACGATCTTAAATCCCAGCCTTCTGGCGACTCCGGAGCGCGCGTTGCCTGTGGCGTCATCGGCCGGGCAAAAAGCCAGTGAGCGCAAATCGAAGAGGCTGTTCATCCCAAGCCGCCCGACGACGCGCAATTCCGGAAATCTTTCTTTGCTCGACAGCGCTCATTTCATTTGATTAAATTGGAGAAACCACTGCCGTCCACGCCTATGCCACGAATACCCAAAACTGAATTGTCGCCGGATAACGGCTGCGTCATCGACATGAAATGGCAACTTGGTCCGCTGAGCTATCACTCTTCTGCGGCTGGAAAAGAACCCGTACCGCTTGTGACGCAGGAGATTCGCCTGCCGGAAATCGTGCTTTACGATCACGTTGGATTCAAAGGCGCCTACGCTCGCACGAACTTGAGTTTCCATTACGTCGGTGATTTTTGGAACGACCGCATCAGTTGCCTCATCGTGGTGAACGGCGTGTGGCGATTTTATCGTGACGACTACTACAAAGGACCTTACTGGGATCTCGGTCCGGGCTATTACGAAGGCTTTTTTGCCGAAAAAGGCCCAGACGACGTCGTCAGTTCGTTTCAGTGCATCGCTCTGACATAGAGTGGCGCACGCTACGCGGCACTGTCGGTTGCAAGCTCGAAGACCCGTTCTGCGCAGCCCCACGAGAGCGTGAAGCCGGAGCCGCCGTGGCCGTAGTTGTGAACGATAGTGCGGCCGTTGCGTAACTGATCTCGCTCTACGCGAACGCCTGATTTGCGAAATGGACGTAGCCCGACGCGCTCGCCGAGAACATTCGGTTTCTCAATCTTCAATGCACGCGCGCACTCAGTAACGATTCGCATGGTCGTTGCGGAATCAGCAGCGAGATCGTTGCTGAGCTCGTTCGTTCCGCCGAGAACACAATCATTCCTGCGTGGGATTGCGTACATCAGCGGTGCATCATCACAAACAACGGCGTATGGAAGATCTTTGATTCTCGGCACGATCGCGACCTGCCCGCGGTGAGGCTCAAGGTCGGTGTCCCGGACGAGTTCGCGGGCGCCGATTCCCGCGCAGTTAATCACAACATCGAATTTTGGATCGACGTCTTCGAGCCGCGCGAAATGAGTATTCGCGGCGATTGATCCGCCAGCGGTGACAAAACGATTCGCCAGGTAATCCAGATAAATCGTTGTGTCCATCAGCGGAACGCGCAGCGAGAACCCACTCTTGAATATCTTGAGAGATCTGATTCGCTCACGTCCCGTTCGCTCAGCTCCCGGCCTTGTCGCGGCTTCCACAGCCGCTCCGTTCTCGACGTCGCTCGACATGACAGGCGGTAAGCTCGGGACGACAGCTCGCGCGCCGAGTGGAATGGCCCAGTCTGGGATGTGAATTTTTTCAGTACGCGAAAATTGGCGCAGCTCAATCATTGAAACGCCGCTATCGGGATTGCGAGCGAGATCGATAAGCGTCCGGTAAGTCCCGAGTGCCCAGGGGACGACTTTGTCCGCCGGCTCTGCATCGTAAGGGAACCAGAGCGCCGCAGCCGCTCCCGAGGTTGTTTGCTGGCCGATTTCTTTGGCGAAGATGGCTGTTCGATATCCATGCTCAGCGAAAACCAGACCGCAAGTTAGACCTGAGACGCCAGAGCCGACGATTGCGACCTGATGTTTCATTCGAATCATCTACGTGCAATGAGCCGCCGCGTCATATAGGATGGCGGGCAATGGTCTCTTTAAATCGAGATGGACTAACTGGGAAGGTGCTCGGGGGCGAACGAATTTCTGTGGAGGAGGTGCTCGAATTGTATCGCTGGCCGCTCGAAGAGGTGGGAGCGCTGGCCAATGCGAGGCGGGATTTGGCAAAGGCGAAAAGTTATGACGGACGTGGACGCGAGATCGTCACCTACATCGTGGATCGAAACATCAATTACACGAACGTTTGCAATGTTTACTGCAAGTTCTGCGCATTTTATCGCACGGAGAAGGATGAA
>QHOS01000016.1 GCA_003219415.1 Verrucomicrobiota bacterium | reverse complement strand
TGACCCCCGAACTTATTCGCCGTTTGCCTGTTCCCGTAAGGTGCATTCCCGCGGTGTTGCGAATTGTGCTGCCAGTTGCCGCCTTGGCGATTGACGTTGCGGTTGAAATTGTTGTTACGATTGAAATTGTTATTGTTATTGATGTTGACGTTGCCGCCGTTCCAATCGCAATTGCCCCAGTTGCCGCCCCAGGCGCCCCAGGCGGCGGCACCCAAAGCAATTCCCGCGCCCCACGCTAAAGCCGTCCCTGGCACGTAGCCTGGGTAGGTGTAAGGATAATAGGGATAGGCAGGAGGAGCAGCCCCATAAACGACCTGCGGATCGTATGACGGGACGTAAACTACGTCGGGATTCGCTTGCTGAATTTCGATCACCTGTTTGCCACTCGCGACTGTCTCGGTCTGTACGACCTGCTGCGCACTGGTCTTTAGATTCCCGGTGCCCTGGGCTTTTGCACGCATCCGCTGAACTGCGTCCATCACATCAGATTGCTGCGCCAGGAATGCATTTCCCAAGTCCGTTGTCCATTGAATATTGTCCGCCATGCGCGTAACCACGTCCGGATAAGCTACCAGTCCCTGGATGCTTGGGTCCCACGGCTGCTTTGACACGGCATCTGCTAGCGCTTTGTCTTTCAAGTCTGGGTTCTTAGCCATCCACTGCTGGAGCTGGATAACTTCGAGTGGATAAGTGGAAGCAGCGAGCGTTTGAGCCAGCAGCGGATCCGAGTAAAGAGCGATCGGTGCAACCAACGAATTCAATTGGTCATTAGGTAGCTTGGGAGCCTGTTCCGTGTCGGAGGTTGTCGTCGTAGTCATCTGTTGCGACTGGGCTTGTTGTGCCAGTGCGACTGAACAGGTCGATTCCCATAGTCCGATGGATAAAATGACCGTCAGGCCGTGAAACAATTCTCTACGGAATCTCGATTGAAAGATTAGTGGCTTCATAGGTTTGCTGGCTTTCTATATACCGTTTACTTCATCCCAAGCGTTGGACAAGATATTGTTTGAGCCGACAATAGTGAATCAGACCTTGAGGCTGCAAGCATTGCCCCGAAGGGCAAAACAAATCCAGCATTCGCCGGTCCAAGGCCCAAAGATCGCGTTGACAGCTGGCGTTCTTGCTTTGCATCAGGCTTGATTAAGGGTCCCTTTTTATTAAGAATCTAATTTTGCGTTGTTTGTTGCGCGATTTTCTGCGGCGATTGGACGCATCGAAACCCGAGATGATTTGTGCCGGTGTTGACTTCACCTTTCCCGCGCGTGCCAACGATGTAGCGTGAGCAATACTGATCGTTGCAAAGGAACGAGCCGCCACGATGCACGCGCTTTTTCTCATTAGGCTCGGAAGGATCAAATGGCGAATCCGGACCTTGGGGATTGTTCGTAACGCCGCCTTTGTCCGCGAGAGTCTTGTAGTAGTCAGGGCGATACCAATCGCTGCACCATTCCCAGACATTGCCAGCCATGTCGTACAGACTGTAGCCATTCGCCGGAAACGATTTCACCGGCGCGACGCCGGTGTATCCATCTTCAACCGCGTCTTTCACTGGAAATTTTCCTTGCCACGTGTTCGCCATCCATTTCCCACCGGGACGAAATTCGTCGCCCCACACGTATGTTTTCCCTGATAAACCGCCGCGCGCAGCAAATTCGAACTCCGCCTCAGTCGGCAAACGTTTGCCCGCCCATTTCGCGTAGGCTTCCGCGTCGGGGTAAGCGATCTGAACGACCGGATATTTTTCTTTGCCTTTGATATCGCTCTCCGGTCCGAGCGGATGCCGCCAGCTCGCGCCTTTCACGTAACTCCACCATTGATAATGATCGTTCAGTGCAACTTCATGATCGGGCGGCGCGAACACAACTGAGCCTGCAACGAGATTTTCTGCCGGCGCAGTGGGAAACTCTTCTTTCGTTGGCGTACGCTCCGCAATCGTGATGTAACCGGTTGCTTTAACGAATTTCTCGAACTGCTCGTTTGTTACGGACGTTGCATCCATCCAGAATCCATCCACGCGAACGCGATGAATCGGTTCCGAGTCACTCGAGGCCATCGGCATTTCATGGTTCCCCTGCCCGTTCACAGCGGCGCCCATCGAAAATTCGCCGCCGGGAATCCAGACCATTCCCTCCGGCGCTTTGTCCGGCGGAGAATTCTTGTTCGGAATCGTCGGCTCGAACGAAGACGACCCGGACGTTTCCGCGTCAACGTTAGCGACACAGATACATAAACAAGCAATCAGAATATTACTTTTCAAATTCTAATACTTGGTCAGTTTGTCAGCGAAACCCTACAATTCTTTCCCGGCTACCTCACTGGCGTTATGATTGTACAAATTTACACCCCGTCGAGCGATAGCAATATTGGACCTTAGTCCTATTTGAGCATGACTCTTTTGGCATTGCGTCATCTCGGGGAGCGATATCGTTCGAAATAGTAAGTGATCGTAAAGCTGATCTGAAATTTTTTGGCACCGCCATTAAGTGACTTTTCCAGCGTCGCGCTTAGAACAAGCGGAATGTTCGAGATGCGTTTGGCTATACCCACGTCTACCGTGTGAATCCAGTGGTCGCCGCCTTCAAAATCGACCTTCGCTTTGTACTTCGTACCGACTGACCAATCGTAGGGAAGGATTACGGTGCTCGGCAGAGACAACTCAAGATAGCGCTGTGACGCGACATCATGTTCTTCGGCAACGGACTGGCTGTATTCGACAGTCGGAGCCAGCGTGAGCCACTTCGTAATATCGTGCCCGACAGCCCAAAGGGTGTGGAGGCGCCACACACCTTCACGAAGCGCGGGACTGGAAGCAGTATCAGCGTGCAACTCAATTCCACCGCCCGTTCGCCATCCTTGCTTGAGGCGAAAAGCGGTGCCTGTCCCAACCTCGATATCGCCGAGACCGCCTATGTCGGCGTGGCCCGATTCTTCATTCCGTCGCTCATAAACGACGGGTAATTTCAACCGTACAGCCCAGTCTTGCCGGTCGCTCAGAGGCCATCCCCATAATCCTGTCGCCGTCCACGTAGCTTTTTTCGTACCGTGTTTGAATTCATCCCACTCCGTATCCAATGAAGTGTAAGACCCGATGATGGTCCGATCGTTTAGTTGTTTCAGTTGCTCCTCTGCGGCTGCAGCGTCAGAATCCGTGGCTACCTCCGCCGCGGGCAACACGCCTGCCGCAATTAAGCTCAGGCTGGGAAACAGGCACCGGCCCAGGGAATTCAACGAAGTCGGAAAGCACACGCGCACAGGTTGCAATAGGCATCCAATTTACGATTGTTTTAAGTTACAAGCTAATGATGACAACATAGCGATAGCTGGTTTTAGGACGCGTCATTTCCCGAGACGGTTCAGGACATTTATCATCGGCTCACTGGGAATTCGGATCACGCCAGCAAATGGATGGTCCAGCTCTAGGACCAGAAAAACAGCACACGCGACCGAGAAAGCCCCGGCAATCAAAGCGAGCGTATTAGTGGCTTTGGTCGGCGCAAGCAGGCTAAAGCCAAAGAAGATGACCACGAGCCACAAGACCAGTGCGATCAGCAACGGCTTCGAAACCGACGAAACTGCCTGCGCCTGCACCATGGCGCGAATCTCGGCGAGTTGCATCATCAAAGTCGCCGCCTGCGTCTTAAGAGCACGTTGCAATTCGTTGTGCGGTTCAAGATGACTCACTGTCTCGTAAATGGCATCCCCCATCTGCTGGTTGGGGTCGAGCCGGACTGGCCCGCTTCGCTCCACTGGCCAGGTCCGCCGGACTCCATCGGCGATAGCGTCCCGAAGGGCATGACGCGCGTCCGTTGTCTCCGGTCCGTAAAGCCTTAACACTCGATCAAGCAAAGCGACTTTGGCAGCCATCTGCATCACTTGGCTTCGGGCGGTGTCAAAGGAACCCTTAGCCGAACTGATAAGCAGCCCGAGGAGTATGGCGGTCATCGTAGCGACAAGCCCCAGCGCTAATTTCATGGCGTCTTTAGACTCAGCGCTGAGTTGCTCCTCGGGAAGAACTCGAGCCAGGCGTCCCCCTAGAAACGTCACAGCAACGAGAATCGCGAACAAAATGACGGAAACAAGGGTTATGATCATGAGTTGGCTACCTTTGAGGTATCGTATGGTCGATATCTGCTGGGGAATGTACGATTGAAGTTTAGGCCTACTTCACGGCCGGATCCTTTCAGTAACTCGATCACGCGCCGAAGCAGAAATCTAATCATTTTGCGACTTCCGGTTGAGCCAGACCAGGCAGCCCAACACGGATGAGCTGTGAGAAATCGGGAGAGTCGTTGGCGGCACGGGCGCGCGTGTCGATCAAGCTTCGGCTTTTTAGCTCGGCAAACGGAAGCCCGTCGGTGACGA
>QHOS01000015.1 GCA_003219415.1 Verrucomicrobiota bacterium | reverse complement strand
CACTGCCCAACTCAAAGAGCAAGCCGCGCAAATCGAGAAAGTCAGCGCACAGATTTCAGTCAGCAAACCGGCGCCACGCGTCGTGAGCAATAACCCGTAAAACGACCCAGCAATGAAAGGAACTAAATTATGAAAACTCGAAACACCCCCGCCTGCAACGCTATAGCACCGCGGGCAGGCATATTCACATTACTCTTGGCGCTTGGCTTCCTTGCGCTTGCGCCAATGACGCAAGCCGTCGCTCCGTCGCCGGACGGAGGTTATCCCGGAGGCAACACGGCGGAAGGTCAAAGCGCCCTTCTTAGCCGGTCCACTGGAACGTACAATACGGCAATCGGTATCTATTCGCTCTTAAGCCTCACCGACGGCAACTTCTGCACGGGTGTCGGCGCTGGGACGCTACTTGCGAACACCGGGGACTCGAACACCGCCACCGGCGCCGGGGCGCTTTTGAACAACACCGTTGGCGACCAGAACACCGCCAACGGAACGTTTGCGCTTTTTAGCAACACCGAAGGCGTACAAAACACGGCTACTGGTTCCCAAGCGCTCCAGAGCAACACCACCGGCAGCTTCAATATGGCCAACGGTTATCAGGCGCTCTTGAGCAACAGTCGCTGGCAGCACCAACACAGCCGTCGGCGCTAACGCGCTCTTTAGCAACACGGCGGACGGCAACACTGCCACCGGTTATCAAGCGCTCACGCTCAACACCATCGGGTTCGATAATGTGGCTACGGGTTTTCAAGCACTATCGCACAACAGCATCGGAAACTACAACACGGCGAATGGATTCTATGCGCTCCTAAATAACACCGAAGGGGCTCTCAATACGGCGAATGGAACAAGCGCGCTCGGCGCCAACACTCTAGGCAACAACAACACGGCCAACGGTGGAGGTGCGCTGCAAGCGAACACGATCGGCGTCGCCAACACGGCGAATGGAACATACGCACTGGCCGGCAATACGGCTGGAAGCTTCAACACAGCCGATGGTGCTTCTGCGCTCCAAAACAATACCATGGGCGGCAGCAACACCGCTCTGGGCGTTAATGCCGGTACCGGTGTCACTACGGCCAATAACGTCATTGTTATTGGCACCAACGTCGCCGGGGCGAACCTGGACAACAGCTGCTATATCGGCAGTATTTTCGGGCAGCCAATCGATCCCGCTACAGCCATTGCAGTGGGAATCGATGCCAGTGGAAAGTTAGGCACTACCGTCTCGTCGCGCCGCTTCAAGCACGACATCAAACCAATGGCCGAGGCCAGCGAAGCGATCCTTGCGCTGAAGCCGGTGACCTTCCACTACAAGAACGACGCCAAAGGCACGCCGCAGTTTGGTTTAATCGCCGAGGAAGTCGCGCAGGTTAGCCCCGACCTTGCGGTGCACGACAAGAACGGGGAAATCTTAAGTGTGCACTACGACCAGATCAACGCAATGTTGCTTAACGAATTTCTCAAAGAACACAAGAAAGTCGAAGAACAGGAAGCGACGATCACGCAGTTGAAGAAGGATTTCCAGGTCGCCAGCGCAGAGCAACAGAAGGAAATCCAGCTCTTGACGGCCCAAGTCAAGGACCAGGCCGCACAAATCCAAAAGGTGAGCGCCCAAATCGAGATCAGCAGGTCCACCCCACAGGTGGTTACAAACAAACCGTAACTCTACCAAGATGATAATAAAGCGACATCAGAACGGAAATTAGAATATGAAGAACCAAAACATGATAAACACATTCACAACAGTGCTCTTTGCGCTTGGCTTCTCTGCGCTTGTGCCAATCGCACAAGCGGTGGTTCCAGCACCCGACGGAGGGTATCCCGGCGGCAACACAGCAGAGGGAAGCAGCGCCCTTGTGAGCCGCAGCACCGGCACATATAACACGGCAATCGGGATATATTCGCTCCTAAGCCTCACCGACGGCGCTCCAGAGTAACACCACCGGCGAGGGCAACACAGGGGTTGGTTCGCAAGCGCTTGTTTAGCAACACAGAGGGCAGCGGCAATACGGCCACCGGTGGTTCTGCGCTCTTTGGCAACGATACCGGCAACTTCAACACAGCCATTGGTGATGAAGCGCTGTTGAGCAACACCACCGGCGAAAACAACACAGCCGTTGGAGCGGGCGCCCTTTTGAGCAACGCCTCCGGGACCCGGAACGCGGCTGTCGGTTGTCAAGCGCTCTTGAACAACACCAACAGCGATAATACGGCCACCGGTTATCAAGCACTCTTGAACAACACCACTGGCAACTTCAACTTGGCCAACGGTGTTCAAGCACTCTTTTCGAACACCATCGGCGCCCAAAACACGGCGAATGGCGCCGTCGCGCTCGCCAACAACACCACCGGCAGCGAAAATACCGCCACCGGGGCGAGTGCGCTCCTTTTTAACACAGGCGGCTCCAACAATACAGCCTCCGGATTTCACGCGCTCCTTAGCAACGAAACCGGAATCCGTAACACAGCTGCCGGGTCTGGCGCGCTTAATGGTAACACCATAGGCGGCGAAAACACTGCCATCGGTGATAGTGCGCTGTCGAGCAATGTCAGTGGTAATTTCAACACGGCCGTTGGCTTGGACGCCGGCGCCGATGTTACCACGGCCCATGACGTTATCTGCATCGGTGCGGGCGTTGCAGGGGCCAATGTGGACAACAGCTGCTACATCAACAGCATTTGTGGCCAGCCGGTTGATCCCGCCACCGCCACTGCAGTGGCAATTGATATCAATGGAAAGTTGGGCACCACTGTCTCGTCGGGGCGCTTTAAGCACGACATTAAAGCGATGGACAAGTCCAGCGAAGCTGTCCTGGCGCTCAGGCCGGTGACCTTCCACTACAAGAGCGATACCAAAGACACGCCCTGCTTTGGGCTTATCGCGGAGGAGGTGGCCCAAGTGAATCCAAATCTGGTGCTGCGTGACAAGAGCGGCGAAATCCTGACTGTCCGCTACGACCAGGTGAACGCAATGTTGCTAAATGAGTTTCTCAAAGAGCACAAAAAAGTCGAGGAGCAACAAAGCAAGATGGAGAAACAAGAAGCGACCATTACTGTCCTGGAATCCAAAGTCGCAAAGGAAGAAGAAACCATTGCGCAGCAACAGACGGAGATGCGAACAGTCATGGCGCGCTTGAACGAGCAGGGGGCGCAAATCCAAAAGGTCAGCGCGCAGGTCGAAACGAGTAGGTCTGTTACAAAAGTGGCAGTGACGAGTCAGTAACACGACCGGGAATGGCATGTTGTTATAGGGCAATTCGCCTTAGGTGGATTGCCCTGTTCCCAATGTGAATGTGTAGCGGCGGGGTTCCGGCAGGCGATGCGCCTCCCCTACAGCGTTTTTCACGCGATCGATAATCAGCCAAGCGACGCTAGCCTACTCGGTCATGGCCGTTTCAACGGCAGATTCTGTAAGAAGGGTAGGGGGCGGCGCCGTCTGATCCGGCGGCGCGGGCTGGATTGAAACGATCGCAAATTGAGCGCTGCCGTGCTCTGTGTTTAGGGAAATAGTTTCGCCGGCTTTATGACCAAGCAGCGCCTGGCCAATGGCGGTTTGATACGAGATGATGTTGTGATCGGGATCGCCATCCCACGCCCCAAGAATGGTGTAGGTTTCCTCCTGGCCCGTCTCCACGTTGCGTAGCGTCACAATTGTACCGATGGAAACACGCGACGTATCAACATTTTCAAATGAAGTTCCGCGCGCGTTGTGCAGCATTTGTTCCAGCTCGGTTTTTCGTCGCATGAGCACGCTTTGCATCTGCTTCGCCGCTTTAAATTCAAAATTTTCGCTGAGATCGCCATACGACCTGGCGAGCGCGATCTCTCTGGTGTTCTCTGGGATTTTCGTTTTCACTAGCTCTTCGTATTCGGCCTTGCGTCTTTCCAGGCTGCTCCATGAGACGATCAGTGGCGCGGTTTCGTCCTCAGATTGCGCGCCTGTGATCATGCTTTCCAGTTCTGGATAAACTTTGACGAGTCTGGCCAGAAGTGAGCGTTTCGTCAGCTCATCGAACAGGTGGCTTAGTTGTAGCCGCCGCATCCAATCGCGCGCGGTAGCGACGTCGCTTTTCCTGAAGATGTCCCCAAGCAGTTGGCGATCTTCGACCAGTGTGCGGTACAACTTGCCGGTCCGGCCGGCGGTATTGTGTTGTTCGCGCTCCAGCGCCGCGAAAATTGCGCCAAGCAATTCCTGCGTCACCAGTTCGCTCCATTGCTCCCGCTCGCTACAAAGCCAGGCAAGCATCTCGCTCGTTGCTGAATGTTCCCGGATGCTCCGCTCCAGCATCGTGCGAAGCTCGTCGTGCTTACCACCTTCGCTCAAGATGCGGGGAATTTGCGCAACCATGCGGCCGTGACTCTGTTGCATCAAATCCAAGCCACGTTCTGTCCAGCGCGGACCGAGCGCGGTCGGCAACGCTTGCAAGATTCGTTTTTCTTTTGCGGCCGGCAATTTTTGCAAGACCGATATCAGGCGCTCCTCTTCATCAAGAATCAGTTTCGAAAGAGTCAAACCTACATGGGTCGAATGCAGCGAGGCGAGGCGCTCGAGCAAATCGTCGCGCACGATAATGAGCTCAAACGCAAACTCCGGATGCATTTTCTGGTTGCGCACCGTCATGTTCTCAATCGTCGCGATGATCGGCTGAAGTTGTTTTTCGGGCTCTTTGAATTGCTGGTGCGATTTTACGATCTGCTCGAGCGCTGCGATTTGTTCTTTTGGCTGTCGCGCCTTGTTGAAAGTGTCGAGCAGTTCGTTAGCGTACGACACGCCCTCGCCGCGAATTTGAATTGGATCGGTCTTTTTAGAAGGGACGGAAAAAGCGCCGCTTGCCTTAAGGGCTTTCTTCGTTGATTCCCACCAGCGTTTCCATTCAGTCTCTGTAAAAATATCGCCGATCAGCCATTCACTGATCTGCTGCGCCGTGGCTTTACCGTCCAAACTTTCAAGAATATTTCGCACCAGCGCAGCCGGATTTTCCCTTGCCAAGCTCTTGATCGACGTCAGGTCGGTCGCTTTGCGCGCGAGGAAGTGCTCTGGTGCCAGCGGCGTGACGTTCTCCGCCGCGTACTCGGCCTGCATCGGGTGCGATTTTTTGCCTGCAAAATCAATTACGATTTGGTTGAGCAGCAGGTTCCATTCGCTCACGCGACCGAATCCCCAGCTTTTATGCAGACAAAATGTGCCCGGCTTTAGTTTTTCGAGTTGTTGCGCGGCGCGGGTAGTAAGTTTGCCAGCTTCGACCAGTTTTTCTAATTCGGTATCCATCAATGGGGCTAATGAGTGCAATGTGACCTATAAGTCGTATGGGTCGGGCGCGCAATTTACGATTGCCGTGCGCCCCGCTGCATGAAAGTCTCCCCGCCGTGACGACGAGTATCTGGTTTTGGATCGCCTTTCACATTGGCGTGTTCATTGCGATTGGGATCGACCTCTTCACGTTCCACCAGCGCGGCCGGGAATTAAGCATGGCTGCTGCGGCGCGACGCAGCGTGCTATGGGTAATCCTGTCACTTGGATTTAACGCGCTGGTGTGGCGCATCAAAGGACCACATCACGCGCTGGATTTTTTCACCGGGTACCTCATCGAATATTCGTTGAGCATGGATAACATTTTTGTTTTCGTGCTCATTTTTGCGCACTTTCACGTTCCTCCGCGCGCACAACATCGCGTTTTGGTCTGGGGAATAATCGGGGCACTGATCATGCGGGGCACAATGATCTTGGGCGGTATCGCGCTGGTGCAACGCTTTCATTTCATTCTTTATCTCTTTGGTCTCTTCCTGTTGATCACGGCGGCGCAGATGTTTTTTGGAAAACGTCCAGCACATGATTTCGCCGAGGGTTGGGTATTGCGGATGTGCCGTCGGATTCTTCCGATTACGCGCGATTTTCATAACGAGCACTTCAAGGTGCGCGTAGATGAGCGCTGGATGTTGACCCCGCTCGCCCTGACCATGATCGTAATCGAGGTCACGGACCTGATTTTTGCAGTCGATTCCATCCCTGCGATCTTCGCGATTACACGCGACCCGTTCATCGTTTATACGTCTAATATTTGCGCGATTCTCGGCTTGCGGTCTCTCTATTTTCTGCTGGCCGGTTTGATGAAGCGTTTCATTTACCTGAGAACCGGCCTTGCTCTGGTGCTCGGTTTCGTCGGCATTAAGATGATTCTCGTAGATTATTTTCCATTGCCGCGGGCCGTCTCGCTGGGAATCATCGTGCTCATTCTCGCTGTTACGATTGCGATTTCGATGGCTAAGACAAAGAACGATGGTGCAGCCGAAGGCCGAAAATAAGTATTGCCTTTGCTCGTCCGTATTTGTTTAACTTGCTGGAGCCACATGAAATCTCTGGCTGTCTTATCCTTGGTGGTCGGCCTTGCCGGAATTTGTCTTGGAGACATTCAGGACCCGCCTGCGAATGACTATGGGCCAACGCGGAAACTCGGCCGCGGCTTCTCGAACTTTCTATGGGCGCCGACGGAAATCATTGTGAACATTAACAAAGTCAACAAGGAGGAAGGCAACAACGCTGCGTTTGGCTACGGTGTGGTCCGTGGCGTCGGGCGTTCAGCTACCCGACACGTAGCGGGGCTCATTGAGATTCTGACCTGGCCTTTTCCAATCTGGCGCGACAGCTATTACCCCATTCTGCCACCGGAAATTCCGTATATTCACGCCGGCTATTCAGAATTTCCTCCTGAGATTGGCAACGAATCAAAGTATCCCTATGTCCGGGATTACGATCAGGATCCGTACTAGCTTCGGTTCCTCGGAAGGTATGCCGGACATCACGGCGCGACCTCCCTGCCTGGTTAGCGCGATCGCAGCTCTTTGATTAATTCCAACACGTCTTCGCGGATCGCAAAAAGCTCACTCCGATAGTACGCAAACCGCTCCGCAGGGAGAAAGTCCTTTCCTCTTGTAGCGTCCGCGACTGCGATCGTTTTGTTCAAAATCTCCAGAATCCGTTTGAGCCACGCGACCACCATTCCCGGTTCAAAAAAATCATCGCCGCGTGCAACTCCTCCTAACGCGCCGGCAAGCTTTGCGCTGAGTGTCATAAAACCGCTGACGAACTCGGCAAGCTGCTCATCTTCTTCTTCGGGAAAATGTTCTGCTGCCTTTAACTCATCGAGGAGGCCATGCAACGCATCATGGGCGCGTTTCTCGATGGGGTGCAAAATGTGGCCGCGCTCGTCACGCACCCAATCAATGCCTTCACGCATCGGATCGGGCGGCGGCAATTCATAATCCTCAAT
>QHOS01000013.1 GCA_003219415.1 Verrucomicrobiota bacterium | reverse complement strand
CGGAAAATCGTATTCGATGTCGTATGTCCCTTTTGAATAGAACGCGCGCTCTTCGTCGGGCACTGTCAGCACGTGAAGTTTGCTGCGCGGAATCCCGATGTTCTCGTAAAACTTCAGCCGTTCTTCCTTCCAATATTCGAGCAGTTCCATTCCTTGTTCCGGGCGGCAAAAATATTCGAGCTCCATTTGTTCGAACTCGCGTGAGCGGAAAGTGAAATTGCGCGGATTAATTTCGTTACGAAACGCTTTGCCGACCTGCGCGATGCCGAATGGCAGTTTCTTGCGCG
>QHOS01000014.1 GCA_003219415.1 Verrucomicrobiota bacterium | reverse complement strand
AAAACCGAGCCTCGGATCCGGTGAGAAAACCTTCAAGTAACCGGCGGAAAACGTGACCGCACACATGAAGCAAAGTGGAACCAGAGTTACGAAGAGATATTTGCTCTTTCCCATTTTGATCAAAAGCGTTGTGCCGAGGCAGAGTGCGACCACCGACAGCAATTGATTCGCAAGACCGAACAGCGGCCAAAGCGAGTTGATGCCGCCAAGAGGGTCGATCACACCCTCGTATAAAAACCAGCCCCACGCCGCAACGAGCAAAACGCTGGAGAAAAAATTCGCGCTCCATGAGCGAGTATTACCAAGCGGACGCCAGAGATTACCCAGGAAATCCTGGAGCAAAAATCGTCCCACGCGTGTTCCAGCATCGATTGTTGTGAGGATGAACAAAGCTTCGAACATGATGGCGAAGTGATACCACAACGCCAGCGCCGTCGGCTTGGTTGAGACTCGCGCAAACATGTTCGCCATGCCGACTGCGAAGGTCGGCGCTCCCCCGGCGCGATTAAACATCGTAGATTCTCCGAGGTTCGTGGCGAGCTTCTGCATTTCTGCCTCCGTTACCGGAAAACCCGCTGCGGAAATTTTTGCAACGACTTCGGTCGGCGCGCCTTTTGTGTTAATAGCGAAATACTCTCCCGGTTGAAGCACACACGCTGCAATCATCGCCATCAGGGCAACCATCATTTCCGTTACCATCGCGCCATAGCCGATGCTGCGTATTCGCGATTCGCGTGTGATCATTTTCGGCGTCGTGCCAGAAGCAATTAGAGAATGAAACCCGGAGACCGCGCCGCAGGCGATGGTGATGCATACAAAGGGAAATACCGGACCCGCAAAGACGAGGCCGCTGCCATCGATGAATTTGGTAATCGCTGGCATTTGCAACGTGGGATTGATCAGCATCACGGCACCCGCAAGCATGGCGACGGTGCCTAGTTTCAAGAACGTGCTTAGGTAATCGCGCGGCGTCAGCAACATCCACACGGGCAGGATCGAGGCGGCAAGTCCGTAAATCATGATGGCCCACGCCAGCCATTTCTGGTCGTGACGGAACCAACTCTCAATCACGGGGAAGTGCGCGAGAAATTGTCCGCCCCACACACCAAACGCCAGGCCGAGTAAGCCGAAGATTGTGACCGCCGTCACGCTCACTTTGCCCGTGCGCAATCCGATTCCCATGATCAGCGCGATTGGAATCGTCGTCGCAATGGTGAACACCCCCCAGGGACTTTCCGCGAGAGCTTGCACGACAACGAGCGCCAGAACAGCCAGCAAGATAATCATGATCGCCAGGACACTGACCAAAGCGAGCAGACCAACGCCGCGCCCGATTTCCTCTCTTACCATTTGCCCAAGCGTTTTGCCGCCACGGCGGATTGAGGCAAAAAGAACAATCATGTCGTGGACACCGCCGCCGAGCGTCGCGCCGATCAAGATCCAGAGAGTGCCGGGAAGAAAACCAAACTGCGCCGCCAGGACGGGACCAACCAACGGCCCCGGACCGGCGATGGCTGCAAAGTGGTGCCCGAAAACCATCCAGCCGTTTGTTGGCACATAATCCTTGTTGTCGTCTTGCAGCAGCGCCGGTGTGGCACGCTGCTCATTGAGCATGAGCACTTTTGTGGCCAGCCATTTACTGTAAAAACGATAGCTGATCGACAACGCGCAGAATCCAGCGGTAACGATCCACAGCGCGCTGATATGTTCGCCGCGAGATAACGCCAGCATCGCCACTGCCCACGTTCCTAACGCGGCTACCACAAGCCAGAGCAGCTTTTTCCAGAGGCTCATTCCTGGTTGCAGTTTAATTGAAATTGTTGCGCTCCGCTACAAGGTGTGATCTTTCTTCAGGTGCGATTTCGACATAAAATACGAAAGCTTGTAGATGGTCAGAGCCTGGTTAGCGCGAGGAAGCATACGCTCAGGCTTCTGCGAACTGGTCGGTTCCCGCTTAATACAAAACGGGTTATCGAAACAATCGATCTGGTTGGTTTCGCACAGATTCGCAAGCGTTACGCGGTCGCCGATCCCGGCGCAGACTGGCCAAAATATCTCGATCTCGACCGTTGGATCGGAATCAACATTCGCCGGATTCGCCAGATCGAACTCGATTTGTCGCGTCCCAAACGCATTCTCGATCTAGGCTGCGGTGCAGGATATTTCCTCTACATCGCCCAGCTGCTCGGTCATTCGGGAGTCGGCCTGGATATGGACCGTTTATCCATGTTCCGGGAAGTTACACATCTGCTCGGGGTCCGCCGTGTAGTCCAGCGAATCGAAGCTTTCCGAACTTTGCCCGACTTCGGACAAAAGTTCGATGTCATCACCGCTTTTATGATTTGCTTCAACAACCACAAGATGCCGGACCTCTGGAAGGTGCCCGAATGGGAATTCTTTCTCGATGACCTGGCAAAACACCTCACGCCGCGCGGCCGGGTCTGGCTCGAACTCAATCAGGAATACGACGGGACTTTCTACACGCCTGAGTTAAAGGAATACTTTCAGAAACGTGGCGCCAGAATCAACGAGCAGAAAGTGATCTTTAATTCAGGCATTCGCGCGCCTGCTTCAACTTTGCCAGTTGCGCGCTGAAATCTTTCAGTCGCTGACGATGCTCTTCAACAACGGTCGCCGGGGCACGGTCGACGAAGGATTTATTTCCCAGTTTTTCCTCGGCCGCGCGCATTTCGATTTCGATTCTTGCGATTTCCTTATCGAGCCGTTGCCGTTCCCCTGCTCTATCAGCCGCGGCAACCGTGAGAAAGATCTCGCCTAACGGTGTAACCGCGACCGGGTTTCCGGCCTGTGCTTGATATTTTGGATCCATCTCCACTTCTTCGGCATTCAATAGCCGCGTCAGCGTTGGAATCTGACTGGAAATGAATTTCTCATCTGTGCGTAAGATAAATCGTATCTTTCTGTTCGATGGAAGCTTGGATTCCGCCCTCAAATTTCGTCCTGCTTGGATTGTTTGGTAAATAGCTGAAACAAGCTGGCGTTTGCCGGTGAGGTCCCGGACATCATCTAAGCGGATCTTTTCCGGCGGCGGGGAAAATTGAATCGATCCTTGTCCGAAGCTCAGCAGTGACCAAAGTTCTTCGGTAATGTGTGGCATGAAGGGATGCAGCAACCGCAATATCGCGGACAGCACAAGGTCCATTACCGCCAGCACAGATTTCTTCTGCGCCTCGTCGCTGCCGAAGATTTCCGTCTTGGCGGCTTCGACGAACCAATCGCAGTAATCGCTCCAGACAAAGTCGTAAAGGCGTTGTGCGACCGTGCTGAACTGATATTCGCGGTAAGCAGCTTCGATTGCGTCCATCGTTTCGTTCAAGCGGGCGAGCAGTTCCAAGGCGTAGATCGATACCGTCTCATCGTCGATTTTTGGAGCGCCATCGCTTGGTCCATGCATTTGCCGGAAGCGCGCCACGTTCCAAAGTTTCGTCGCGAAGTTCCGCCCTTCTTCAATTTGCTTTTCGTCGAAGCGAATATCCTGTCCTCGGGGGGCGATGCGCATCAGGCCGAAGCGCAGGCCGTCAGCGCCATACTTGTCGATCAGGTCGAGCGGATCGGGCGAGTTGCCCAAGGACTTCGACATCTTCCGGCCGAGCTTGTCGCGAATGAGACCCGTAAAATAAACGTCGCGAAACGCAATATTGTCCTCGACGCGGTCTGATTTGCCGGGCTTGAACTCCAACCCTGCGATAATCATGCGCGCCACCCAAAAGAAAATGATGTCCGGCGCCGTCACGAGCGCGCTCGTCGGATAAAATTTCTTCCGTGTTTCTTGATCCATCGTTTCATAAGCCCAAAGCCACGATGAAAACCAGGTATCGAGTGTGTCCGAATCCTGGGTCCAGTTTTCAACGTCAGCTGGAGGATTGATGCCGACGTAAATCTCGTCTCCGTTTTGGGATTTGGAACTTGGGGTTTGGGATTTCCGATACCAGGCCGGTATCCGGTGCCCCCACCAGACCTGGCGGCTGATGCACCAATCGCGAATGTTCTCCAGCCATTGTGCGTAAACCTTCTCCCAATGCGGGGGAAAGAATCGGATCAGGTGATCACGCACCACAGCCAGGGCCTCTTTTGTTTTCGGGTAACGCAAAAACCATTGTTCGCTGATGCGGGGCTCGATCGGTACATCGCTGCGATCACTGAACCCGACATTGTTTTCGTACGCCTCGGTTTTCGCGAGGGCTCCCATCGCTTGCAATGACTCCGCTGCTTTTTCCCGTGCTTTGAATCGATCGAGTCCGTCCAACTCTGGAACCGCTGGACAATTAATCCGACCGTCGGGATGTAGCACATCGACAATTGGCAGGTGATGGCGTTGGCCAATCTCGAAATCCAGCGCGTCGTGTGCGGGCGTCACTTTCAAGACGCCGGTGCCGAATTTCGGATCGATTGCTTCATCGGCGATAATCGGAATTTTCTCGCGTGCCAGGGGACGCCACGCGTGTTTACCCAGGAGATCGGCGTATCGCTTATCATCTGGATGAAAAGCCATCGCAGTGTCGGCCATGATGGTTTCGGGTCGTGTAGTTGCGACTTCCAGGAAACGCCCCGGCTCCTCCACAATCTCGTAGCGGACGAAGTAGAGGTTCCCCTTCTGTGGCTTGGAAATCACTTCTTCATCCGACACCGCAGTCTGAGCAGCCGGGTCCCAGTTGATCATGCGGCGACCGCGATAAATCAGCCCTTTCCGATAAAGATCGACAAAAACGTTTTGTACAGCCGCAACGTAAGCGTCATCGAGCGTATAGCGCTCACGCGACCAGTCGCAGGAGCAGCCTAACCGCTTAAGCTGTTCGATGATGATGCCGCCATGTTTATCCTGCCATTCGAGCACGCGACGCAGGAACTCCTCACGGCCGAGATCGTGCCGCGTTTTATTTTCCGTTCGCCGCAGATGTTTCTCGACTGCCGTTTGCGTACCAATTCCCGCATGATCCACGCCCGGCAGCCAAAGAACTTCAAACCCCTGCATTCGCGCGCGTCGCGCAAGAATGTCCTGGATCGAGTTGTTGAGCACGTGGCCGAGCGTAAGCACGCCAGTAATGTTTGGCGGGGGCATCACGATAGAGAATGGCGGCTTCGGCGAATTCGGATTCGCAACGAAATCGCGATTTTCCATCCACCGCTGATACCATTTCGGTTCAACTGACTTTGGATCGTATCTCTTCGGAAGCTCTGCCATGGCGATCAATCATCCAAAGCCGGGGGGTGTTTGCAAATCGGCAGCGCGCCCGGCGGTCGCGCCCTACCACATGCTTGCATCGCGATGCCCTAACCGCCACCTTCCCGCTGCATGAGTGATTCGCGCCCAATCGGCGTCTTCGATTCTGGCATCGGCGGCCTTACCGTAGTGAAGGCGCTCCGCGATTTGCTGCCAAACGAAAACATTTCCTACCTTGGCGACACGGCCCGTGTTCCTTATGGCCCGAAAAGCCCTGAAACCGTGCAGCGCTACGGCGTGGAACTTGCGGGAATCTTGACGCGGAAAAATGCGAAGGCCCTGGTTGTCGCGTGTAATACGGTTTCATCAGTCGCGTTGCCATTGCTAACAAATAAATTTTCCGTGCCGGTGATCGGGGTAATTGAGCCGGGAGCGCGAGCTGCGTTGCAGGTGACACGCAACCGGCACATCGGCGTGATCGGAACTCGTGCGACGATTCGTAGCGGCGCGTACGCAGAGGCGCTGCGCGCGGCCGACAACAATGTGCGTGTGAGTAGTCGGGCATGTCCCTTGCTCGTCCCGTTAATCGAAGAAGGACTGCTCAATGACGATGTGACGGACCGAATGATTATGCGCTATCTCGAACCCATGCTTGCTGATGGGATCGACACACTAGTCCTTGGTTGTACGCATTATCCGCTGCTCACCGACGCGATCAGTCGAATGCTCAAACGCCAAGTCATGCTCGTGGATTCCGCGCAAAATTGTGCACGCGCAGTGGAAGAAATATTGGACCAACAATCACTTCGGGCGGCGCAGTCAAATCGGGGTGAGCTACATGTCGCTCTCACTGACGCGGCGGACAATTTCCTCAACGTCGCGCGCGACGCGCTGCAGTTGAGTTTCGGCGAGATCGAGCTGCAACCTTTGCCCTAGGTTTTGGCAGACCTTTGATCACGAGATCGTAGGAATGGTCAATCATTTTTCGCAACTCGGGATCAGGAATGCCACCCTCAATCCCAACACTGTTCCAGTGTTTTTTGTTCATGTGATAACCCGGCGTGACTTGCTCGTAACGATCGCGCAGCTCGAGCGCCAAATCAGGGTCGCACTTCAGGTTCACAGTGGTCGGCACTTCGTCCAGCGCTGCCAGTGCGAACATTTTACCGCTGACTTTGAACACGAGAACATCGGGCCCGAATGGCGCGCTCTCGGTGGCGCGTGGTTTGCTCAGACAGTATTTGCGGAACTGCGCGAGATCCATCAGGCGAGCCGTTCGTGGAAGATTGCCGGCAAATCTTTAATTGCAACGCGCTCTTGTTTCATCGAATCGCGATCGCGCAACGTCACTGTATCGCGCAGCGCCGAATCTTTTTCCCCCAGCGTCTCGAAATCAACGGTGATCCCGAAGGGCGTACCAATTTCATCCTGACGCCGATACCGACGGCCGATGGCCCCGCTCTCATCATAGAAAACAGTCATGTGCGGCCGCAAAAGAGCAACAATCTCT
>QHOS01000181.1:16990-20924 GCA_003219415.1 Verrucomicrobiota bacterium | reverse complement strand
GCGTTCGAAAAAAAGCGGAGCGGAACGGAAACAATTCTGGCGGTATGCGCCGAGCGAACCGCGCTAAGCGCGCTCCCAAGGGCAAAGGGATTTAGGCGCGCCACCAAAACTTCCCCATCACACATACGTGATTTGTGCCTAACGACATCCGTTTATCGGAATTGAAAGTTGGGGCTATAATCAACACCTCAAGCGGGAGCTACGATTCGGAATCCGAGCAGAAGATGCTTAGTATCCTGAAGCGTGCGGGCGTTGTGGAGCCCAGGATGTGGTGTGGCGGGGCAGACCACATGGAGCCGTCGTTTGCAGACGCGGCTGAGCAGAAGCTGGAAGTGCTTATCGTACTTGGTGGCGACGGCACCATTCGGACAGCTGCACAAGCATGCGCCGAAAAAGGGACCTATCTTATCACGCTTCCCGGTGGAACGATGAATATGCTTCCTCGAGCATTATATGGAGACGTGTCGTGGGAAGAAGCACTCAAAAAAACGCTCACTGCTCCATCAGTAAAAGTTCTTTCCGGAGGTCGGATCGCGGACAAACATTTTTTTATTGCCGCCATTGTGGGAGCGCCTGCGCTCTGGGCAGAACCGCGCGAAGCTATACGCGAAGGAGATATAGTTGATACTATCGAAAAGGGAAGTGTTGCCTTCCGAAACATGTTTGAAACCAAGGTGCGGTATCTCATATCAAAGGAAATAAAGGGTGAGGCTGAAGCCGTGGCGCTAATCTGTCCCCTGATATCGCAAGAAATGTCTGATTGGGAGCAAGCGCTTGAAGCCGCCGTCATTGATGTGGAAAGCACCGCTGAAGTGATCGGCCTTGCCAGTACCGCGGCGTTTGGCAAATGGCGCGATGACAGAAATATACTTCTCACCAAAACAAAGCGGGTAGATGTGCAATCAAGCAAAGACATTCCTGCGACACTCGATGGCGAAACAGTAAATTTAGGCAGGGGCGCGGAGATCGATTTTGTTTCGAGAGCAGTTAACGTTATTGTTCCTGTGAAGCAGGGCACCTAGAAGCTTTTTGATGCGGCTTATTCCGGCCAGTGTCTTTTGCGATTAGCTTTCGCGTTACACGAAGCCTGTGCGCGCCAAGCACTTTCGGAGCGATCGCTCTTTCAAAATTGCAGTCCCAGAACTACGTTGCGGAGGAAAAACCGAACCATCGCCTTTTCGACGGCAATATTGTGAAGCGCAAATCAATCCAGAAATCCGCCGCAACTGTCTCAACCGACCTCGCCGCGGACCGGTGCCCCAGTGGAGTCGAGGGACTGGACGATATCCTTGCGGGTGGGTTGCCGCGCGACTGCTTTTATTTAGTTCAAGGCGACCCTGGCTCTGGCAAGACGACGCTGGCGCTGCAGTTTCTTCTCGAGGGAGTACGGCTAGGCGAGAAGGTTTTTTATATCACGCTTTCGGAGACCAAAAAGGAGTTGCTTAAAGTGGCGCGATCACACGGCTGGTCGCTCGGCAAAATCCCGGTTTTAGATTTGTCCGCCGTTGAAAACCTACTGCGGCCTGAAGCACAAACCACGGTCTTCCATCCATCCGAAGTCGAGCTGGCAAAAGTGAGCCAACTACTGCTCGATGAAGTGCGCAAGGCGCGACCGGCACGAGTCGCCTTCGATTCACTTTCCGAATTCCGATTGATGGCCGAAACCGCTTTACGTTACCGGCGCCAACTTCTAACGCTCAAACAGCAGTTCGCAAAATTCAAGAGCACTGTTCTTTTGCTTGACGATAAAATGAATAAGCGAGGGGTGATCGACCCGCACGTGCTCAGCCTCACGCACGGCGTCATCGACATGGAACAACTCTCGCCCGATTACGGCACATCACGCCGCCGCCTCCGCATTTCGAAATTGCGGGCCGTAAAATTCCGGGAGGGCTATCATGACTACATCATCGCCACCGGCGGTTTGCGCGTCTTTCCGCGCATGATCGCCGCCGAGCATCGCGCCGATTTCCGGCACGGAGCCGTTTCCAGCGGCATCAAGGAGTTGGACGCCTTGTGCGGCGGTGGGCTGGATCGCGGGACGACCACCCTCATACTCGGCCCGGTGGGCACTGGCAAGTCTACTCTAGCTTTGCAATATGCTGTTCGAATGGCCGATCAAGGTGAGAGCTGTATGCTATTCACGTTTGACGAAACGCGCAGCGTGATGCTGAGCCGAGCCAAAACGCTGGGGTTCGAACTGGAAAAAGCGATCGAAAGCGGCACGATTAACGTACAGCAAGTTGATCCCGCCGAACTTTCTCCCGGTGAGTTCGCCGTTCGCATTTTGGATGGCGTAAAGGCAGGTTGCAAACTCGTCGCGATTGACAGTCTCAACGGTTATCTCAACGCCATGCCGGGGGAGAAGTATCTCAACAACCAACTGCACGAACTCTGCTCTTACCTCAACCAGCAGGGTATAGTAACGATCCTCATTTTAGCCCAGCATGGAGTGGCTGCTGCTGCCGAAGCGCCCGTGGATCTGAGTTATCTTTCGGACACTGTTGTAAGCCTACGATATTTCGAAGCTCACGGAGAAGTGAAACAAGCTATTGCGGTGGTTAAGAAGCGTAGTGGAGCGCACGAGAAAACTATCCGTGAATTCAAATTGGTGTCGGGCAAAGGTATCGTTATCGGCAAGCCGCTAAAACAGTTTCAAGGCGTGCTCACCGGCGTGCCCGTCTTCCGTGGCAGTGAGAAGGAAATAATGAAGGGTCGTTGAAGGTAAGGATGCCATCGCGGAGCAATTTCAATTCCCGTGCATCAAGGGACAGGCCGTCGATGGATGATACCACTCGCGACGAACACCCCCGCACGCCCCGAATGCCAAAAAACGAGCGCGTGTTGGTCATTGCGCCTATTGGACAGGATGCCGCAGCCATGGCGACTTTGCTCGACGGTCAAGGTTTTGAAACACAAATTTGCCATGGATTGGATGGATATTCCCGGCAAATGATAGATAGCGCCGGAGCACTACTGCTTACCGAGGAAGCGCTGGAATCTCCACAAGGTTCGCTTCTTTTGGACCTTCTTAAGGGGCAGTCGCCGTGGTCCGAATTACCGCTCATCATTCTCACAAGCGGCGGCGAATCGCGCCGGGCGGGATTACTTAATTTAGCGGCTGCGGCGGCTGGATCTGTGACGTTGCTGGAGCGGCCTATCAGCACCCTGACGCTGATGCGCTCGGTGCAGGTTGCATTACGTTCTCGCCGTCGGCAATATCAGGTCCGAGATCTCGTCAGCCAGCTCGCGAACTTAAACCAAACGCTCGAACAACGGGTTGCTAAACGCACTGCAGAAGCAGTGGAACAGGCACAGAAACTCCGCTTGCTCTCGGCCGAATTGTCGCTTGCAGAAGAAGCAGAGCGTCGGCGCATCGCGGAGATGCTGCATGAAGATCTCCAGCAATTACTGGTTGCGGCGCGGATGCAACTTGCCGCGCTGGGCAGAACGCAAGACGCCGCCCAACGAGAACCGATTGCTCGCGAAATTGCCGACGCACTTGAGCGCGCGTTTCAGCTAACGCGAACGCTCAGTGTGGAACTCGCGCCGCCAGTTTTGTACGAGCACGGTCTAGCCGCAGCACTTGAGTGGCTCGCGGCTGAAACACGCAAGAATTGCAAGGTTGAAGTCACGGTCGAAGCCGACTCTTCAGCGAACCCGAAAGTCGCCGATGTGCGTATTTTCCTTTTCAGAGCCGTGCGCGAGCTATTGCTAAATTCAGTGAAGCACGCCGTCGGGAGTGCCGTGTGTATCACGATGCAGCATCTGAGGCCAGACAAGGTGCGCATCATCGTCGCCGATGGCGGTCCTGGGTTTGATCCTACCTCGCTTGACGATACGCAAACTGGCGCCCAAACATTTGGCCTTCTTAACATTCGCGACCGTGTACGGAGTTTCGGAGGCAAGTTCGATATTAACAGCGGCCCCAAGC
>QHOS01000181.1:0-16911 GCA_003219415.1 Verrucomicrobiota bacterium | reverse complement strand
GGACGGCTAAGATGATACCGACGATTCCCCACATCCAGCCCCAGAAAGTGAGTGAGAGCAGGATGATCACAGGATTTAAAGTAAGAGAGCGTCCCATAATCCACGGCGTGATAAAGCTGCCTTCCAATGTGCCAAAAGCGAGATAGACAGCAGGAAAGATGAGGGCGTATCCCAGGCTATCGAAGCTCAGGGCGGCGCCGATCGTCATGCAGATGATACCTGTGAGCGCGCCCAGGTAAGGGACGAAATTGAGCAGCGCGACCATCACACCCCACATAACCGGGTTGCGCAGACCGAGCAGTCCAACGGCGGTTCCAACAGCCAGTCCAAGGCAGGCATTAATCGCGGTAATGGTAAAAAGATAACGCGAGATCTGCGATTCAATGTCATGCGCGATGGCGACGGCCGTCTTCTTATCTGAGAAGGTGGGCAACAGCTTGACCAGCTTGGCGATGAAGGCCTGGTCGTACACGAGCAGGAAATAGAGTAGAATTAACGACAAAACAGCGCTGGCGACAAACTCTGGCGTCCGCGTGACGAATGTCTCAGTAATGGGATGCCGCTTTACCTCCACGGTTTTAATTTCCGCATTCGTTGAGGCCAGCTTCTCGATTTCGCCGGTTGCCTGCGTCACCTGGGCTACCGATCTTTTTACCGGCAAAAGCTTGCGTTGCAGTTCTGTCAAACCGGCCGGTGCTTTCTGGAGCCACGCCACCGTGGGCGCAGCCAGCGCTGAGATTCCATAACCGACAAGTGTAAGAACGCCGATAAGGATAAAGGCGGCGCTCACGGGCAGGGGAATTTTCAATTTAGCGAGTCCCCGCACTATCGGCCGCAAGAGATAGCTAAGCAGCAGCGCAAGAACGATCGGCAGGAGGATCGAACGCATGAAGTAGATGGTGTAGAAGAGTGCCAGGATAAACAGACCGGTAAGCGCAATCGACCTGACATCGAAAGGTTTCTGCAACAGTTCGGCGGTGCGTAAACGGGCACGGGACGTGACTATTCCCGCTTGATTCTCGTCGTCGGAAACGTCACCGCGCGACTCCGCGTTCATTGGGGGCAAACCCATCTATGCTCATGAATCGCACCGTACTTCGCATCCACGCGCTTGAGTCTTCTGCTTGCTGACGTTACCCGAGTGGCGGTTTAAACCTTGGTCTGCTGATCGTACTGCTTGTCGTTTTTCGACGGTAGGATTGCATTGCTCGGCCTACTCGCCTAATCAGGCAAAGCCAATTCCGCTCGATCTCTACCATGGCAATTTTTATCAAGAGGTCGTCGGTTGGCCACACCCATTCTATCGGCATCGCATCACAATGTTTCGTCGGACAAATCAGGCGCAGTGACCTGTTTCCATGTGTGCTCATAATCACCTGGATTTGGCGTCCGGTAATGATTTCGCCGCAAACCAGGCAATAACGTTTCTCATCCAGCGAGTGCCAATGGCGGAATTGATCGAGTCGTTGCAACGTATCCAGTCTATCTTCGTCGGATAAGTTGATCGAAGAAACAGCCGTCATCGGCCGAAACATCCTCTTCTTCGAATGCTCACACAATCCGGCGCACGCCCGATTGGTCTATCAGTCAAAATCCTAGCTAGGTTCCTTGCCGATCGACCTCGGTTCTGTCAGAAGAAGCATGGTCATAATTACGATTTGAGGGGTTGATGGATGCCGATGTTCGCCCAATGCGCGAAGGAAGTCATATTGCCAGGCTTGGCCGTGGATGTACGCAAGACGCGCCTTCGCTGTTCTCCCATAAGAAGAACAGGAAGGCGCGAGGAGACAAACGAGCCTAACCGTCTTGGCTCTTAATCCTCATCGAGTATCACGCGATCAACCATCATGTTGTCGCCAGTTCCGACGTAATGAACCCGGACTGGGATACCGACCTTAACTCTCGTTCTTACGGTATCTTCATCCAGAGTCCTGCCACTCCGCGTTACATAAGTGACGGTCTTTCCGAAGTGGTAGGTACGCGGCCCGGCACTTTCTCTGAGCACGATTGTACTGCCCGGAGTGTACTCGGTGATCGTCCCATTGCCTTCGGTCGTGGTTGTTGTTGTGGTAGTCTCCGAGACTTGTGCCCACGCAAACGGAGCCGCAACTGCCAAGGCCATACTGAGTAGTAGTTGTTTCATAGTGCTTTCCTTTTTTATTTCTTTCCGCGAGGGGCGAACATTCCCGCTGCCGATCTTCCCTCGATTTCGGAAAGAACGCCCCGGCGTGTTACACTGTATAATCGAAGAAAAACTCTCCTTCGGTCGTGAGAGGAAGGCGGAAGCAGGTCAGCCAGATGCCCTCGATGCCGTTATTCTTTAACTGCGTTGTCGTGTTTGCTTTACCCAGTTCCTCAAGTCCGAGGTTGACATGAAATTGATGATTTGGTGTGACGAAATCTTGGCTTTTAATGCGGCAGCTAACCCCAGCTCGATAAACTGCAGCTGCCACGGATGATGTGCATCCGTGCCCATCGAAATACGAGTTCCGTGTTCTCGCGCGACTTTTAGTAGCCCGACGTTCAAATCCTGCCGATCAGGATAGCAGTCAATTTCCAGCGCCTTATCCAGCTCGGCGGCTTCTGCAAAAACGCGCGACCAGTCTGCACTTAAGCCGATTCGATAATTGTAAATGCGGCCGCGCGGATGAGCCAAGATCTGAATATTTGGATTGCGAAGCGCTGCGAGATAACGCTGCGTTTGATCTTCAATTCTCCGCAGAGAGGAATGGAATGAACCTAGAACCAGATCCAAAGGTAATAGCGACTTCGGTGACATATCTCCCTCCCCTCGCGGGTTGAGGTTCATTTCGATTGAGTGAAGGACCCTTAGTTTCGCGCCAGCTTTTATTAGCGAGCTGTTGATCTTCGCTACCTCCGATCCCTGTTTCTTCAGTGCGCTTTCGTTGATTCCACCTGCAATTTTCAAACCTTTAGAGTGGTCGGTGATCGCTATGTATTCATACGACCGCTCTTTCGCTGCATCGGCCATTTCCGCGATCGTGCCTGATCCGTCACTCCAGCGAGTGTGCATTTGTAAATCACCGCACAGGTTCTTTGCCCACGCGGGTTTTCTTCCTAGTAGCTGTTTCGCTTCAGCGAGCGAAATGAAATCCTGGCGAATCGCGGGAGTTTTCCTGCTTAATGGCGGCGGCTTATCAAGCCATCGGCGAATTTGTTTTTCTATGAACGGGCCGATTCCACGCAGTTCAGTTAACGAACGATTTTGCGTCGCGAGATCGGTCGCGTTTTCTGGCCATAAGAACGCACTACGAGCAGCCCGTCGAAAAGCGCGCGATAGAATTCCTGTCTCCGCCTCCGCCTGCTTGGCGAGCAACTCCGCAATGTCCGTATTCGATAACACATCTGAGAATCGATTCGGCCTCCGCCTTCAGGGGCGTCTAAACTGGTCGTGACATTATCGACCGCTGACACGCGTTCCTTTCTTTCGGTGCGATTTCAATAGTGATGCCGGAGACCGCAGAGGAAATCTCCCAGCAACCCGAAGTTCGCAAAGAGCTCCAGCGGGCCACCGGTGAAAAACGCCGCCAAAAGGTCAAAGCCCAGGGAAGAGACAAATTCTGGCTTGTTATATACGCGCTTGTTCTTCTTGGTTGTGCCTTGCTGTATTTGCTACTTGGTTCGAGGCTGATTCTGCTGCCGCAGCCAATTGTCGATATTGCGGCGCGAATTCTACGCGGCACGGCGCTGATCACTCTCGTACTCGCAATCGCACAAGCTGCTTCCGTATATGGCCTCGCTCGTGTTGAGGATGCCTCGACTCGTTTCACGCTTCAGCGCATCATGCATCTTGTCGTTGCACTGTTAATCGCGCTCATTGCGATATCGATAATTTTCGTCAATTGGTATGCCGCCCTTGCCGCGCTCGGCGTTGGATCAATCATTATTGCACTGGCTGTGCAAACGCCGATGAAGAGTTTCATCGCTTGGATATATATTCTTGTTCGCCAGCCTTATCGTGTTGGCGATCGAATCAAGATAGGTGATGCCACCGGCGATGTCATCGATGTCGGCTACCTGGACACGACGTTGTGGGAATTCGGCGGCCAATACATTTCAGGTGATCATCCGAGTGGCAGACTGATCAAGTTCCCAAACGAAAAAGTGCTCGACGAACTCGTTTATAACTATTCGTGGCCGCTCTTTCCCTATATCTGGAACGAAATCAAATTTCAGATCGCCTATCAGAGCGATTTGAAATTTGTAGCCGAGACCATGCAGCAGATTGTTGAAAAAGAGCTCGGTGAAGAGATGATGAAGCGCGTCGAAGTTTTCCGTGACCTGCTGGCTCGCACACCAGTCGACGAACTTGAAGTTCGTTCGCGTCCGCGAGTCATTTTTCGTGTCGATGAAGTAACCTGGATCAATGCAATCGTACGTTACCTTGTGTCGCCGCGCGAAGCCGGCTCGGTCAAAACACGCTTAATCCCCAAATTGCTCGCTGCTCTGAATGCCGAGCCAGATAAAGTTATGTTTCCGGCCGGAGCGAATCGTTGAAAATTCTTTGATTGAGCGAACCGACCATTCAGGTAACGACATGCGTGTTTTGAACGAGAAGTGATCGCGCAAATTCGCCAACCCCGGCGACCAAGTCCGGCGAACCTGCAAGTTTTTCGACTTGGCGAACGAGAGCGCTGCCGATGACCGCGGCGTCTGCAAAACGCCAGACCTGGCTAACCTGTTCCGGAGTTGAGATCCCGAATCCAACGGCGACGGGCAAGTCGCTCACTGCTCGCACACGTTTGACGAGAGATTCGGCGTCACGTGGCATTTCGCTCCGTGCGCCAGTAACCCCTGCGCGCGAAACAGCGTAGATGAACCCGCTGGCCTGCTGAGCGATGCGCCTTAGCCGTTCGCCTGAAGTCGTAGGAGCAACGAGAAAGATCAGATCTACAGCGTGGTCACGAAATGCGGTGATCCAAGGCCCTCCTTCTTCCGGAGTCAGATCAGTTATGAGCACTGCATCAATTCCAGCCCCCTGAACCTCGTCTCCCAGGCGATCTCTACCGAACTTCAACAGGGGATTGAGATAACTGAAGAGCACAATCGGTACGTCGATGTGCTTCTTTGCGTTCGAAACGCATCTTAGCGTGTCCCCGAGTGTCACACCTCTTCGCAGCGCCCGCTCGGAGGCGCGCTGAATGACCTCGCCATCGGCGACCGGATCGCTGAATGGCACACCGAGTTCAATGATGTCTGCCCCGGCCGCGGCCAGTTCAACCAGAAGGAGTTCGGTGGTTACCAGATCGGGATCGCCTGCGGTGATAAACGGGATGAATCCGCCGCGTCCGCAACGCTTCAACTTGCCGAACGTGTCGCGTATCCGGCTCATTGCGAGTGCAAATCCGCAACGAGTTGGACGTCTTTGTCGCCGCGGCCAGACAGATTAATGATGACCGAGTCGTCTTGCGACAACTCACGAGCGACACGAATTGCGGGCATGATAGCATGTGCCGTCTCTAGTGCGGGAATGATTCCCTCTAACTTGGCGCAAAGTTGAAATCCTTCGAGCGCCTCGGCGTCGCTTGCTCGGGCGTAATCCGCTCGACTGCTGTCATGCAGAAATGCGTGTTCAGGCCCGATCGCTGAGTAATCGAGGCCGGCTGAGATCGAATGAGTGGTCGCAATCTGACCGTTCGCATTCTGAAGCACGTAGGACATCGTGCCCTGCAGAACGCCGACCTGTCCGCCGCCACTAGCCATACCAGCGTGAAATCTCGCAGCGTGTTCACCTAACGAATCTCCGCGTCCTCCGGCTTCTACACCGATCAACCGGACTCCTTCGTCTGCAATAAAAGGATGAAACAACCCGATCGCATTCGAACCACCTCCTACGCAGGCAACCAGCGCGCGCGGAAGCGTGCCCGTCGCAGACAAAATTTGTTCGCGCGCTTCACGTCCAATGACACTTTGAAATTCGCGTACCATCAGTGGGTACGGATGGGGACCGAGTGCGCTGCCGAGCAAATAGTACGTATCGTGCACATTCGTTACCCAGTCTCGCAGCGCCTCGTTGATTGCATCCTTTAGTGTGCGCGTTCCAGCACTTACAGTGACCACTTCAGCGCCGAGTAATCGCATTCGGAAAACGTTGAGTGCCTGCCGCCGCACATCTTCTGCGCCCATGTAGATGACGCAATTTAATCCGAACAAGGCGCAAACCGTCGCGGTCGCGACGCCGTGCTGGCCCGCACCCGTCTCAGCAATGACGCGACGCTTGCCCATTCGACGGGCGAGCAACGCTTGGCCCACAGCGTTGTTGATTTTGTGCGCGCCGGTGTGCAAAAGGTCTTCACGCTTCAAATAGATTTGCGCTCCTCCGGCGTGAGCTGTTAGCCGCCGCGCGTGAAATAAGGGTGTCGGCCTGCCACAGTAATCGCGCAGCAGTCGGTTGAGTTCGGCCCAGAAACCGGGGTCGTCTCTGGCGTTCATGAACTCGTTAGTCAACTCCTCCAGAGGAGCGACTAATGTTTCCGGAACGTAGCGTCCGCCAAATTTTCCCCAATGCCCGCCCTCATCCGGCTCGCTTTTTGTAATCGGCGATTTCTGCATTGGAGTTATGAAGAGCAGAAAGGGTTTATCGAGGAATTGGCAGCTCGCACTGCGGTAACAAAATCTTCCACAGCCTGGTGATCTTTTACTCCTGGCGCGTTCTCAACGCCGCTACAAACATCAATCGCGTGAGGCGCTACCTTTGCGATAGCTTGACCGACATTTTCTGCGGTTAATCCGCCGGAGAGAACGAGGAATCGCGCGAAGGAACGAGTTGTTCTCGCTGATAGCCAATCACATGTCCGACCAGTTCCGCCACGGAGGGTCGGATGATGCGCGTCAACCAGCACGTCGCAATCGCCAAATAACGCGACCTCTTCAGGTCGGAACTGAGGATCCGTCGAGAACGCCCGGATCACACGAAATTCACGAGCTAGTTCGCTGCATATTTCCGCTGACGTGCCCCCATATAATTGCACGCATCGAACGCCGGCTGCGTCCGCGGTGGTTCGAATATGTTCGGCACTGGCGTCTACGAAAACTCCGACCGGCAAAACTCGAGGCGATACTGCGTCGATAATTCGCCGGGCGAACTTGGGCTCAATATAACGTGAACTTTGGGGATAAAAGTTGAACCCAATCATGCTGGCTCCGAGTTCGGAGCATGCTCTGGCGTCTTTAACATTCGTGACGCCACAAATCTTGATTTGCACTGGAGTTATCATTGCCGAGCTTCAATTGAAGCTTCTGTAAGTTGCCGATCTTCAGCCGCGGCGACTAAATTGCGAAGAACCGTTTCGGGATTGGGCGCGCGCATCAAGGCTTCGCCTACCAGAAAACCGCGAAATCCGACTTTACGAAGGCGAAGCAGCGAGTCTGCACTTTGCAGTCCGCTTTCGCTGATCAGGATTCTGTCTGGCGGAACCTCCGCGATCAATCGCTCGCTTGTATTCAATGAAACCTCAAACGTTCTGAGATCGCGGTTATTTACTCCGACGATCCTTGCGCCTGAATTCAGGGCGCGCCGCAATTCCTCGGACGTATGCACTTCAACTAAGGCGTCGAGTCCCAGTTCTTCCTCAGCGAGTGCGCGCAATTCTGTTAACAAATGGTCATCCAGTGCGGTAACAATCAACAGTACGGCGTCGGCTCCAGCGATGGCGGCTTCGAAGATTTGGATTGGATCGATGATAAAGTCTTTACGCAAAAGCGGCAGGTTCGTAATGGATCGCGCCGCGCGAAGATCGACGATCGAGCCGCCAAAATATTCTTCGTCGGTTAGAACCGAGATTGCGCAAGCGCCACCGCGTTCGTAGCAGCGAACAATGTCACTGACCGCCAAATCGTCTCGAATAATTCCAGCGGAAGGCGATCTGCGTTTGAACTCTGCGATGATTTTCAGTCGCTGTGAGTTGGACTCCAGAGCTCGTAGCAACCGATGCGGGTCAGCGTTCTTTCGAATCTTCAGCGCGCGTTCGCGAAAGTCTTGGGAAGAAGGATCCGCTCGAAGGTGCGCAACGGCTTTTCGTTTTCGATCCAGGATTTGCGAGAAAATGCTTTTGATCATGGCTTTCGATTTGTCTCCCGAACCAGTGCATCCAGCTTCGATGCAGCACGTCCGCTGTCGATGCTTTCACAGGCAAGCCCTACTGCGTATCGGAGATCGGGGGCAACCCCCGCAAGATAAAGGGCGGCAGCGGCGTTAATGATGACGAGATCGCGCGCGGCACTTGTCGTTTTCGTTGTCTCGCCTTGCAAAATTGCGTGAATCAGATGTGCGTTTTCTTGCGGTCCCTTACCGCAAAATCCATCGAAGTGTTGGCGTTCCAATCCAAAGTCGTCGGGGGACACTGTAAATGTTTCCACTTCGCCAGTGGACGAACAGGCGGCAACGTACGTTTTGTCGGCAATTGTTATTTCATCCAGGCCATCGGCACCATGTACCACCCATGCTTTCTTCACGCCGAGACGAGCCAGGGCCGACGCGACGCGTTCAAGTAACGACCGATGCCAGACGCCCACGATCTGAAACGGTGCCTGTGCGGGATTCGTTAGGGGACCGAGCATGTTGAATGTCGTGTGCACCCCAAGCTCGCGGCGCACATGAGCGACGCGGGCTGCTGCAGCATGAAAAAGTGGCGCAAAGATGAAACAGATTTCATGCTCGTTGAGACAGCGCTCGACGGTCGCGGGTGGAGCGGCTGTGTTGACGCCCAGCGCCTGGAGGACATCAGCGCTGCCGCAACGTGACGTTGCCGCCCGCGAGCCATGTTTCGCTACGGGCAGACCGGCGCCCGCAATCACAAAAGCAGCCGCTGTTGAAACATTGAAGGTTTTTGCGACGCTCGATCCGGTGCCTGCTGTATCGATGAAGCGCGCGTGACGCGATCGCAATGGCACTGCACGATTTCGCATTGCTTCGGCAATTCCCGCGAGCTCATCGAAGCTCTCGCCTTTTACTGCCAGACTGGTAAGCGCGGCCGCGATTTGTGCGTCTGTAGCAACAGGGTTCAGCAGACAGTCTAGAAAATTTCCAGCCTCCGCACGGCTGAGATTCTCACCGCGCATGAGGCGCAGCGTTAGTTCGCGCAGTTTAAAATCGCCGATGTCGCTTGCATTGCATCCGCATTCGCCCCTTCGGGATGGCGTAATCCGTGTCGCCATCGCGAGCGCCTTTCTCATCGCGCGCGCTTTATTGACCGTTTCCTCGTACTCGGAATGTGGACTTGAGTCGGCGACGATGCCCGCGCCGCTTTGAAAATATGCCTTCCCATTTTTCAAAACCGCGCAGCGCAGCGCGATGCAGGAATCGACATTGCCATCGAATCCAAAATAGCCGATCGCGCCCGCGTAACAGCCGCGTCTGGTCCGTTCCAATTCGCTAATGATTTGCATGGCGCGAATTTTCGGCGCTCCGGAGACAGTCCCTGCGGGAAACGTTGCTTTGACCAGGTCGAACCCGGTGCAGCCCGTACGCAGGTGACCGGTGACATTTGAAACGATATGCATGACGTGGCTGTAGCGCTCGATCTCCATCAATTCGGTCACGCGCACCGTGCCGAAGCCTGAAACCCGGCCGACATCGTTGCGCGCGAGATCGACGAGCATGATGTGCTCAGCGCGTTCCTTGGGATCGGCGAGGAGTTCGGCAGCGTTCTTCTCGTCCTGCGCGGAGGTGTCGCCGCGCGGGCGCGTGCCAGCGAGCGGACGGATCTCCACCGCGTCGCCGATTAGCCGGACATGCATCTCCGGCGAGCTTCCAACAAGCGCAAAATCAGCTCCGAACTTAAGACAAAACATGTACGGCGACGGATTGATGAAACGAAGACATCGATAAAAATCGAGCGGGTCGCCGCTGAAGCTGGACTCAAATCGCTGTGACAAGACAACCTGGAAGATGTCGCCTCCCCGAATGTATTCCTTGGCTTGTTCTACCGCGCGCTTGAACTCTTCCGGATGAAAATTGCTGTGAGCAGGCTGTATTTCGCAATCGGCAGGTGGAATCGGCGGAAGATCGGCAGGTTTCGCGAGCCTGCGCATGATGACATGGATCGATTCAGCCGCTCGCGCATAAAGTTTTTCGAGTGGGCCATCATCGAGGAATGCGTTCGCGACGATCTTCAACGTGCGTAGCCGATGGTCGAAGATGAGAAGGCTGCTTGTAATCATGAAGATCATCTCAGGCAATTGCAGTTCATCACGCTCTGCTGTCGGAACTTTGGGTTCGAAGGAATGGATTGCTTCGTAGCCGAGGAAACCAACAGCGCCGCCGCTGAACCGCGGCAGTTTTGGGTTCGAGACAAACTGATAGCGCGCCATCAGATTGCGGAGCTCATCCAATGGGTCACTTGTTGTTTCAGTCCGCCGCTCAACTCCCAATTCGAAGATTTGTAGCCGCTGACCGTGGGTTTTTATCACGATCCGGGGGTCGATTCCGACGAAGGAGAAGCGTCCCGACTCGTCGTTTTTCTCAGTCGATTCGAACAGGAAACCGTAACCGCCGCCGTCTAACTTCTTGAATGCCGAAACGGGCGTTTCGTTATCGGCGATAAACTCTGCGAAAACTGGGACAACGTTACCGTGTCGCCCGAGCTGACAAAACTCGTCCATGCTTGGGGTGATCTGCGCTTTCATGGATTTGGCCGATGCAAAAGGAAACGCCCGAGAATTTTCTTGCCGTCACGTGTGAGAACCGATTCCGGGTGAAATTGGACGCCGTACACGGGAAACTCGCGATGACGCAACGCCATGATTTCGCCGTCGTCGCTTTCAGCGATGATCTCGAGGCACCTTGGAAAGGAACTCCGCTCGACGGCCAGCGAGTGGTATCGACCGGCTTCAAACGGCGCAGGCAAATCGGTAAAGAGTCCGCTTCCGTCATGTCTGATCGTAGATGACTTCCCATGCATGAGAGTGGAAGCGCGCACGATTTTCCCGCCGTACGCTTCGGCGATGCATTGATGTCCAAGACAAACACCGAGCATTGGAATCTTCGACCCGAATCGCAGGACGATGTCTTTGCTGATTCCCGCTTCACGCGGAGTGCAGGGTCCCGGCGAGATACAGATATGTTTGGGCGCTAACACAGCGATTTCATCAGGTGAGATTTCGTCGTTCCGCTTAATAACAAGCTCGCATCCGAGCTCGCCAAAATATTGGGCCAGGTTGTAAGTGAAGGAGTCGTAGTTATCGATCAGGAGAAGCATTAACTTGAATTCGTTAGGCCGCTTGGTGCTGTGTCGGACTCTCAGTAACTGTCGGAGTGGCAATCTCACGGAGCGCACGAACTTCTTTGACGAGTTGGGCATACTCCGAGGGCGTCAGAGCTTGTGCCCCATCCGAAAGGGCGAGCTCTGGATGGTCATGAACTTCCACCATGAGTCCGTCGGCTCCGACTGCAACGCCTGCGCGCGCAAGCGGCGTAACCATGTACGCGCTACCTGTGCCGTGTGATGGATCCACGATTACCGGCAGATGAGAAATTCGCCGGATCGCCGGAACAGAAGCAAGATCGAGTGTGTTACGCGTATGCTGGGTGAAAGTCCGAACGCCGCGCTCGCACAAGATTACGTTGTAATTGCCCTCGGCCATGATGTATTCCGCCGCGAGTAACCATTCTTCGAGTGTTGCAGCCATTCCTCGCTTCAACAGGACCGGCAGTTGCGACCGGCCAGCTCGCCTGAGCAGTGAAAAGTTCTGCATGTTACGGGCGCCGATTTGAATGACGTCGCCGTACTGTTCGATCAGATCGATATGAGGTTCTTCGAGTGCTTCGGTGACAATCTTTAACCCAAACGTCTCGCGGACCTCGGACATGATTCTCCAGCCTTTCTCTCCCAGGCCTTGAAACGCGTACGGAGAACTTCGGGGCTTCCACACGCCACCTCGAAAAAACCGCGCACCGCTTTGCTGCACCGCTTCCGCCACAGCGAATGCCTGATCGTGACTCTCGATCGCGCACGGTCCCGCGATAATAGCGAGTTCACTTCCTCCGATGGTAGCATTCCCAACTCGCACCACTGTTTTTTCCGGGCGCAAGTCGAGCGTGATCAACTTGTACGGCTTGGTAACCCGGATGACTTCCGCCACGCCCGGCAGATTTTCGAATCGCCTGCCATCGATAGGACCCTGGTTGCCAGTGATCCCAATGGCTGTTCGCGTCGCCCCTGGCATCGAATGAGGGCGCAGCCCAAATTCCTGAATCACGTTTACAACTGCGTCGATTTCCTGCGCATCAGCGCCGGGTTTCATCACGATTAACATATGGTTACAATCCTTGGGTTATTTTTATTGGTGCAAACGCCAGATCTCTCGCTTGAGACAAAGAGAGAAATTCAGCGTCCCGTTGAGAAACGGTCGCTTTCTATCGCCACCACACGAGCGCCAACGCAAAGGCGAGCAGCCTTCGAAGGTCTGTCGAATTAAGAATGTCGACGCTCATCGATGAAAATAATAACGACGATCTTGCAGATGTCGAGTCCGATTTCGGGTCAGATGGTAACATCTGTGTTACCAAAATCACAAAGTCCACCATCCGGTAATGCAGCCGTCTGGATTGCGTTTCGCGATACCCGTGATGCGCATGCTCGTGAAAAAATTGATAGCTTGTTTCTTGATCTTTCCCGCTGGATTCTTCGCGACATCGATCTTTGCACTCGAGGTAACCGAGTTGGCAGGCGCCGCGCATGGTTATCCGGGACTGTGCAGCATTGACGGGAAGAAAATCGCCGATGGCGAATTCCGGCAGTGGGTGGAGAACAAGCGACTACACGTAATGATCACTTATAAGTTCCCAGACGGGGAATTCTATGAGGAACAGACGCAATTTCGACAACAGCCAGAACTGATCCAGGAAAAATGGTCCTGGAAAGAATCGAAGGATGGAAAGTCGCAACGTGAATTCGCCGCAGATTTTCTGTCTGGAATCGCCAGCGCACACGTCCGCGAAGAGCACAAGGACGTGTCGGAAAAGATAAACGTTGAGCCGGGTCGTACGTTTGCCGGATTCGGATTTACCATCGCATTGAGTAATCTCCGCAAACGCCTGCTTAGTGGCGAACAAGTTCAGCTCAAGGCAGTCGGTTTTTCGCCATTTCCAACGCTTGGCCCACAAGTTGTTACAGTGACAATTTCCCACGGCGGACTTGACCGCATGAGAATGTCGGGGCGCTCGCTGAAAGGCGATCGCTTCATCGTTCATCCGGAAATTTTTTTCCTCGCAAGATTGTTTGTCGATGTGCCCGACACAAACATTTGGCTGACAAATCCTGCGCCAGCTGGCTTTCTTCGGTGGGAAGGCCCCGTTGTGCTACCGACCGATCCGCTCATTCGCGTAGATCTGCTTTCGGGAACAAAAAGTGGGTCGGCGCAATCGTTAGGGAGGAGCAGTCCTCACTAGACCAGCCGCTGAATTGCGGCATCTGCCATATCTGTTTTAATCAGACATGCGAGTGCGCGCACGTCACACGCGATGTGCGACGTCGACGCGATTCTAATGTGACGTAACGCAGGAGATTCTATGGCTGAGGCTTCGGGCGAGCTCGAGGGTCCGGATTTCGAGAAGGGCTGCAAAATTGATCAGGTAGCCGATGGAGGGATGCTTTTGGGACACGCATTTGGCGAGCAGGTTCTCGTCGCGCGGCGCGGTGATGAGCTTTTTGCCATTGGCGCGACGTGCACGCATTACGGGGGTCCGCTAGCAAAAGGTTTGCTGGTGGATTGCACCGTGCACTGCCCATGGCATCATGCGCGTTTTGATCTGCGCACGGGCGAAGCGATTGCTGCGCCGGCGCTGAACAACGTCGCATGTTACAAGATCGATAAACGCGAGGCGCAGTTTTTCGTCACGAGCAAGATCGATGAGAAGCCGGTGCGCAAACCCAAATCATCGCCAGCGAGCGTGGTGATCGTTGGCGCGGGTGCAGCTGGCGGAGCGGCGGCTGAAATGTTGCGGCGGGAAGGTTACGACGGACCCGTCAGGTTAATCGGCGCTGATGAGTTTTTACCGTACGATCGACCAAATCTTTCCAAGGATTATCTCGCGGGCACGGCGTCGGAAGAGTGGATTCCGCTGCGCTCAGCTGATTTTTACCGCGAACAAAAGATCGACACGTTCACAAACACATCCGTCACGGCAATTGACCCGCAAGAGAAAAAGGTCACGCTAACGGATGGCCGTTCGTTAGGCTATGGCGCGCTGTTGCTGGCGACCGGTGCAGAGCCGGTGCGCCTGGCAATTCCGGGAGGCGATTTGCCGCATGTTTATTATTTGCGAACTCTTACCGATAGCCGGCGGATTATTGACAAGGCGAAAAGCTCGAAGCGTGCGGTCGTAATCGGGGCGAGCTTCATCGGGCTGGAAGTGGCGTGGTCATTGCGGGAGCGCAAACTCGAAGTCGCAGTAGTCGGAAAAGGGTCGCTTCCCCTGGAAAAAGTTCTGGGAGGCGAATTGGGCACCGTGATTCGCGAAACACACGAAGCGAATGGCGTGAAATTCCACCTGGGTCGAAAGCCCGCGGCAATTCAAGATCGCCATGTGGAACTCGATGACGGGACCAAATTGGATTGCGATTTGGTGGTCCTCGGGATCGGTGTGCGCCCCAACACCGCCATTGCCAAACAAGCAGGCATCGCGACCGACAACGGCGTGTTGGTCGATGAATTTTTGAAGACGAACGTGCCTGGCATTTTTGCGGCCGGCGATATCGCACGCTGGCCCGATCCGCGCGCCGGGCGAATTCGTGTCGAGCACTGGGTGGTGGCGCAACGTCAGGGTCAAACAGCGGCGCGCAATATTTTAGGTGCCGACGAAGCATTCAATCTTCCGCCATTTTTCTGGAGCAACCATTTTGATCTGCACATCCATTACGTTGGTCACGGCGGGGGCGATGACCGGAGCACCGTTTCGGGTAATGTGAAGGCGAAAGATGCGTCTGTGATTTTCCGCGCTGGCGAAAACGTAACCGCCGTCGCGAGCATTGGCCGTGACGTGGAAAATCTTAAAGCCGAAGTGGCGCTGGAACGCGGCAATCCATTCCATGCATCATGATTTCGGCGGTATCCGGCAGCCGGATGCGGATGGCAAGCTGACGCTCTTTTGAAAGTTACGTCTCAATGACAAGATAGAGTAACAGCGCAGTCGCGATCAGCGGAATCAGGCAGACCATGAGCACCATGTTGTTGCGTGGTCCTAATTCGCTCGGCACGAGATTATCCGCGACAATGGTTTTCTCGATTTTGCGCAGATGCCGCAGCACGTAAACGTAAGCGCAGATCATCGCGACGAAAGCGATTGCCGCAACGATATGGACAGGTAATAGCGGAGCGGTGGCCAGCAGTTCCATCGCAGGCCCGAATTACACCAATTATCACGAATCTGACCAGCACGAATTTTGACTCTGCATTCGTGTCGGTTCGTAAAATTAGTGTCTCTAACAGAAGAAAACGGACACTGTTCTACCCACGACCTATGCGAATCAAGCGAATTACAAGCCTTCCTCTTGTCATTCTGAGCAAAGCGAAGAATCTCTGGTCATTTCTGGACCGATCTCAACGGAAATAAATCAGAGATGTTTCGCGTCGCTCAACATGACAGCGCCGTTTAGGAATGGGTCCTAAGACTTAAGAAAATTCGCGTCTATTCGCGTGATTCGCGGGCGGTTCTCCTCTGGCAACCGACGCGCTTGCCCTACAATATTCGTTTCGGCTAACTTCCGCACCATGCATCGCTGTACATTCTTCCGCTTCCTCTTGCTCTTGCTCTTGCTCCGATTGCCCGTCGCCTTCGCTGCATCGCCAATCCAGGAACGCGCCGATCGTTTCCTCGCGCTTGCCAATGCCGGTTATCAGGCGCTGTACAGGGTGAACAGCGAAGCACAGTGGCTCGCAGTGACTGATGTAACGCCTCAGCACGACGCTGCTGCCGAAGCAACAGGCAAGGCCTATGCCGCGTTCAATGGAAATCCGGCAATCATCAGCGAAGCGCGCGAGTTGCTCACGCATGAGAAAGAACTCAACGAACTAACAGTTCGGCAGTTGAAACAGCTTCTCTTAAACGCGGCCGAAGGCCCGATGACAAACCCAGATCTAGTGGCGAAAAGGGTCACAGCAGAGACAAAGCAAGCGTCGATCCTCAACGGTTTCGAGTTCAAGCTCAACGGTCAGCCGATTACCGTGAACCAGATCGACGACAAATTGGATAAGAGCGTCGATCTCAATGAGCGCAAAGCGGTCTGGGAAACGTCGAAACAGTCCGGACCGGCGTTGAAATCAAATTTGGTAACACTGCGGGATCTGCGTAATGGCGTCGCCCAAGAGATGAAGTACCCCGATTACTTCTCGCTCGAGGTCGCAGCCTACGGAATGACCACCGAGGAGATGCTCAAGATGCTGGAAGATTGGATGGCGACGCTGCGTCCGCTCTATCTGCAATTGCATACCTGGGCGAAATACAAGCTTGCAGAAAAATTTCATCAGCCGGTACCTAAGAAAATTCCGGCGCACTGGATCAATAATCGCTGGGGCCAGGAATGGCCTGGCCTGGTGGAAGCAGCGGACATCGACAAGTATTTCAAGGATCGTAAACCCGAATGGATCATCAAAACGGCCGAACAGTTTTACACCGGACTTGGTTTTTCGCCGTTGCCACAAAGTTTCTGGGAAAGATCGGATTTATATCCGCTGCCGCCGGATTCGAAGCGCAAGAAAAACACTCACGCCTCCTGCTGGCACATCGATCTTCAGAATGACATTCGCTCGCTGCAAAGCATCGAGCCCAACGCGCGCTGGTTTTTCACCGCGCACCACGAACTCGGCCACGGATATTATTTTAAAGCCTATTCCCGTCCGGAAGTTCCTTACATGTTGCGACTGGGCGCGGCACCGGGCTTCCATGAAGGC
>QHOS01000012.1 GCA_003219415.1 Verrucomicrobiota bacterium | reverse complement strand
AGCCACGGCAGGGTGTCGTGGCAAACACGCTGGACTTAGATCGAAAGGGGGCCGTTGGCTTCATCGATTGGTTAGATGGCGTCCTAGCGTGCAAAGCTGGTTTTGACGATCTTCAATGTACGTTTGGAAATGTCGTAGCTGACCTCGATGCCGGAGCTCGTTCGACCTCCGACCTCGTACCGGTCGTTCGGGGCAGAGTCTGGCAAAAAGCTGACCCGCACGCACTCTTGGCGCGCGTACTTAAGCGGCAACAGATCTGGCGGACTCTGGGAAATCCAAACTTCGTAGTGGCGGAGATCACCATACCCCGGCTCCCCGTATTCATTCTTCCCGCCTTGGTGTCTTTGAAACTCGCGTAACGCCACTGCAATGGCTTGAGCGTGCCAGCCGCGTACTTTTGCAGTGGGGTATTCCCAAGATGGTTTCTGCGCTTGCGCTTGAGTTAGCGAACAAATCAGTAATGAGAGGATAAGAAGGCGAGGCATGTGAGCCATCTAACGAGAAGAAGCTGAGCGACGGCCTCTGGGAGCGCGCGTCGCTCGAAGTGAACGGATTTTAGCCACGCAAAATGTCTGTGCAAAGCGGGTGGCCGTTCGCTCCAGCGCTTGGTTAGGCCTATTCCGGTGTCGCAACATGTTTGTTGAGGTCGTACGTCACGGCGCGACCACTGATGAGCTCATCTTTGCGGTCGTTCGGTGTAGCGTACGCTTTGAGGTGCAAGCGGCCAGCAGGGAACTCCCATGACACGAGTGCAATCTGAAGGTGGTAGTAATCGCGTCGAGTGCGATGCAAGGGCGCGAGAAGAGCGGCAAACACCGCGTCGTCGATACTCTCCACTCGACGCCAAACGTCTCCTTCTGGAGCGATGCGATAAAGAAAGAACGAATTCTCGCCAGAACCGGTCTTCTGGTCGCGAATGATCCACTTTTCGTCCGAAGAAATGCGATAGTCAGCTGGCCAGGCGTACCACTCGGGCCCCGGTGCGTCTTCGCTTGCGAACGCGGCGGTCGCGCATAAGACAAAGGCGACGAACCAAAGTGCGCGCATAGGCCTAACTATAATTAGACCCCGATTTTTGCATGGGGCGAGACATTTCCGCGTGCACGAGTGATGTTCATTTATCGCTCGCCTGCCGGGGTTTGTCCCGTTAAAAGGGAGCATGCCGCGACCCAAAGCGCATTATTCGTTGGTGCTTAGGAATCATCACACCGGAAGACGGCTCCGGCTGGAATTGATCGATCTGCCTTTCGCGACGAGCAAGAGTTTTCGCCTCCGGGTCAACGGGCAATGGGCAAAGAAAGTGCCAGTGGCAAGCAAAACGGCTGTGGTGCGGCAGCTTCGCGCCTGGTGGGTGAAGCATTGAGCGCTATCCCAGTGTCCTCATCCGCGCGGACCCGCCTTTGTGCTCGCGACAACCTGGTCGGCTTGTCGGCGCCACTGCGTGACAGGCGCGGGCGGCGTGTTCGCGATTACACGTCGTAATACATCGCGAACTCGTACGGGTGAGGTCGCAAACGCAGCGCGTCGTATTCTTTTTGTTTCATGTCGATCCAGTTGGCGATGAAGTCTTCGTTGAAGACGTCGCCGCGTAACAGGAAGGAATGATCGGCCTGGAGCGCTTCGATCGCGCCGCGGAGTGAATCCGGCACGCTGGCGACCTGGGCGAGTTCTTCGGGTGGCAGTTCGTAAAGATTTTTGTCGAGCGGATCGCCGGGATCCATGCGGTTTTGGACTCCGTCGAGACCGGCAAGCAGCATCGCTGAGAACGCGAGATATGGGTTTGCAGCGGCGTCCGGCGTGCGGAATTCGATGCGCTTTGCTTTCGGACTAGGTGAATAGGTCGGAATTCGAATGGCGGCGGAGCGATTGCGCGCGGAGTAGGCGAGATTGACCGGCGCTTCGAAGCCAGGGACTAGCCGCTTGTAACTGTTGGTAGTCGGATTCGTCAGGCAGGTGAGCGCAGGCGCGTGTTTCAAAATTCCCCCGATAAAAAAGAGCGCGGTCTCACTCAGGCCAGCGTAACCGTTTCCGGCAAAGAGCGGTTTGTCGCCGTTCCAAAGCGAGATGTGCGTGTGCATGCCCGACCCGTTATCGGCGAAAATCGGTTTCGGCATGAAGGTCACCGTTTTGTTGTGACGCTTGGCAACGTTGCGCAGGATGTATTTGTAATACTGCATGTTGTCGCCCATGCGTTTGAGTGGCGCGAACCGGATGTCGATCTCGGCCTGGCCAGCGGTCGCGACCTCGTGATGCTGGCGCTCGATCGCAACGCCGGCTTTCTCCAGCTCCAAACACATTTCGTTGCGAATGTCTTGCAGCGAATCCATCGGCGAGACAGGGAAATAACCTTCCTTGGCGCGAATCTTGTAACCGAGGTTCGGAAATTCTTCGCGCGCGCTGTTCCAATGTCCTTCGGCGCTATCGACGATGTATGATGACGCGTTTCCGGTATTGGCAAATCGCACATCGTCGAAAATAAAGAATTCCGCTTCCGGTCCGATAAACGCGGTGTCTGCAATGCCGGTGGATTTGAGATAAGCCTCCGCTTTTTCGGCGACGCCGCGCGGGTCGCGGTCGTACGGTTGGCGAGTAATTGGATCGACGATAGTGCAAATGAGACTCAGCGTCGGTTCGGCGTTGAAAACATCGATCCACGCTGTTGTTGCGTCGGGAATGACGAGCATGTCTGAGGCGTTGATCACGCGCCAGCCGCGGATGCTCGATCCGTCAAAGCCGAGCCCATCGGTGAATATTTCCTCATTGTATTCGGTGAGCGTAGTCGTGAAATGCTGCCAGGTGCCGAGCAAATCCGTGAACTTGAAGTCGATCAATTTCACGTTGGCGTCTTTGATTATTTTGGTGACGTCGGATGGAGTTTTGTCTTTGGCCATTTTGAGGAGTTGTTAGTTGATGGTTGAGGGCTGGTGGAAATTAAAAACGTAATCTTTAACAAAATTCACCTAGTGTCACGTCTCACAAACGATAGTCGCGCGCGAGGCTGGCAGTTTCTCTCAACTATCAGCTCTCAACTATCAACTTCTGCATCACACTGCTTTTTCGCCGATCTCTTCCGTGCGGATGCGCACGGCGTGTTCCACCGGGAGCACAAACACTTTTCCATCCCCGATTTTGCCGGTTTTCGCCGCGGCCACCACCACGCTGACGGCCTTCTCCACCATGTCGTCCGCCATCACCACTTCCACTTTTACTTTGGGCAGAAAATCGACCGTGTATTCGCTCCCGCGATAAATCTCAGTGTGCCCTTTTTGCCGGCCGAAACCTTTGACTTCTGTGACGGTCATCCCCTCGATACCAAGCTCGGCCAGCGCTTCTTTGACCTCTTCGAGCTTGAACGGTTTGATGATGGCTTCCAGTTTTTTCATCTCAAAGCAAACTCAGCGTCGCCTGGTATCTCGTGATCGAAGTGAAACGCAGCACGCGCTCTCTTAGCAATGCCGCGATGCGAATGCAAGCACGGTTTTTCACCACGTAGTTCGTGATTCGTGGACCGTGAATTCGAAAAACGATGTAACGATTTAACGATTTACGGTTCACGGACTCTTGCCGCGTCTGACCTCGCATTTATAGTGACCGTAAATGGCTCGCGACTCTTTCGTTCATCTGCATCTGCATACTGAATATTCGCTGCTGGATGGCGCCATCCGAATGAAAGAGCTGATGAAAAAAGCCGTCGAATTCAAAATGCCGGCAGTCGCGATCACCGATCACGGCAATTTGTTTGGGGCGATTGAATTTTACCAGGAAGCGCAGCGTGCCGGCGTGAAACCGATCATCGGTTGCGAAGCCTATATTGCCCCTGGATCAAATAAAGATCGCCCGGCATCGCGGCGCGATTCAGCCTATCATTTCACTCTGTTGGCGGAGAACGAGACTGGCTACCGAAATCTCGTTAAGTTGGTGACGGCAGCGCACCTTGAAGGATTCCATTACGCGCCCAGGATCGACAAGCAACTGCTCGCCGCGCACTCGGAAGGATTAATCGGGCTGAGTGGCTGTCTCGCGGGTGAAATCAACTCCGCAATTCAGGCAAATAACATCGAGAAGGCGAAACAGAGCGCGGCCGAATATCGGGAGATTCTCGGCGCGAAGAATTTTTTCATCGAATTGCACGATCACGGGATGGACGAACAACGCAAGTGCATGACAGCGTTGCCGCAAATTGCGCGGGATCTTGGCGTGGGATTGGTGGCGGCAAACGATGTTCATTTTCTGCGCCGGAGCGATCACCAGGCGCATGACGTCATGCTTTGCATTGGCACTGGCAAAATGGTGCAGGATGAAAATCGGATGCGTTACGTGCCGGAGCTGTATTTCAAGTCGCCGGCCGAGATGCGGGAGCTGTTCCGCGATTTTCCAGAAGCGATTGCGAACACGCTCGAAATTGGCGAACGCTGTCACCTCGATCTTGAGTTTGGGTGCTCCAAGTATCCGGAGTATCCAGCGCCGCCCGGGAAAACGCGGGAAGAATATCTGCGCGAGCTTTGTTACGACGGTTTGCGGCGGCGCTACGGCGAACGCGCGTCGAACGACCCGGAATTGATTCGACAGCTCGATTACGAGTTAGGCGTTTTCGAAAAAACCGGATTCGTCAGCTATTTGCTCATTGTTTGGGATTTCATCCATTTTGCCAAAGAGAAAGGCATTCCTGTAGGACCCGGACGCGGCTCTGCCGCCGGCTCAATGGTTACGTACGTTCTCGGGATCACCGATATCGATCCGCTCCAGTACGGATTGCTTTTCGAGCGATTTTTGAATCCGGACCGCGTTTCGCCGCCGGATATCGATATTGATTTTTGCGAAGCACGCCGCGGAGAAGTCCTCGAGTACGTCCGGCGGAAATACGGTGAACGCCGCGTCGCGCAGATCATTACGTTTGGCAAGCTCATGGCGAAAAGTGTGGTGCGCGATGTGGGGCGGGTGATGGGGCTGAGTTATCGAGATGCGGATCGCATTGCAAAGATGATCCCAAATGAGCTGAACATCACGCTCGATTCAGCCGTGGAAAAAAATCCGGAGCTGAAACGAGCGGTAGCCACCGAGCCGGCGACCCGGCAGCTGTTTGATTACGCCAAAATTCTCGAAGGCTTGTCGCGAAATGCGGGCGTGCACGCCGCAGGAGTGGTGATCGCCGATCGCGACTTGTCTGATTACATCCCGCTTTGCCGCGATGTGAAAGGCAACGACGTGATCAGCCAGTACGCCATGGGACCGCTTAATGACCTGGGCCTCCTGAAAATGGATTTCCTCGGATTGAAAACGCTAACAGTCATTGAGGATACACTGGCCCTGATTCACGAGCGCGAGCCAAACTTTTCGCTGAAGGACATTTCACTCGATGATGCCGCTGCGTTCCTTCTCTATAACCGCGGCGATACGATTGGCCTTTTCCAGATGGAGTCTGGTGGGATGACCAGTTTGTCGAAGCAGTTCGACGTAAAGAAGCTCGACGACATCATCGCACTCATCGCGCTTTATCGACCCGGGCCGATGGAACTCATTCCGGAATACGTGAAAGCGAAAAAGGGGATCACGCCCATCAAATATCTGCATCCACTGCTCGAAGATATCTGCGCCGATACGTACGGCGTGATGATTTACCAGGAACAGGTGATGGCAGCGGCGAGCAAACTTGCCGGCTACTCACTCGCGCAAGCCGATCTTCTCCGGCGCGCCATGGGCAAGAAAGACAAGGAGAAGATGGCAAAAGAGCGGAAAAATTTCATCGAAGGCTGCGCGCGCACAAACAAGATTCCCGAGAAAAAAGCGAATGCGATCTTCGATTTGCTGGAAAAATTCGCCGGTTACGGATTTAACAAGAGCCACAGCGCAGCCTATGGCGTGATCAGTTATCAAACTGCGTATCTAAAGGCGCATTACCCGGTGGAATTCATGGCGGGTTTGCTGAGCAACGAAATCAACAACACAGAAAAAATTTCTGTTTTTGTCGGCGAATGCAGAAGGATGGGCATTTCCATCCTACCGCCGGACATCAACAAAAGCGGCTTAAAGTTTGCGCCGGAAACTGTAGCCGCGGGCGCTGATCGCGGCAGCACGGAGAAAACAAGGGCGACCGCAGCCAACGGTAACGGGTACAGCGCCATTCGTTACGGGCTTGCCGCCATCAAACACGTCGGCGAAATGGCCATGGAAACGGCGATTCGCGAACGCGAACAAGGTGATTTCACCTCATTGGAGGATTTCTGCGCGCGGCTGGACTCGCGCGTTGCCAATCGCAAGATGCTTGAAAGCCTTATCAAGGCCGGCGCATTTGATTTCCTGGGCCGAGACCGTTCCGAACTTTTTAACTGTATTGATGACGCGGTGACTGCTTCCGCTGCAGCGCAACGTGACAGGATCGCTGGGCAAGTTTCACTCTTTGATGAAGCAACCGCTCCCACTGGATCAAGAAAAAGGCCAGCCACTCCCTGGAGCGAGCATCAAAAACTTTCCTACGAGAAAGAGCTACTCGGCTTTTACGTCAGCGGCC
>QHOS01000011.1 GCA_003219415.1 Verrucomicrobiota bacterium | reverse complement strand
ACTTTGCTATCGTTCTCCGGCTCGACCGTGATGTCGCCTGCGAGCCAGAAACGCCGCTCGGGCCAGCGCGCCGCATAACGCTGTAAATCCTTTCGGATTTTGTCGCGAGTCATTACACCATCGTTGTAATACTGGACCCGATCGGCAAAGAAATCCGTTTCCGAGCCGACATGTGGATCCAGCCCGGCGAGCACAAATGCGCCGACATAATCGCGCAGCCGTTCCGTGCTGAACTCCGACGCCGGAGAACCCGAGACTGCAGCCGGTGGCGCTGACGCCGGTTTCGCGCCCTCCGAGGAGATGGGCCCAGTAGCCGCACCGCCTTCTCGAGTTGTCGTTGCAATGCTCGTTGGTGGCGTTTCATTGGTGCGCGGCGATTGCGCGGCCCGCGCATTGTTTCGGGCTTGCTGGTCCCCCTCGCGTAACCGCCGCCACGTCTCCGAACTCTTCGTGAGATCGGCTGCGGCTGTCGTCACCGCCGGCTTCACGCCCAATGCTTTGCTCGTATCGACATCGAGCTGACCACTAATCGGCAGCCCGTTGCGAATCTGATAACGGGTCAGCGCCACAGCCAGCTCACTGCTGTAGGCGCCATCGACTTGGCCCGAGTAAAATCCGCCGTCGCGCAATTTCTGCTGCACCCCGCGCATGTTGTCCTCAGCCCAGCCGGCGCGCGTGTTGTCGTCTGCCCAAACCAATCCGGCGACTGCAAGCCCGATTGCGATCGCGAAAACCAACCGCTTCCTCACAGCACTGTATCGCAGCCCAAACGTCGCCTGCTCCTGAAAAGAGGTGAATCAGGAAACCAAACGCACGAGCAAGAAATCTAATTGAACAGAGCTGATGGAATCAGCGACATAGAACACGCCGCGAGTGAGGGAATGGAGCGTTTGGGGAAAGCGACATAGAAGGCAAAGCCGCGGTGGATAGCGGTGAGTGAGCTGGGAAGCAAACGAGTTTCAATCGCGCGGGTAGACGGCGACGCAGCTAGGTAGCTGGCGCAAGCACAGGGCAGTGCGAGTGATCAAGGTAAAGCTGAGAGGGTAGCGGCGAGCGAGCGTGGGCAGCGAGTGAGTTTCAATGGAGCGGTTGGGAAGCGCGACATTGCTTCGGTGAAAAAATTAATATAGAGCGCCTTGCAGGAACCGCCTAAGCTCATGCCCCGATGGGGGACGAACAGAAATCGAAACTCCGACTGGAAATCGCCCACGTTCTTTTCATCGACATCGTGGGTTATTCCAAATTGCGGATTAACGAACAGAGCGCTCAGATTGATACGTTGCGCGACATCGTCCGCGGGACTGAGCAATTCCACGCCGCCGAAGCTGAAGGAAAACTGTTGCGGTTGCCGAGCGGTGACGGTGGCGCGCTTGCTTTCCGTAACAGCCCGGAGGCGCCGGTACTTTGCGCGGAGGAAATTGCCAAGGCACTAAAGAGTCATCCCGACATCCGGGTCCGGATGGGCATCCACAGTGGTCCTGTTAACGAAGTCACCGATTTAAACGAGCAGGCGAACATTGCCGGCGCCGGCATCAACATCGCCCAACGAATCATGGATTGCGGTGACGCCGGTCACATTCTGGTATCGAAGCATGCCGCAGAAGACCTCGAGCAGTACGACCAGTGGCAACCGTATCTGCATGATCTCGGCGAATGTGAAGGCAAACATGGCGAACGCCTGCACGTCGTAAATCTCTACAACAATGAAATCGGAAACCCAGCTGTTCCCGGAAAGTTCGGGCGTAAGGCGATCGCCGGAACGACGGCATCTGCTGCGACCGGAAATCGCCGCCGCTACTCCATCGTCGCAATGGCTATCGGTGCGCTGATCGTCCTTGGCGTGACCAGCCTGTTTTTGACAACACGAACCGCTTTCCGAAACATCGCGGGACGCGGCGCACCGGCGTTGCCGGCTTCGGAAAAAAGCATCGCCGTCCTGCCGTTTCAGAACCTCAGCGACGATAAATCGAATGGTTACTTTACCGACGGCATCCAGGACGAGATCCTTACCAGACTTTCGAAGATTGCCGCGCTTAAGGTGATCTCGCGCACGTCTACGCAGAAATACAAGAGTGCTCCCGAGAACTTGCGTGAGGTCGGCCAACAGTTAGGCGTTGCAAATTTTCTCGAGGGCAGTGTTCAGAAAGTCGCTAATGCTGTGCACGTGAATGTCCAGCTGATTCGTGCCGCGACGGACGAGCATCTATGGGCGGAAAGCTACAACCGCAAACTCGACGACGTCTTTGGAGTTGAAGGCGAAGTAGCCAACGCCATTGCCGACCAACTCAATGCCAAGCTCTCCGGCGCCGAGCAAAAAGCCGTTGCGGAGAAGCCGACCCAGAACGCGGCCGCGTATGACGCTTACCTGCGCGCGATTGCAATCGACAACGCGACCACCCTCGAGACGACAAAGCAGGTGACTGGCCTTTATGCCGACGCGGTCCGGCTTGATCCTCAATTCGCGCTGGCATGGGCTCGCCTCGCCGTCGCGCGCAGCCAGCTCTATTTCAACGGCGTTGATCTGGAGACGAACAGCGGTGCCGCAGTGAAGGAGGCCGCGGATCGGGCGATCTCACTCCAACCCGAGCTCGGGGAAGCATGGCTCGCGCAAGGCGTTTATCGCTACCGCGTCTTGCGCGACTTCAAAGGCGCGCTCCAATCGTACCAGGAAGCACTCAGGCGGTTGCCGAACAGTGCTTTCGTGCTTGAGCAGATGGCTCATCTGGAACGACGGCTCGGACAGATTGACGAAGCGCAAAAGCATTATCATGCGGCCGCACAATTGGATCCGCGCAACATCGGCATTCTTTTAACGCTTGGCGATACAATCCAGAGCGTCCGTCGTTTCGACGAGGCGCAGACGATCTTTGATCGCGCCCTTGAGATGTCGCCCGGAAACGAGGGCGCGGTCGCGGGGAAAGCATTGAGCTTCCAAGGACAGGGCCGGCTCAACGAAGCTGCCGAAATTCTGGCGAAAGCTCCCGACAAATCCCAGGACGAGGCCCTTGCCATCGCGAGAGCGCTGCAGCTCTATTACGAGAGGCGCTTTGACGCAGCAATCGTTCAAATTCAGCAGAACACGCCCACGGTCTTTGCAAACGATCCACGCACCATGACGCTGCTCGGTTACTGCCAGAAATTTGCCGGTAAGGATGACGACGCTCGCGTTACCTTTACGCGCGCAGCCGCGGCGATGAAACCGACGCCTGACTCAGCTGTTATTGTCGATGCGCGAGAATTGCCGGCCTATCTCGCCTGGGCTTATGCGGGCCTTGGCGAAAAGGAGAAGGCACTGGAGCAGGCGCGCCACGCGATCGCTGATTACGACGGCGACGCTTTATGCAAACCCTTCGCAGAGACCTCTCTGGCTATTGTCGAGGCCCAACTTGGCGATATCGATTCAGCGGTCGCCACTTTGCCGCATCTGTTGGAAGTGCCCAATGGCGAAACCCGCGGCGATCTTCGGATCAATCCGCTCTGGGACCCGTTGCGCAAGGATCCGCGCTTTCAGAAACTGGTTGCGGAGGAACAGCATTAGCCTCTCATGACCGCTCATGTTCAAACGCCAGCGCACGACGGAAAGCGACCGACTTCGCTGCCTCGGTCGCTATTTTCCGAATCTGGCCTATAGTCTTGGATGTCTAAACGGTCTGGTATCTCTTTCACACGCCGCGCGCCCGACAACATTACCGAAGAGTTGGTCGCTGTGCTTTCGTCGAAGGCCGCTTTCGAATTCAAGCCGTTATTCGACATTATCTTGCTCAATCTACGGGAGCGAAACGCAGCCAGTGGCGGCGAAGAGATGCTCCGCTTGCGTGCTTATGAAAAGCTTCAGGGCCTTGTCAGCCAGGGCGCAGTCAATCGGACAGTCACAGGGGTCACGAAGAAATACAAAGGCGTCGGTCCACGGATGGTGGCGCTGCGCGCTGAGATGAAAGCGTTGCGCGCCGCCTGTAACGAGCGCGCTCTCGCCAAGGCTGCCGCGGCGGGCTAATGCCGCTTGAGCAGCGATAACGCACCGCGGCGAACTTTTCGTCGAACGCAGGAAAGAAGTCTGCGTTAATGGAGCCGATGGGATCAGCGACATAGCAGGGTCCGAGCCGGACTGGCATAGTCGCAAGGCGAGCGAACGGAGCCGCCGGAGCACATGATCAATCGGCAAACGAAATGAGTTTCAACTGTGTGCCGAGGCAGAATTCGGCAACGACCCTGCCACGCGTCGCAAATCATTGAGCAGTATCTCCATGTCGCGCAAAGTGGTCCGATAATTCAGCACGCAACCGCGCAGCGCGAAGCGACCTGCGAGAGTAGCATTGGATAGATACGAACTGCCATCGCGTTGGAGAGCGATCAGCAGGCGTTCATTGAAGGCATCGATTGCCTGCGGCGATTTGTTTCTGAGCTGCACCGGTACATGACGAAGGCAGAAGATCGATAATTCGACCGGCGCGACCATCTCGAAGTCATCGCTGGCTCGGACCATCGACTCCAGGTAGCGCGCACAAGCAAGATTGCTTTCGATCGCCTCGCCCAAGGAATCGAGGCCGACTCCTTTTAACAACATCCATACCTTCAGGGCCCGAAAGCGCCGCGATAACTCCGGCCCGTAATCCCAAAATGCGAAGGCCTCGTCTGCTTTCTCCCCAATAATGCGAGTGTATTCGGCTTCGTGGGCGAACGCGGTCCGTGCAATTTCTGGCGCGCGATAAATCACGCAGCCAACATCCACTGGGAGATAAAGCCATTTGTGAGGATCGAGCGCGATCGAATCCGCCCGCTCAAGGCCCGCGAACAATTTCCTCGCCGATTTCGCGAGAACGGCAAAGGCGCCATAACTTCCATCCACATGCATCCAGAGTTGGAAGCGATCCGCAATCTCTCGAATTTCCGCTAACGGGTCGACCGCGCCAGTGTTCACAGTTCCCGCATTAGCAACCACGCAGAATGGAAGGTAGCCCGCCTCCAGGTCAGCGGTGATTTTTGCAACGAGATCGTCCACTCGAATTTTGAAGCACTCGTCGACATCGACGAGGCGCACATTCTCCCACCCGATTCCCAAAAGCGCTGCTGCCTTTGCGATGGAAAAATGCGTCTCGCTTGACGCATAGATGCGCAAGCGACCTGACGAATCGTCTTTCGCCTGCCGCGCGGCGGCGATCGCGGCGAGATTGGCCAT
>QHOS01000010.1 GCA_003219415.1 Verrucomicrobiota bacterium | reverse complement strand
CGTATCCGCGCTCGCGCAGTCGGTTCTCGGCAGCATCACCGATGCGTGAGGTCGCGAAAACTCGAAAACGTTTCTTCCCCGTCATGATTGGGAGAATGGAAGCATGCCTTTATCGCATCGACAATTCACGTTCTTATGTTTTCCGTCCGCGCAGAATGCCTGATTCCATTGAGCACTGACGCTACGCAGCAGCGACGGATAGACGATCATTTTCCGAAAAGGATCGATCAAAGCCATGTAGAATGGCGTGAAGCGGCTTACGCTGCGGACGTAAACCCCCAAATAGAAACGGTAGCCAGTCGCCGTCTCGACCAGGGTGCTCAGCGCCGCCGCATGGACTGTTCGATTGATCAACTCGACGAGCTGCTCGTTTTCAAAGCGGTACACAACGCGGAAAAACCCATCTTGCGTTCCGGCTGCTGCGAATGATCTCGAATGATCCGTCTCGGTCAAACGTGTTGCAAAGCTTTTCGCGGCAGTTGCCGCTGGCTTACGGTCCCAATCGAAGAACCGTCCAACGAAGAGCCGAATGCCGAGTAGCATTCGCACGAGCGAAGAGGGCGTGAATAGACAATTGTTCGCAGTCCGTAGGAAATCATCGAGCGTTACTCCGGCGCGCCAGCGCGGGAGATCGACGAACCATACGTCGTGAAGTGGCACCCCGGCGAGAAACGTATGAACTCGCAGCGGCAGTCGTTCGAACTCTTGAGTTGAGACTTTTGGCATGGCGCTACTAACGAGAATTAGCTAGGTCAAACTCCTCCTTAATGAACTCTTTAGTCCCGGGTCGGCCAGTGAGACGTAACCACAGCGGTCCGCGTTCTCTGTCGAAATGCAGGTCGATATCGAAGAATGGACAGCATAACCGCTCCTGGAACGCCCATTCCGTTAACAGCTGATACGTTTTGTTATCCGCAGGCAATTCGAACTCGTAGCCATCTGGCAGTTCTCGTATGCTCTTCTTCAGTTTTAGCAAGGCTGGCCCAAGCTCCTCGAAATGGCGTTTTCTTACCTCCGGTGACAACGCCATTGCGTTGCAGGCGAAAGGTGACGCGTGCTCGGTTTGCGACGATGAAGGTTCTGATGATGCCGAATCAACGATCGGCACAACGATGGCGATTGCAGTTATGAATTGGAATATTTTTTTCATAGTTTTTGACGCTACAAGTTCAAGTCGACTTTAAGTCAAAGGAGATTTTTTAAGAAAAATGCGAGCGATTTTCGTGGCGTTCAGCGCGGCTGCTTGTTAGGTTTCTGAGTGGCAGATAACCTGGCGATTTCCGATGTCGCGCGTGTCTTTGGTTTGCGCACATCAGCCATTCGCTACTATGAGCAGATCGGCATTCTGCCGCCGCCAGTGCGCAAGAATGGCCAACGTCGTTATGAGAAGAGCGCGCTTTTTCGGCTCGCGGTGGTGCAGCGCGCACAGGAGTCCGGCTTCACTTTAGACGAGATACGCGAGCTGTTTTTCGGATTTCGCGCCGCGACGCGTCCACCAAAACGCTGGCATGAACTTTCAGAACGCAAGATTGCGGAACTACAACTCCGAATGAAGCGGCTCAAGCTCATGCAGACGTTGCTCAAGCAAATGCAAGACTGTCGATGCAACGCCCTTGAAGACTGCGGCAAAAAACTTCTTTCAAAAAGCTCGAAAGAACGCAATCACGCGCACCTTCGATAGAACCGGCCTTACAAATTTTTGTCCACCCACGCAGCAACGCGACCCAGCGCCTTCTCGATATTCTCGATCGAGTTAGCAACACTGAAGCGCAAATAACCTTCGCCGAAATCGCCGAAAGCAGTGCCGGATAGCGCGGCGACGCCAGCATCATCGAGCAACGCATCGGCCAGCTTTTTCGATGGCCATCCGGTCCTCGTGATATTCGGAAAGACGTAAAAGGCACCATGAGGCGAGCGGCAGGAGAAACCTTTAATCTCATTGAGGCCGGCGACCATCACGTCGCGGCGTTTCTTGAACTCGGCGCGCATCGCGTCCACCGATTTCTGCGGTCCGCGCAAGGCTTCGATGCCGGCGACTTGGGTGAAGCTCGCGGTGCACGAGTTGGAGTTGGTCATCAGCCGAGCAACGTGAGCTGCGAGATCGGCGCGCATCACGCCGTAACCCATCCGCCAACCAGTCATAGCGTACGTTTTGGAGAAACCATCGAGCAAGATGCAGCGCTCTTTCATGCCGTCGATCGACATGATGGAGTGATGTTCTCCTTCGAAGATGAGCCGGCTGTAGATCTCGTCGCTTAACACCATGATGTTGCGATCGCCGATAGCGCGCGCGATACCGCCGATGTCTTTCTTTTCCAGCACACCGCCAGTGGGATTCTGCGGTGAATTCAAAATGATCAATTTTGTGCGGTCGTTGATAAGCCCGGCGAGCTCATCGACGTCGAGACGAAAATCCAGGTCCTCGCGCAATCGGATCGGTACGGCTTTCGCGCCGACGTAATTGATCATTGATTCGTAGATGGGAAAGCCGGGATTCGGATAGATGACCTCATCGCCATCTTCCACGAGAGCGAGAATGCCGAAGAAGATGATGGGCTTGCCACCGGGGACGATGACTACTTCTTCCGGTGTAACATTTATCCGTCGCGTCTCGCTCACATGCTGCGCGATGACCTCGCGCAGCTGGGGCAAACCGGCGGAAGGGCCGTAATGAGTGAAACTCTTATGCAGCGCGTCGCAGGCCGCGTCGATGATGTTGGCCGGTGTATCGAAATCGGGTTCCCCGATCTCGAGATGGATGATGTCGCGCCCCTCAGCCTCCAGCGCCCGCGCCTTAACCAAAACTTCGAAGGCGGTCTCGGTGCCGAGACGCGCCATACGCTTGGCGAGGCGGAGTTCCGGAGCCTGAGTCATGATGGCGAAATCAGCATTATCAATGCACTCGCGCAACTTGTCTTTTTTGTTGACGTTAGCGACCACCAGGGCGCCCTGTCATGTTGAGCGAAGCGAAACATCTCTGGCTATTGGGTACACAGGCGCGTCGAGAAGAAATAATCTGAGATTCTTCGCTTCGCTCAGAATGACAAGAAGCCGCAAAATATGCGGCCGACACTCCGAATGCTTTCGCGAGCGAGCAATCGCGGCTATAGTTTGGTGCTTTGAAGCGCCTTTGGTTTTTCATCAGTTTTCTTCTTGTTGTGCTCGTCGCAGCGCTCGCTGTGCACATCGATTGGACCTGGAAACGAAAACTCTCGCCGCGCGGTGGGCGTTATTTTTTCCATCGTGTCGAGCTCGCGGTGCCATCGTTCCGCCAGGCCGATGAAAAATGGCGCGACGATCCGCTGGGCGGAATCAAAGCCAATGGCACCCTCGGCGGCCAAGGCTGCGCCGTCGCTTCCGCGGCGATGGTGTTCAAGTTTTATGGCGTCGAGACCGATCCGCAGCAGTTAAACTGGTTTTTACCATCCGTCGGCGGATACACCGAGCAAGGCTGGGTTTATTGGGATCGCGCGGCGTGGTTAGCGCCCGACCGCGTCCGGCACGTATACGAAGATTTGGCTTCGTATCAGCTAATCGATTCGAACCTGGCCCGCGGAAACCCAGTCATCGTTCGGGTCCGGCAGCCCAGCGGCATCACGCATTTTGTGGTGATCGCCGGAAAAGACGGATTCGACTATCTCGTGCAAGATCCCGGCGGCGGTTCTGCGAAAGGTCTCTATCCGCTACGTGAGCTTGGCAGCGACATCGAAGGGCTAAGATTTTACGAGCCGATTGCGAATGCGGGTTCGCAGGTCGCCGCGAAACAGTGAGGAAACAGAGCTGGCCATTGAGGATCAGCTCTGCGGTGGCCACTGTACGCCAGCGAGTTCTTCGGGCAATTGTTTCGGATCGACTGGATAGATGAGTGACATATCAGGTTTGGTAATTGCGCCAGGTAGAAATTCAGTTTCCTCCGGCGCACCCAAGACGAGCCAGAGCACCTCGGCGGCGGTGTCGTTGAACACCTGACGCAACTGGTCTGGCCCGACTAGCACGCCGCCATATCTCGGCACGGTCAATGTCTCGTCGCCCACGCGGATTCGCCCCACGCCTTCCAGCACAAAATAAAACTCCTCTGCGCGGACATGTTTGTGCAGCGTGTTCGCGCTCTTGGGTGGCAAACGCCAGAGCCGTGCGCCAAGATTCTCGCTCCCAGTGCGCTCAAGATAATCCGCGTTCGGGATTTTCATCAAGTTAGAGGGACGCCAATGAAGGTCGTTCGGCGTAATCAAAAAGTAACCTTCTATCGCTTTCATCGTACTTTTTTTAGAACACGACAACACTCAACGTGAGGAACCCACAAAGTCTCGA
>QHOS01000009.1 GCA_003219415.1 Verrucomicrobiota bacterium | reverse complement strand
ATTCAGAAAAGCGAACTCGTCCGTCCACAAATCAGGATCGTAGCGATCGACGTTCGGATCGTTTCCGACATGGCGTGTCCGCGTCGTCTGCAACGATAAAAGATTTGTGCGAAGCGCGGTTTCGTTCGCTGCGCGATCTTTCCAGAACTCGCGCCGGGTCTTCCAATTCGTGCCCAGTCCTTCGTTATGTGCGACCGCGTCTTGAACAATGAGAGCTTCTACGCGCTCCGGATGTGCAAGTACCATGCGAAAACCGACCGGGCCACCATAATCCTGCATGTAAAGCGTGTAGCGCGAGAGTCCGAGCGCTTCGGTGAAGTGGTTCATGATCTCGGCCAAGTGATCGAAAGTGTACGCGAATTTCTTCGGGTCCGGCCAGTCGGTGTGCCCAAAGCCAGGGTAATCCGGAGCGACAAGATGAAATCTATCCGCGAGCCGGGCGAAAAGAGGGTCGAACATCCGGGAAGAAGATGGCAATCCGTGGAGTAAGAGAATAGTCGGGGCATCCTTCGGCCCCGCTTCCCGATAAAAAATTGAAAGTCCGTTAACCTCAACCGTACGATAAAAAACATACTGGAGGCCTTTCGGGACGGCGCCTGCTCCTGATTTATTGGCAGCGAACATTTGAATGATGGTGGCTGCAAAGACAACGAGCAGGTCGAGTCCAATTTGCCGCCTAATTTTCACACTTATTTTTGTTTGTTTTTACAGACGCTCTGTAATTACAGCTAATCCTGTTGTGGACCTTGTTGGTGCGTCAGTAGTCGTTTGAATCGATAACTGGTTTTATATCGATTACCGGGGTC
>QHOS01000020.1 GCA_003219415.1 Verrucomicrobiota bacterium | reverse complement strand
TGCGGTCGGCGCGCATTTTGGCGTGATCATCGTTCTGGAAAACGACTTCCAATTCGAGGTGGCCACATTTCGTTCCGACGAGGCTTACATCGATGGACGGCACCCAACCGCAGTTCATTTTTCATCGCCTGAAGAGGATGCCCGGCGCCGGGATGTCACGATCAATGGAATGTTTTACGACCCGGTTGCGGATGCTGCGTGCAGTACGGTTCGCGACGGTGCTCGATTACCAGATTGATCCAACAACCTGGGACGCGCTGATAGCCAATGCTGCCTCAATCCATGAGATCAGTGCAGAACGAATTCGTGATGAACTGGTGCGGATTTTTCTGTCGCCGAACCGCGGGCGTGGATGGGACTTGCTCGATGCAAGTGGACTCATGCGCGCCATTCTCCCTGAGATTGAGGCGATGAAAGGGTGCGAACAACCCAAGCAATTTCATCCCGAAGGTGACGTCTTCAAGCACACGCGATTAATGCTCGACTTTCTGTCGAAGAAAGTCTCTGTGCCGCTCGTTTTCGCCGTGTTGTTGCATGATGTGGCCAAGCCGCGTACCGCAACTGTTGACGAAACGGGGCGAATTCGCTTTAGCGGGCACGATCGTTTGGGTGCGGAGATGACTGAGGAAATCATGCGGCGCTTGCGATTTTCAGGGGCTGAAATCGAAGGCACGGTCGAAATGGTGCGGCAGCATATGGTTTTCAAGGATGTGCCGAAGATGCGCGTGGCGAAATTAAAGCGTTTCATGGCGCGGCCGACTTTCGACGACGAGCTTGAGCTGCACCGGGTTGATTGCCAGGGCAGCCATCGCATGCTCGACAACTACGAATTTCTCGTTCGGAAGCGCGAGGAATTCGCTAACGAACCGATCATTCCGCCGCCACTCGTGCGAGGAGACGATTTGATCGCCCTCGGTTTAGAACCAAGCCCAAAGTTTAGCGAGATTCTCGAGGCGGTTGAGACACGACAACTCGAGGGAAGTTTGCGCACTCGGGAGGAGGCCCTTGAGTGGGTGAAACATGAGTATTCGTTAGGCAAGAACGACTGACGAAAACACCAATCGTAGAATGAGAATTCTCATGATCAGCGCGGAAGGGCCGCCGCTCCAGCGGGCGGGAGCGGTTATCGATGTCATGGACGGGCTGCCTGCTGCACTGCGTTCCCGAGGACATGAGGTTTGCGTGGCTCTTCCATTTTACCGGGAGATTCGGGAGAACCGCGCGTTTAAGAAAAAGGATACGGGGATCGCTGTCGATGTACAGGTCGGCGAAAAAGTTTATGTCGCGCGGTACCTCGAGGGACGAAGTGCCAGTGGCGTGCAGTTGCTCCTGATTCGCTGCGATGAATTTTTCGATCGCGACGGAATTTACGGCGAACACGGCAAGCCTTATGAGGATAACGCTTCGCGGTTTATCTTTTTTTGCAAGGCGACGCTCGAATTATCTCGCCGACTGACGCCGCAATTGCAGGTTCTGCATGCCCACGATTGGGCTGCCGCGCTGGTGCCAGTGTTTGTGCGTGCGCAAGGACTGCCATTCAAGACCGTGTTGACCATTCATCATGTGGCTGACCAAGGCAGTTTTTGGGGACTCGATTTCGGGCTTACAAATCTGCCGGAGGGATTTTTCAGCCTGAATGGAGTCGAGTTCTTCGGACGGCTGAATTTTCTCAAAGGCGGAATTCTGTATGCCGACAGGATCACGACCGTAAGCGAACATTATCGCCGCGAAATCCTGACGCCATCCGGCGGCTGCGGCCTGGATGGGGTCTTGGGCGAAAATGCGCATCGTTTAACCGCCATTTTGGACGGCGCAGATTACAACGTCTGGAATCCGGCGTCGGATCGTTTGATACCGGCACGCTACGATGAGAAAAAGCTTCGGGGAAAGCAGGTTTGCCGTGATGCATTGCTCAAGGAGATGAAACTTGCACCCGGGCCGCGGGGTCCGGTCTTCGGCATGGTGACTCGCGTCGTTCAGGAAAAAGGCTTCGAAATTCTCGTGCCACTTCTCGATCGACTTTTGTGGGATGATGTGCGCCTGATCGTTCTCGGAGAAGGCGATCCCGCCTATGAAACTGGCCTCGCAGTCGCAGCCAGAAAATTCCCGACGAGGTTCGCATATAAAAAAGATTATGACGCAAGACTGGCGCACTTGATCGAGGCAGGAATGGATATCAGCCTGATTCCATCACAGTTCGAGCCAGCTGGTCTCGGTGCGATGTATAACTTAAAGTACGGTGCTCTTCCGGTTGCGCGCGCGACCGGCGGAATTCACGAAATCATCGAGGACTACGATCCGAGCTCGGACAGCGGGTACGGTTTCCTCTGCTACGAATATTCAAGCGAAGCCTTCTGGGATGCGATGAAGCGCGCGCGGCAAATCTTCCGTGATCGGGAGCTTTGGACCAAGCTGATGAAGCGGGCAATGGCGCGCAATTTTTCTTGGGACGCATCTGCGCTGCGCTATGAAGTTTTATACAAAGGACTGATTGGCGCCGCCGACAAAGCGGCAGCGTAGCCCCGGCGTCGCGCACCATTCAAGCTTTCCGCTTGTCAAACCGACCCATCTGTGGAACTTTGGGCGGCTTTTTCGCTCACTCATGGCTTACGCAATTATCAAGACCGGTGGCAGGCAGTTTCGCATCGCGGAAGGCGACACGATCGACGTCGATCTTTTGGATGTCGATCCTGGCAAGACCGCGACCTTCAGCGAGGTGTTAATGTTTGCCGATGGAAAAGACGTGACACACGGGAGCCCGCTCATCTCCGGAGCGAAGGTCACTGCTGAAGTTCTCGAACAGCGCAAGGACAAGAAGGTGATCGCATTTAAGTACAGGCGGCGCAAAGGTTATCACCGCACGGTTGGGCATCGCCGCAAATTGACGCGCGTGAAAATCAAGAGCATCAGTGTAGGAGCTAAAAAGGCTGCGGCGAAGAAGACCGAGGAATAAAGGCGGATCACAAGCTATTAGCCATCAACTCTCAACCAACGACTTTTTTCAATGGCTCATAAAAAAGGACAAGGCAGCGTTAAGAATGGCCGTGACAGCGTCAGCAAACGGCTGGGTGTGAAAAAATTCGGCAGCGAAATGGTCATCGCCGGCAATATCATCGTACGCCAGCGAGGGACAAAATTCTTGCCCGGAAAAAACGTCGGACTCGGCCGGGATTACACGATTTTTGCGCTGGTTGACGGAAGCGTGCGCTTCGACCGTGCTGGGCGCCGCGTTAATGTGGATCCATCCGTGACCGGGAACTAGTCGGTCGATTCTGCTTCCCCCGCGCCGGCAGGCTCGAGTATAAAGTCGTTCCGCTCATGAGGTATAACACTTTTATTCTTTTCGGCGCGCCTGGCAGCGGCAAAGGCACTCAGGGCAAAACGCTTGGAACGATCCCACGCTTTTATCATTGCGCATGCGGCGATGTATTCCGCTCCATCGACACTCGCACGAAAGTCGGCAAAGCATTCCTTGAATACTCGAGCAAAGGCCAGTTGGTTCCGGATGACATCACGGTAGAGCTTTGGCGAGAGGCGATCGATGCGGCTGTTGAAGCGCACAAGTTTAAACCGGACATCGACACGCTGGTGTTAGACGGTATTCCGCGAAATGTTGGGCAGGCCAAGATTATGGAGGAGATGATCGATGTAAAAAAACTGTTTCATCTCGCGTGTCCAAGTCGAGAGACGCTTTTTTATCGGCTTAAAAAGCGCGCCCTGAAAGACAACCGTCTCGACGACGCAAACGAGCGGGTTATCCAACGACGCCTCGACATTTACGAAAAGGAATCGAAGCCAGTGCTTTCGTATTATTCGAATGAGCTGGTGACCGTGGTTGACGCGACTCAGCCGCCCGCCAAAGTTCTGCTCGATATTCTAAAGAGCCTGAACGGCGTGTATGAGCCAGCAGCAGTTTGAGAATTTCACAGCTTCCACCCTCTACTGTGAAAAGTGCAGGGCCGCGATGCCTGTGCGCGAGCGGTTGCTTTTAGTCCTGCCCGACAAGGAGATTTTCGATTATCTGTGCACCGGCTGCGGGTCCTCGGTAGGCCGGCGCGAGATTACAGCCGGCGAAAAACTCCTCGCACAAGCGGTGACCAAGCGGCGCCCGCGTCGCTCCGGCGCGATGCATCGATTGACGCCGTAACTGGCATGCGAATCGTTTTCATCGGCACCGGCGATATCGGCGTGCCGACACTGCAAGCGTTGCTGAAATCGGAACACGAAGTCGTTGGTGTTGTGACGCAACCCGACAAACCAGTCGGGCGGGCTCAGTTGGTAGAGCCGCCGCCGATTAAGAAAGCTCTGATGAGCGGCGCGCCTGACACCAGTCCGGCTCGGACCGGTCGCGTCCTGCCAATGGCGGTTTTGCAACCGGAGCGGATCAAGCATCGACAAGCAATTGAAGAAATTCGTGCCTTAAAACCAGATGTGATCGTCGTCATGGCTTATGGACAAATCCTGCCAGGTGACGTTCTCGAAATTCCAAAGATTGCCAGCTTGAATCTGCACGCCTCGCTCTTGCCGCGTTGGCGCGGCGCCGCGCCGATCCAGGCGGCGATCGCGGCGGGCGATCGCGAGACCGGCATTACCGTGATGTATATTGATGAAGGACTCGATACGGGCGACATCCTCTTGCAGCGCACAATCGACATTCTACCCGCCGACACAGGTGGATCATTGCATGAACGACTGGCGACGATTGCGCCCGAAGCGCTACTCGAATCCTTGGAATTGCTTACCAAAGAGAATACGCCGCGTATTCCGCAAGACAACGCACTTGCGACTTACGCGCCGAAGCTGAAACGCGAAGACGGCAAGATTGATTGGACCGATCCGGCTGACGCGATTGAACGAAAAATTCGCGCGTTCGATCCATGGCCGGGCGCTTTTATGACCATCTCAATGAATGGCGGGCACAATTTGAAGATCTTCTCCGCGACGGTCGTCGGTCTTCCAGGGACACCCGGCGAAATCCTGAAGTGCGAAAATGAATTGGTCGTCGCCACCGGTAAAGACGCGTTATCATTGCGCGAAGTCCAGCTAGAAGGAAAACGGCGAATGAGCGCAGGCGAATTTCTCCGCGGACATCGGGTCTTGTCATCCTGAACGAGCGATCTCCCTCACTGTCGTCCCGGCTCGCGATGACCTGTGTGTTTGTGCTTTCCAAGATCGATATCTTCTGTTGATCATTGTAAGTCACTCATGCAAACCGAAAAGCCAGCGTATAAACGCATCGTTCTGAAGCTGAGCGGTGAAGCCGTGCAAGAACGGGGCGGGCGCGACAACATTTCGCCAACAGTCGTGCGCGATATTGCTGAACGGATAAAAGAAGTCCGCGATCTGGGAGTGCAGGTATCCGTCGTCATCGGGGGCGGAAACATCTGGCGGGGTGTGTCGGCGTCGCATCGCGGCATGGACCGCACCACGGCGGATTACATGGGCATGCTTGCTACCGTGATTAACGCACTGGCGTTGCGCAGTACGCTTGATCAAATGGGTGTCGAGACGCGTGTCCAGTCGGCGATCGACATGAGAAACGTGGCAGAGCCATTTATCCTGGGACGCGCCATTCGGCATCTTGAACTTGGTCGGATCGTGATTTTCGCCGCCGGCACCGGCAACCCCTACTTCTCCACCGACACAACGGCGGCCCTGCGTGCAAGCGAGATTCGCGCCGATGTGATACTGAAAGCGACAAAGGTTGACGGGGTCTATGATCGCGATCCAAAGCAGCACCCAGATGCGCAACGGTTCGACCAGCTCACTTTCTCCGAAGCTCTTTCGAAACGTTTACAAGTGATGGATTCAACTGCGTTCAGCCTGTGCATGGACAACAAAATACCGATTGTCGTTTTTGACATGAACAATCCCACCAATATTCGCGACGCCGTGCTTGGGCGAAAAGTGGGAACACTGGTTTGCGATGAGCTTCCATCGAAGTAACACTTCACCGACATGAGTAAGGATGACATTCTTTTGGAGGCCGAGATGTCGATGGAGAAAAGCGTCGATTACATGGTGCACGAATTCGCCGCGGTGCGCACCGGCAAAGCTTCACCCGGCCTGGTAGAAAACGTGGACGTTCACGCATACGGATCGACTATGAAGCTCAAGCAGCTTGCCTTAATCACCACCCCCGAGGCGCGCTTGCTCGTTGTTCAGCCGTTTGATGCGGGGACGGTGCAGGATATCGAGAAAGCGCTCAAGGAATCGAAGATCGGCATCATGCCCGCCGTGGATGGGAAAATCATTCGGCTGCCGATCCCAGAGCTGTCAGAAGAGCGACGAAAAGAGCTGGTGCGTTCGCTAAGCAAAATGGCCGAGGAAGCGCGGGTGCGTGTGCGCGCCAACCGCCGCGCCGCGCTCGACGAGGCGAAGAAACTCAAGGCCGCCGGTGAATTGACCGAGGATGGCTTGCGCGATGTGGAGGATGAAGTGCAGAAACTCACTGATCGCTTCGTTAAATCCATCGATGACCATCTCAAGCACAAGGAAGCGGAGATATTGAAGGTGTAGTTTGATCTTCCTCTAACTCTTCCTCCGAATCTTCGTCTTACTTGCCCATTCGTTCGCAAGAAGCCGAGAGAAAGCACATCGAGAACTGTATGCGACTTTTTATCGAATCCATTCGAAGGCTCCATGAGGCATTGTTACCACGCGTCTTCCTATTTCCCAGTCAGACCGCGAAACTTTCCCCGCAAGAGCAGTGCGCGACGGCGTTTGGATTCGTGACCTTGAAGCCGCCTTTTTGCAGGTCTTCGCTGTAATCGAGCACTGAGCCGCTGACAAAAAGCGCGCTCTTGGGATCGATAACCAGCCGGACATTTGAGATCGGCACGAGAATATCGCGCTCCTTCGGGCCATCCACCAGATCCATGACATATTGCAGGCCGGAACATCCCCCGCCGATGACCGCGAGGCGCAACGCTCCCTCCGGCTTGCCTTTTTCTTCTAGCAACGATGCCAACTTGCGGGCCGCGTTCTCGGTCACGCTGATGAGTCGTTCGTTGCCGATCTTATAATTGATAGCGGTGGATTCCGTCGTCATCGAAAAACATTAGGAAAGCAGCAACGCAGGGATCGCATTTTCAACTTTTTCCTGCTCCGTACTCGTACTTTCTTGATTCAAAATATCTTCTGCCGCGATCGCCTTAACTTCGGCGAGCGTCGACACATGTGCAAAGTTTTCACGCAACCGTTTCGCATTGGGCATCGTCCACGAATAAGACATCAGGCGCGCGCGCATCGATCGAATTGCGGGTTCCTCCGCACCGAATTCGCGAACCGCGAGCTGGCAGTGGCGCAGTACCAGGTTCCACTTTTGCGACAGGGTGGGTGCATCCACCATCTTTCCGCTGGCGAGATATTCTTTGGTCTGATTGAAGATCCATGGGGCGCGCATGGCCGCGCGACCGATCATTGCGCCCGCAACTCCGGTTTCACGCCGTCGTTTCGCGACGTCGGCGGCACTGGATAGGTCGCCGTTCCCGATAACCGGAACCGAAACAGCAGCGGCAACTTCGCCGATGATATCCCAATCTGCGGCGCCAGCATAACCCTGCGCGCGTGTGCGACCGTGCACAGTTATTGCCGCGATTCCTGCATCAACCAGCAGGCGTGCTACGCGCGTGGCGTTGATCGAATTGGCATCCCAGCCAATGCGAATCTTGGCCGTCACCGGCACTGGCGCGATCGCTCGAACTACCGCGGTCGCGACGCTGGCCAAAGTCGCACAATCTTTCAACAATGCGGAGCCGCCATTTCTGGAGACTACTTTTTTGACAGGACAACCGAAGTTCAGATCAATGAAATCTGGACGCACCCAATCGACGACCTGACACGCCGCTTCCGCCATGTGCTTGCCGTCGGCACCGAAGAGTTGCACACCGATTGGCCGTTCGATCTCATCAAAATCCAGGTACTCACGCGTCCGCGCATTGCGGCGGAAAATTCCTTCAGCAGAAACGAATTCGGTCGTGAGAACGTCAGCGCCATATTCTTTGCAGAGCTGCCGGAAAATTTTGTCCGACACCCCGGCCATGGGCGCGAGGTAAAGAGGAAATTGTCCGAAAAACTCGGGAAGAAGCATGTCGATCTTTCAACCATGTGCCGCAGCCTGGAGCAGGTCCACCACTTCGTTTTGCACGTTTTCCAGCTCGTCGAGCCGCAATTGCGGATCGGGTACGATGAACACATCACCGGTTGCGCCGTGTTCGTAAATCAAAACACGCCCATTGGTACTCTCTTCCGTTTTCACTTGTTTCAGGACACGCTTGCGCTCAAGCATCGCGGCCAGGACGTAACAAGCGTTTGCAGGCGGATTCTCGGATGCAATTAAACGGCGAAAGAGTTGTTCCGCATTTTCCCTCGGCAGAGGTTCGGGCGGCTTCGGTGGCAATGGCTCGTAGCGCGATTTCCAAAATGAAAATGGCTGGATGTTTTCGTTCCGGTTCTGCCACGCCTCTTCACTCAAATCCTCGCGCCGATAGCCGTCAGCGCTGTGATAGAGCAGGGTGTAGAAGTATTCTCCGGCGACAAACGGCCGGTGCGTCACCGCGCAGATGTCTGCCCGATGTGTGATCGCCCATTCGTTCGGAAGCGGGTTCATCGTGATACGATACGTCGCGCGGTGAAAAGATGAAAACTGGGGGGTTCGCGGTTGGAGGCGCGCAGATAGAGCAGATAAAGGCCGATCGCGGCGAATAGAAGGTTCGGCGCCCAGGCCGCCACCCACGGAGAAACGCGGTCACCTTCGCCAAGCGCGAGAAACAGGTGCACCAGGAAGTTCATCGAAAAGACGAGAAAAACCGCGGCGGCGACACTCGACAAAACGCCGCGGCGCGAATAACCGATTCCGAGCGGCGCTGCGATGCACACAACAACCAGGCAGGTCCACGGCAGAGCAAGCCGGTACTGCAGATGGGTGCGAAACGGTGCGAGCAATGTAGCGGGGAAATCTGCATTGAAACGCAAATACTCCCGTAATTCTGGCAGGCTTAGAAATTCTGCGCGTTCATTTGCGCTCCCGAGCCGGAAAGGTGTTTCACTCCAGTGCTCGATCTTGAGTGAAGGATAAATCTGCTCGTCGACGATATTTCCAGCGTGATCATAGTGAACGACCTTCACATTCTCCAAATCCCAGGTTTTGGTTTCCGCGCGGTAGGAAGCGCGACTTGCCACGTAGTTTGTAACGATATTGTCGTTCGTGTCCTGTTGAAGGACCTGAACGTTGTTGAACGTGTTGCTCCGAGGAAGGAAATTTTGAATAAACCAAGTGCGCAAGTCGGTTCGATTGCGAAAAATTTGACCTTGGATGTAACGACTGGGACGGGCCTGCGCTTCCGAAAGAAAATTCTTGCGCGCCAATTCCGCATGGGGCGCAAGCGAATAGTTCATCGCCATGCTGGCTCCCACTGTGAGCAGTCCCATGCCGATCAACGGCAGCAGAACGCGCGGAAGACTTATACCCGCCGTGAGCATGGAGACAATTTCGTTGGAGCGCGACATTCGGCCCAGAGCAAAAAGGAGCGACAGCAGGAGCGAAACCGGAAGCAGAATGATCAGAACCTGAGGGATCTGCGTGGCGTAATAACGACCGACCAGAAGCAGACCGACATGCTCGTCGATAAAAGTCGAGATGTTATCGCTTACGTCGAAAATGAGCCAGATGGAGATGAAGCCGGCGATGCAGTAAAGATAGACCTGCAAGAAATTGCGAATGACGTATCGGTCGAGAAGCTTCATGACAATTTGGATGCTTTCGGGTGGTAATTACCGTACTCAAATCAGTGGCCCGCGCCAAATCACAAGAGAAGATGATGAATTCCCAATGACGAAAGGCGAAAGAATGAAGAATGATCAATCGACCAAGCACGACGACTTCGGTTTTTCGTCATTGGGGCTTTGGGCTTCGTTCGTCGTTCGTCGTTCGTCGTTCGTCATTTCCTGTTGCGCGTCATGATTGCACTGAAGAACAGCTTGGGCAGCGATTTTGTGGAACGTGTCCGCGCATTTTTCGCGGAAAGCGGGCCATTATCGAAGGCAAAGAATTTCGAGTTCCGCCCACAACAGCAGGAAATGGCCGCGGCCGTTGCCAATGCGCTGGAGGAAGAGCGCCATTTGGTGATCGAAGCTGGAACCGGCGTAGGCAAATCGTTGGCTTATCTCACGCCGGCAGTCTTATGGGCGATCGAAGAGCACAAAAAGGCAATCGTCTCGACGCACACGATCAATCTTCAGGAACAACTTCTTTACAAAGACATCCCCATTTTAAAGAAGATTCTGCCGGTCGAGTTTGAGGCCGCGTTGGTCAAGGGGCGTCAGAATTACATTTGTCCGCGGCGATTGGAACGAGCATTGCAGCAAGCCAACGAGCTTTTCACCGGACCGGAGCAAAATGAGTTGAACAGGCTTGCCGAATGGGCGCGCACCACGCGCGACGGTTCGCTCAGTGATTTATCGATCGAGCCCGATCCCAAAGTGTGGATACAGGTCTGTAGCGAAGCGCATATTTGCACACAGCAAACATGCGGTCAGGATTCGCGCTGTTTTTATCAACAAGCGCGCAAACGGTTGCTGGGCGCGGATGTTCTGGTGATTAATCACACGCTGCTGTTTATTCTGCTGATAAGTCCGGAGGCGCAGGAAGAACGCGAGAGTGGTTTCATTTTCCCGAATGATTTCCTGATTTTGGATGAAGCGCATACGGTCGAGCGAGTCGCCTCACGGCAGATCGGCATCGGCATCTCGCAGTATGGGCTGAGATCGATAATCCAACGACTTTACAATGCCCGAACACGCAAGGGCCTTTTCACGGTGACGCGCGATGCGGAGGGCGTGAGGCTCGCGGCCGAACTGGTCGATGGCGCAGAGAAGTTTTTCGCTGCGGTTGAATCGAAATGCGATTTCAAGAAAGGCCGCGAATTTCGCGTGCGTGACGCCGATCTAGTGCCCGACACGATTACGAGCCGGTTGAGGACCTTGCATGCTCGGATAGCTGACGTTGCAAAACGAACCGACGACGAGTTTCTAAAAGCGGAATTACAGGAATACAGCCGTCGAATTCGTGATGCCCGCGACGACATTGCCGGTTTTTTAGAACAAAGTCGTCGCGAGCATGTGTATTGGGTCGAGCGAACGGGTAAGACGGCACAATATCTCACACTCAACGCGGCGCCGATCGATATCGCCCCAGTCCTGCGTCAAATGATTTTTCGCGACAATTGTTCGTGCATCATGACCAGCGCCACGCTCTCGGTCGGTCGCTCTGACCTCGCTTATTTTCGTCGTCGCATCGGCGCAGATGAAGTTGAGCCGGCGCTGCTCGGCAGTCCGTTCAATTTCCAGAAACAGATGAGGATATTCATCGTGAAGAAAATGCCCGATCCACGGGAGGCTGGCTACGGGGAAGCGCTGGAACATTGGATCGCGCATTTTGTCGAGAAGACCGATGGCCGCGCGTTCGTGCTTTTTACAAATCACCGGGGCATGCAGCAGGCGGCCGAGCGAATGGGGCAATTCTTTTCGCAAAAACAATTCAATCTGTTGGTGCAAGGCGGCGGCGCGCCGCGCGGAAAACTTCTAGATCAATTCAAGACCACGCCAGGCAGCGTTCTTTTTGGCACCGACAGTTTTTGGATGGGCGTCGATGTTCCCGGCGAGGCGCTCTCGAATGTAATTATTACGCGTCTGCCATTTGCCGTGCCCGACCATCCATTGATCGAAGCGAAACTTGAATTGATCGAGGAGCGCGGAGGCGATCCGTTCACTGAATATTCGCTGCCCGAAGCGATCCTGAAACTGCGACAAGGCGTCGGCCGTTTGATCCGAACAAAGAGCGATCAAGGAATAATTGTCATCCTCGACAGTCGCGTCCTGACCAGGCCCTATGGCCGGGCCTTCCTGCAAGCGCTGCCGAAGTGTCCAGTAGAAGTCATTTGAGAAGTTCTCGTTTAATGTTCTCTTGAACATATAAACGAGCAGCTTAAATTGAGCGCATGGAGCGCTCTGATTCGTCGAATTCTGCAACAAAAACTCGGCAGAGCGAGATCCGCCAAATTCTAGCAATCCTGCACAAATGGGGGATTCATACGATTGGTCAGCTCGCGGCGCTGGATAAGCAGCAGCTAGGGGCGCGACTTGGACCGGAAGCAATCCGAATGTGGGAGCGGGCAAATGGACAATCCAGCAGAGTAATCAAACTGATCAGGCCCCCGGAGTCATTCGAGGAGAGTTTCGAATTTGAGAACGAAATTGAAACGGCCGAGCCACTTCTCTTCATGCTCCGCCGATTTTTGGAGCAACTCGCCATCCGGTTGAGCGGAATTTATCTCGTCGCAAAAGAACTGACCCTGCGCATCACGTTCACGGATAAACAAATTTACGAGCGCATTTTCAAAATTCCGCAGCCGACCAACAATGTCGATCTTCTCTTCCGGATGCTGCATACGCATCTGGAGAATTTTAAATCCGAATATCCGATCGTTGGGGTCGCGCTGAGCGCACAGCCGATCAGGCCTGCGAGGGAACAATTCGGATTATTTGAAACTACATTACGCAATCCGCATCAGCTCTCAGAAACACTTGCTCGTTTGACCGCTCTTCTGGGCGCTGATCGTGTCGGTACTCCGGTTTTGGAAGAAACGCATCGGCCAGATGCATTTCGGATAGAGGCGTTTTCGTGGGCGCTGACTTCGGCGGCAGGCAATGGAGGACGGAGCTCTGCGACGCTGGGACCATATCCCGAGGCTCGCAGGAGCTCGCCCCTCCATATTTTGCGCTCAGTGCTGCGAAGATTTCGGCCAGCAATATCTGGATCTGTCCTGTTGGGTGAAGACCGCCCCTCGCACGTTCGCGGTGCAGATGTTCGTGGCAAAATCGTCGATCAACGCGGCCCGTATTTGTTTTCCGGAAATTGGTGGGATGAAAAATCGTGGGTCCGCGCCGAGTGGGATTTGCAACTGGAGGCTGGAGAACTGGTTCTCACTCATGAAAGTCAAGGGACCTGGAAGTTGGATGGGATATATGACTGAAACTGTCATCTCGAGCGGAGCGAGAGATCTCACAAAAGGACAATTGAGCACTCTCAGTTTCCAGCGTGATCAATGCTTCGTAGGGGAGGTCCTTCGCTCGCGCTCAGGATGACATGCCATGCCATACATCGAGTTACATGCGTGCAGCGCATTTAGCTTTTTGCGCGGCGGTTCATTCCCAGAGCAATTAGCTGAGGTCGCCGCCGAGCTGGAAATGCCGGCGATGGCGTTGCTAGATCGCAACGGGGTTTATGGTGCGCAACGATTTTCCGTCGCTGCGCGTGAACATAATGTCCGCCCGATCATTGGCTGCGAATTGTTGATGGAAGACGGTGCAGTTCTTCCTGTGTTGGTTGAAAATCGCACCGGCTATAAACATTTGTGCGAACTGCTGACCAAGGCGCATCTGCGCAGTGAGAAAGGAAAATGCGCGGTGCGATGGGATGAGCTGTCGGAATTTGCGAAAGGACTTATTGCGTTGTTCAACGCCTCGTTCGCAAATTGTAGGGCGTCTGTGTCAGACGCCAATTCTTCCCGGCGTTTCACAGAATGGAGCCGCGGGGACGCGAGCGACATGGACGGGCAGATTGAAAAATCGAGCGAGCGGGAGCGAGCGAGTCAAACGCCCTACAAATCTGCGGATCGCGCCCGATTTTTGATCGACACGTTTGGCTGCGAAAATGTTTTCGTTGAAATTCAGCGGCATTTCATTCGGGGTGAAGAACGAGCTAATCGCGAACTGATCGATCTGGCACGCGGATACCGATTATCGCTCCTGGCAACAAACGGGGTGAAATACGCGAAGCCGTACGGGCGCGAAGTGCTGGATGTTTTCACCTGTATTCGAGAGCACACGCATTTGGATGCTGCTGGAAAATTGCTGACCCAAAATGCCGAGCGCTATCTGAAGAGCGATCGGCAAATACGAGCAATTTTCGCGGATTTGCCGGAAGCGATTGAAAATACGGCGCGCCTGGCCGAGCGGCTCATGTTTTCGCTCGAAAATCTCGGGTACGAATTTCCCGAATACCCGGTGCCAGCGGGTCATACAATGGATTCATTCTTGCGCACTATCGTCTGGTTTGGCGCGCAACAACGTTATGCTGCGATCAACACCAAGGTGAAGCACCAGCTCGAAGAAGAACTTGCACTTATTACCAAGCTCAGGTTTCCCGGTTATTTTTTGATCGTCTGGGACATCGTCAATTTCTGTCGCGAACACAATATCATGGTCCAAGGCCGGGGCAGCGCCGCGAACAGCGCGGTTTGTTTTTGCCTCGGGATTACGCCGGTCGATCCGGTGGAAAATCATCTCGTCTTCGAACGATTCCTAAACGAGAGCCGTAAAGGCTGGCCGGATATCGATCTCGATCTTCCCAGCGGCGACCGGCGTGAAGCCGTGATCCAGGAAATTTATCGTCGCTACGGGAAACACGGGGCCGCGATGACGGCGAACGTGATCAGTTACCGGGGACGCAGTGCGGCACGCGAGATCGGCAAAGCGCTCAATTTTTCGCCAAGCATTATCGATCGTTTCTCCCATCTGTTTGCCAGTGGCGATTTCCCGCACACGCTCGAACTCGAATCGCAGATCGAACAGGCAGGCTTGCCGAAAAATCATCCGCGCATGCCTGCATTCGTCAGGCTCTATCGCGCAATTTATGGATTGCCACGACACCTTGGCCAGCATTCTGGTGGCATGATTATCTGCCAGAACAAGCTCAGTTCCTTTGTGCCGCTGGAAAACGCCTCAATGCCAGGTCGTGTGGTGGCGCAATGGGACAAGGATGATTGCGAAGACCTGGGCATCGTGAAGGTGGACTTGTTAGGCCTCGGCATGATGTCGGTGATGCAGGACGCGTTTGAGTTATGCCGCGAACGGGGCCGGCCGCTCGATTTGGCGCACATCCCGAAAGATGACGAGAAGACGTTCGAGATTATGCAGCGCGCCGACACGATCGGGGTTTTCCAAATCGAGAGTCGAGCACAAATGGCCATCTTACCGCGGATGAAACCGAAATGTTTTTACGATGTGGTGATCGAAGTGGCGATCATCCGGCCAGGACCGATTCAAGGTGATATGGTGCATCCGTATCTCGCGCGCCGGGCTGGACGCGAACCGCCGACATATTTTGATCCGCGCCTGGAACCTGTTTTAAAACGCACCCTTGGCGTTCCGCTTTTCCAGGAGCAAATGCTCAAGATCGCAATGGTAATGGCCGATTTTTCCGGCGACGAAGCGGAAGAGCTGCGACGCGCACTGAGTTTTCATCGTTCCGAAGAACGGATGAACAAGGTCTGCGCAAAATTGCGCATGGCGATGGAACGCAAAGGTGTGACCAGTGAGAAGATCGATAAAATCGTTCAGTCCATCTCGTCGTTTGCGCTTTACGGATTTCCGGAATCGCACGCGATTAGTTTTGCCATTCTCGCGTATGGCAGCGCGTATTTAAAAGTGCATCGAGCGCCGGAATTTTACGCGAGCCTTTTGAACAATCAGCCGATGGGTTTTTACAACCCCGCGACGATTGTGAAGGACGCGCAGCGGCATGGCTTGAAGATCAAGCCGGTTTGCGTTTCGCAATCCGAATGGCGCTGCACGGTTGTCGATGACAACACCGTGCGCCTGGGATTTTGTGTCGTGAGCGGATTACGCGAGGAACACGCTGAAGAACTCGTTAGGCAACGAAAAAAACAACAATTCGATTCGTTGGAGGCTTTCAAGCGACGTATCCCGCTCCCAAAAGATGAATTGCGCACATTAGCGGAGTTGGGTGCGCTGAATTGTTTTGCCGAGCATCGCCGTGCGGCGATGTGGGATGTGGAAGAAACATTGCATGACGATTTGCTAGGGAGCGCGGACGCCTCGCCCGCTGTGTCACGCGCCTCGCGTGATACTCATCGAGAGCTTTCCGGCGAGGGCGCCGAAAGTCCGAGCCGGACTGGCGGTACCGGGCGGGGTGCCCGCGCTCCCCTACCGCCAATGACGTTACCCGAGCGCGTGAAAGCGGATTATGACACGATGAATCTTACCACCGGCCCGCATCCTATGAAGCTATTGCGCGAAAGTTTGCCGAATATTTGGCGCGCAATCGACCTTCCGCGCGCACGACATGGTTCCATCATCCAAATCGCCGGAAACGTGATTTGCCGCCAGCGTCCCGGTACGGCGAAGGGCTTTGTGTTTGTCAGCCTGGAAGACGAGACCGGTGTTTCAAATGCAATTGTGGATCCTGACTTGTTTGAACACTTTCGCCTCGTGATCACTGAAGAAGCCTTTCTGCTCATCGAGGGCGAAGTGCAGAATTCGGACAACGTGATTTTGATCAAAGCGCGGGAGATCAAACCGCTTACCCATGCGGAACTCGTGGGGAGCGAGTCGCACGATTTTCACTAATTCGTTAAAGCGATAAAGCGTTTGCCGCTTCAACGCTGCAACTGTTCAACGCTTTAACGGTAATTCACTCTCCCGCGTGATGCGGTTCGGGGGTTTTCGGTTCGGTCGGTTTTTCCGCTGCTTTCTGATCCGACTCGATCCATTCGGTGTGAAAAACGCCGGGCTTATCGATTCGTTCGTACGTGTGCGCACCGAAGAAATCGCGTTGCGCTTGCAAGAGGTTCGCAGGCAACCAAGCCGACCGATAACTGTCGAAGTAAGCGAGCGATGCGGAAAATGCAGGAACAGGGACGCCGTGTTTAATGGCTGTTGTTACCGCAACGCGCCAGTTGCGCTGCGCCTTTTTGATGGCTCTCGTGAAATAACGATCGAGCAGAAGGTTGTGGAGCGCAGGATCGCGCTGATAAGCCTCGACGATTCGGTTGAGAAATTTCGCGCGAATGATGCAGCCGCCCCGCCAGATGGTGGCGATATCGCCGAGGTTGAGGTTCCATTTGTATTCCGTGCTTCCAGAACGCAGAAGCTCCATTCCCTGCGCGTAAGAAACAATTTTCGATGCGTAAAGCGCGTCGCGTATTGCATCGACGAATCGCGTTCGATTACCGGTAAACTTTCGAGCTCTCGGTTGTGGCAGAATCTTCGAGGCGGCCTCCCGTTCTTCTTTTCGCGAAGAAATAACACGCGCTTCAACGGCAGCGTTAATTGTCGAAATGACGACAGATTGCCTGATGGCAGATTGGAGTGTCCAGATGCCCGTTCCCTTTTGTCCGGCTTTATCGAGAATCATATCGACCAGGGGTCTCCCGGTGTCAGGATCGATCTTTCGAAAAATTTCTGAGGTGATTTGAATCAGATAGCTGTCGAGCTCGCCTTTGTTCCATTCTGCAAAGACGTCGGCAAGCTCCGGAGCCTGCATCTCCAGAATATCTTTAAGGATTGCATAAGCTTCGCAGATCAACTGAATGTCGCCGTACTCGATGCCATTGTGGACCATCTTCACATAGTGCCCGGCGCCGTCCGGTCCCATGTAACGGCAACACGGCTCGCCATCTACCTGGGCAGCGATCTTGCGAAAAATCGGGGCGATGATCTCCCAGGATTCGCGAGAACCGCCGGGCATAAGCGAAGGCCCTTTGAGGGCACCTTCTTCGCCTCCCGAAACGCCCATACCCACAAAATGAATTCCCGTCTCCTCTAGCTCTTTGCCGCGCCGTTGCGTGTCGGTGAAAAGAGAGTTTCCCCCGTCGATCAGCACGTCGCCTCGCTCGAGTAACAGCGCGATTTCACCGACAACAATGTCCACCGGCTTGCCGGCCTTGATCATCATCATCGCGATGCGCGGTTTTTTAAGCGCAGCAACAAACTCCTCCATTGTGCGCGTGGGCTGAATGTTTTTTCCCTTGGCGCGTCCAGCAGCGAATTTTTCCGTGACCTCGGTGGTGCGATTGAACACCGCAACAGAAAAACCCTTCGATTCCAGGTTCAGAGCGAGGTTCTCCCCCATCACTGCCAGGCCGATTATTCCAATATCACATTGATTCGTGTTCATTTTGATATCTTCTTTTCCAATAGCTTGAAACAAGGGGGCCCCGACTCACTGTAGCGAGTACTTGAACCTTATGGCAAATCCGGTTTGTGAAGTTTTAGTGACAGATGCGCAACTCGAAGCGCCCGAGAATCGCGTGGATCCTGCTGCAGGTGCGAGAATTGATTTCCAGGGGATCGTTCGTGGCTCTGAGGATGGGCGTGAAATCGAAGGAATCGATTACGAAGCGCACTGGAAAATGGCCGAACATCAGCTGAGGGAAATCGCAGAGCAGGCCATAATCCAATTTGACCTTCGATCGGTTATCATTCATCACCGGATCGGATTTGTCGCGGTTGGAGAGCCCTCGCTCTTTATGCGAGTCTTCAGTGGACATCGCCAAGCAGCATTTCAAGCGAGTCGATGGATAGTGGATGAGTTGAAGAAAAAGGTTCCGATTTGGAAACGGCCACGGTTTAAGATCCGGAATGACATGCCGGGGTCAGCGCCCCCGGCTACAGCTCTGGCGCCAACTACAGCAAAATGAACTGGGCTAATCGGATTACTCTAAGTCGGCTCGGCCTGACCGTGGTTTTTGTCGTGGCGCTTAATTCCTCCTGGCAATACGCACGCACCACGGCACTGATCATCTTTCTCATAGCAGGTCTGACTGATTTTATCGATGGAGAAATCGCCCGGCGTTACGGGGTGATAACAAACTTTGGAAAATTGATGGATCCGCTGGTGGACAAGATCATGATGGCCGCGGCTTTTATTTCGTTGGTTCCTCTTAAAGCCATTCCAGCATGGGCAGCCACAACAGTGGTAGCGCGAGATTTTTTAATCACGGGTTTGCGCCTGATGGCCAGTACCAAGGGTCGGATTCTTCCAGCAGAACGGCTGGGCAAACAGAAAACTTCGTGGCAGATCATTACTATTATTTTCTTTTTGGCGCTCCTTTCGATGGCGGAACTGCGATACGCCAATGAGAAATCGACATGGTGGGTGCGCGCCTGGACTGAAGCCGGCCCCGTCCTGGTCTGGGTTACCGTAGCGTTGACGATTTACTCCGCTCTTGGATTCACCTGGCGGAACCGCGAGCTGATTTCGCCAGACCAATAGCCGCCAACGAGAATCCAAAGGTCGAATTGTCGGGAATCCTTACGTGCCAAAGCGTATTAGATAAACTATTCATTGTGAGTATCTTATATCAGGTTTTGATGGGCCTGCGCATTATCGTCTGGACGCTTTACAGCTTCGTCGTCGATCAACCATAATCCGGCGAAATTTGGCCAAAATATAACATGCTGTAAAACAGATCGTTATGATAGTTATGGAGTTAGCAGGTTTCTGTTGGCACGGCATTTGCGACATCGTGTACGATTACACTTTTCACGCCGCGCCATGCACTCAAACGCAATTTCGAAACACAAAGTCCTGCTGCTCTGCATAGCGTTTTGCGGGGCAATCCTTGCGTCGAGCCATGACGCCAAGGCCTTTCGCCTCGGTATGGGCGATTCCCACGAGTTGGGTCTCCTCTGGCCTGGCGTACAAAAAAAATCAGGCGCTCAAAACAAAGCAACTTGTGTGAACCACCTACTCGGCATGGCTCTTGGCGCAATCAACATTGCCAACGGCGAGGCCTACTTTCGCTCAAACCACGCTTTTAAGTCCTTGCCGGCTGCGACCCAGGCCCGCAACGGCGGTGGCAGAACGATAGACCTTCGCACCGTTGGTTTATACGCATACCTGTTCGCGACATACAACGGTTACGGTTCCGAAGTCTGGTACGTGGGTAATCTGAGTGGAATAGTAACGATACCCTTTCTAGCGAGTGGCCACTGCCTCACAGGGTGGACGCTCTTTGGCACAGGTGGTGCTGCGGTCCCGGACGGTGGCGTCACGGTAATGTTGCTCGGCGTGGCTCTCGGCGTGCTCGCTTTGGCGCGACGCTTCCTGATGCGATAGCGGTCACACTTGAATTCAGAAATGCGCAAGACATATGCCCGCCCGTAGCGTCATAGCAAAAACGATACGCGAGCACCGGAAAGTCGGCATTGTGCCAACATGAAAAGAGACGGTGCGACAAACCTGATCGGAATCATGGGAATCGCTGGAGGACTAGCGACCCTGCTCGCTTTCCCGACTGAAATAGTTTACTCGGCAACCCCGACCGTCAAAGTCCCCGGTCCCTATCCGTATGAAACACCCATGCAAGTTCCGGCGCAGCCGCTCGTTTCGGACTCATCGCCCGTGCCGTCGCCTGCCCCTTTTCCGTACTCCGAATCGTTGCCCTCGCTCTCGGCTGCTCACGATCGCGATCCACGAACAGCGAATGCCCGCCGGCCGCTCACTGCGAAAGCTGTGCGCGAGGCAGCGTTCAAATACAATGGAGTAGCAAATTTTTGTGGCTTTCTGGCAGCGCTTCCTGCCGACGTTAGTGTGTTCGATCCAAAACTCGGAAGAACACGCGCGCTTGTAAAAGGGGGCCATGTAATACGCAAAAATGCAGCGTGGCTCCGCAAACATAAGCAAGCCGCCGCACACGAACAAACCGGGAGCTAACGAGCGGGCCCCCAAAAGACATAGAACTAAGGTCTAACGTACAGCTATTGGAAGGAGTGTTAAAATGCCTCTGATTACGTCATCCGACGTTTCAACTTACCTTCGGCACGGCTAACTCCGACCAGCAGCATTTTGCCAATCGCATCGAAGACAAATCCCCTCTCCAAATTGATCGGCACAGGAATAAAAGGACCGAGAAGAGCGTCGAGAAGAAACGTCACCGCCACGAGTACCACGATGTCGATCAAATAACGCCATCAACGAGGTCTGTGAGTTCCTTCCGTAGCCTCATCCTGGCTTTGCGTCATTCGCAAGAAGTAATCATTTCGGCAAACGACCGGAAGACACATCTGATCCTCTCGAATGTTCCTTGGAGCGACTCATCACACGTCGCGAGCCTGGTGAAACTACTGGCAGATCATCGCTGACAATCTCAGCAAGGCCGGTTGGAGCTGGGGCTGCGTCTCAGCCGTCGATTCTTGCGGGCGCACGATCTGGATTGTTAACGCACACCGCGATGACGGAAAGCGTTTCGTCGTGCGGGCCGATGACAAGCCGACTGCGTTTCTTGAACTCGCGCGAACAGTTCCACTCGTCTTCTGACAAAAAATTGCGAACACCCATGACCGCTGGCCGTGCGCAATGACACCAATTGGAATTAGACCACACCGTTGGGGCTGGAAGCTTTTTGAATCGCCCGGCGTTGAGCCGGTGTTTCCTGAGAAGCGTCAGGCAATCGACTATGCGGAAACCCGCGCGTGCGCAAAAAGCCGAGCGACGTGATGCGCGCGGTGCTATCGACCTTTCTCGATTGCTCGGATCAGAGTTACGTTGGCACGCTCGTATTGATTCATGTTACTGAAAACGCGACCCTGATTGTCATCTACACCGCGGTAATAATTGCCCAGCGTTTGGGCAAAGGCGATTCCCCTTGGAGTCGAGAATTTGTAGCCCTTCCGGGCAAATATTTCGTTTCGGGCTCGCCATAAATCAGCAGAACTAAGGCTCGAAAGGTCGGTCGCACTCAGATAGCGAGAGCTTGAATCCGGGAAGAGCCATGGTCCGCTCGCGGGCGCAATCGATGGCTGAGCAATCGTCGGTGAGTTACTCACAGGAAACCCTTCCTTTGCCCCGACTTCTTGCTGCGGTTGCTGGGCACGCGCGACATCTTCCGTGGGCAACACCGTCAGATCTTTGGCGGCCTTGCGTTGCGGTTGTGTTGCAATCGGCTCCGGCTGTTTGCTGGCCGCTTCATCTTCCGTCGGGTTAACAATTGGGATCTGTCTTTCAGCCTGGACGGATCTGCTCAACTTCTCTGGTGCTACTTCTCTTTTGTGTCCAAAATACCATCCCGCACCGCCGACAATCATTAAGACCGCGATTGCGACAGCGATCAGAGTTGATTTACGCGAAGATGGTGGGGAAATTTGCGCCGTTGCCGTCGGACTCTCTCTCTCGGTCTGACCTAGCACGGGGAGGATTAGGCGACCTGCTGGTGAGGATGACATCTGTTTCATCAATGTTTGCAACGTCCCGCAAAAAACCGCTACGACGGAACCGAATTGAATTTTGTCGCCATCCTTCAACTCAGCGCCACTAATAGAAACGCCATTGATCTGTGTCCCGTTTGTTGAATGCAAATCTTTCAGCCAATAGGAGTCGGCGACTCTCGCGAGTATCGCGTGCTGCGCTGATACCGCTGGGTCGTCAATGACTATGTGGTTCAACGGAGCACTGCCAATCGTGACAATATCGCGAGTCAACTCATGCGTTACGAGATCAACTTCCTCGCGGTTCACAACCAAGCGAGCCATCTTACCCTCCTATGAGTTCACTCCCCGGGGACCCCAGTTGGGGGGCCTTTCGTGCTTCCTGACGCGCGACCAAGCTCCAAGCAGAAAGTGCCGCGCGGGAAGGAAACACGTCCTTCCAAGTTTGTTCTACGGAAACAGCAGAACGAAGTTCTCCCGGCGGTTAAACCTCTTTGTTCGCCAGCTTCGGGCGCCTTGGAGCCCTTAGCGTACGATCGGTTCCAGTGCCGCTTTGGTATTTCCGATTAGCACGCCAATGAAGGGCCAGACACTAACAGTGCCGCCAGCGATCAATTTCAGAACCGTGAACGTGCTGGGCATCACAGCGCCCTTTCATATTATTTTGTGGTTGTTGTGTGGAGACTAAAACAAGCACTATTCACCGATTTGAAACAGTGTACGATCATCGGCCGCAGGACTCAGCGCATCCGGTCTGTTCTGGGGCTCTGTAACAGCGGACGCATGCCAAAAAGACGGGAAGCGATTCAATGTTCGAACAGACACTCGGAGGACAATCCAAAAAGATCGGTATCGACGTAATCCGGGAGGCTCAACGACTGCGGGGCCAGGAATTAAACGGGGACTATCCCGGTCCGGTGTTTATGAATCAGCACGGAGCTCCCAGGCACCCGCCTCTCCGCACCGTGTACAGCCCGCAGTCGCTGCCAAACCACATTGTTTGAAACAACGGTCGCGGTCTGGGGTTGCGAAAAAGACTTCAAATTCCGAAAAAGCGTCGGGATATCTTACGATTCGCTCTGGGCGACAGCCTACAGCGCCATCCTGCGTCGGCGCACTTCCCCTTTAGGCTTGTTGAGGAGATAACGAACGCGGCGTGACACAATCACTTTCAAAATCTTTTACTTTCGAGCATTTCACCTATGAATAGGGGGGAGCGGGCAACGGGAATCGAACCCGCATGGCCAGCTTGGAAGGCTGGAACTTTACCATTAAGCTATGCCCGCGCTTTTCTTAGAGCTGAAAATTGACTTGGGACTCGTGAATAGTCAAAAGCGATTGCCGCACATTGCGGCGCGGTCGGCGGTTGCGCCCTACGGTTCGAATGCGGCCGCGACCAGGGTGGCATTGTGGCCACCGAAACCAAATGAGTTATTTAAAGCAATGCGCACCTTCTTTTCGCGTGCGACGTTGGGTGTGTAATCGAGGTCGCATTCTTCTCCCGGATTTTCCAGGTTGATTGTTGGCGGGATGACCGAATCGCGGATAGCGAGCGCGCAAGCGGCCATTTCAATTCCGCCGGCGCCGCCTAACAAGTGGCCGGTCATCGACTTGGTAGAGCTGATCGCGACCTTGTGGGCATGCTCTCCAAACACCTGTTTTATCGCGCGTGTCTCGCAGATATCACCGATATCAGTCGACGTAGCATGCGCGTTGATGTAATCGACCTGATCAGGCGATAGACGTGCATGCTCTAACGCCAATTGCATGGCACGCGCAGCACCTTGGCCGTCTGGGGGCGGAGCCGTCATGTGATACGCGTCCGCAGAAAGACCGTATCCTGTGAGTTCGCAGTAAATCTTCGCTCCACGCGCCTTGGCGTGTTCCAATTCCTCCACCACAACGATTCCTGCGCCTTCGCTGACAACGAAACCATCTCGGTCACGATCAAATGGGCGCGAGGCGCGTTCAGGTTCATCATTGCGCGTGCTCAACGCCCTCATGGCAGAAAATCCGGCAAGACCAATCTCGACGATGGACGCCTCCGAACCGCCGGCGAGGAAAATGTCGGCATCGCCAAACTTGATGATTCGCCACGACTCGCCGATGGCGTTGTTTGCTGTCGCGCAGGCAGTAACGATACACATGTTGGGGCCGTGCAGGCCGAACTCCATCGAGATGAGGCCACTTGCCATGTTGCTGAGCAACATTGGAATCGTGAATGGCGAATTCCGGGAAGGTCCTTTGGTCAGGAGGATTGTCAGCTGATCCTGGAGGGTTTTCAGTCCGCCGATTCCACTACTGACGAGGACACCGAAACGGTCGCGCTGTTTGAGATTTTCTACATCAATTCCGCTGTCTTCAAGGGCCATTTTTGATGCTGCCACCGCGAGTTGCGAAAATCGATCGGTACGGCGGACATCCTTCGGATTTTTGAAAAATGGCTTTGGATCGAAACCGCGGACTTGCCCGCCGATTTTGCAATCGTACGCCGCCGTATCGAATGCATCGATTGTATGGATGCCACTGACCCCATGCTTGAGATTGGACCAAAACGTCTCCACGTCGTTGCCCACTGGCGTGAGCACGCCAATGCCAGTGATAACAACTCTGCGATCGGTCATGGCGATGAATCGTTAAAGCGTGAAGCGACGAAAGGTCAAAAGGTCAGCTCGTTCCCATGCCCACACTTTGAACGGTTTGAAAGAGTTTTCCTTCGGTCTTGATAGAAGGCGCGATGATAATCTCCGTTTGCTGAAATTCCGCAATATTTCGAGCGCCAACGTTGCCCATGCAGGTAGTAATCGCACCAACCAAATTTTGGCTGCCATCGTCAACTTCTGCCGGACCAAACAGGATCTGTTTTAGCGAACCCGTGGCGCCCACCCTGATGCGGGTTCCTCGCGGAAGATTGGCGTGCGGCGTGGCCATTCCCCAATGGTATCCACAGCCAGGCGCTTCGTGCGCCTTGGCGAAGGCACTTCCCACCATTACAGCGTCCGCACCGCAGGCGAGTGCCTTGCAAACATCGCCACCTCTGCTCATTCCGCCATCAGTGATGATTGGCACATAGCGCGATGTTTTTTTGAAGTAAGCGTCGCGCGCCGCCGCGCAATCAACTGTCGCAGTAACCTGCGGAACACCGAGTCCAAGCACACCGCGCGAGGTGCAAGCCGCACCTGGGCCGACACCGACCAAAACCGCGGCCGGCCCACACTCCATAATTTCGAAAGTCACGTCATACCCTACAGTGTTTCCGACAATCACGGGAATGCGCATCTCACGGCAAAACTTTTCCAGATCGAGCGACTTGTACTCCGACGAAATGTGTCGCACCGTCGACACCGTGCTTTGTACGACGAAAACGTCCGCACCAGCCTCCTGCGCGATCTTGCCGAATTCGGCCGCTCGCTGAGGAATGGAACTAACCGCCGCCAACACGCCGCCGTCTTTAATGTGGCGCACACGCGCCGCGATTAGATCTTCTTGAATGGGTTCTTGGTAAATTCGTTGCAGCAGCGCTGTGATCTCGGATTTATCGGCTTCGACGATTTTTTGCAGCACCTCCTGGGGATTCTTGTAGCGGGTTTGCACTCCCTCGAGATTCAAAACGGCCAAACCGCCCAATTTGTTCATGGCGATAGCGAAGCGGACATCGACAACTCCGTCCATGGCGCTGGCAAGGATGGGAATTTTCAATTCGAGCGGCTCCGCTTCTCTGCGCGATAAACGGAAAGTGAGATCGACTTCGTTCGGGTTGATTGTCACGCGCCCGGGTACCAGCGCGATTTCATCAAATCCGTAGGTCACCCGTGCTTTGCGATTCCGGCCTATCCACATTCCCATGTTAAATTTGCTCCATTCTAAATCGTTCGTTTAAGCTTCCACAGCGCGGGCAGCGGGGAAGCAGGGCGTCCGTTCGATCTTCAAATTCGAACGCGCACATCACGCAGCGCAGCCGATACTGCAGAGCCCGTCGCTCCCGCCTCCGGCGATTCCATTCTCCCACTATCCAAAGGAGAAAAACCGCCGCAAGAAAAAGCAGCAAATAAATCGTGACCAGGGCGGCGAGGCTAACTCGAATCACGGCGTAGCGCTGCCTGGCCGCCTTGCGTGCGGACGTGTAATGTCGCTGCCCCACTCAATTGTTGCGATCCCCCAGGTCAAAAGCGCATCAGGCTTGCTGTCGCCTGGAGCGTTTTTGGGAAAACGGCAACGCGCGAGATAAAGGCGCGCTTGTTCGTCCAATGCCGGATCCCCTGAGGAATTCATAGGAAAACAAAACCGAATTTCTCCAAGTTTGCTTACGGCAACGCGAAAACAAATTGCTTCAGGCGTTTCTCCAGTTGAAGCGTCGAACTTGAGCGGTGGCAATGTCGCAACTCCCAAGGCGTCGAGCTCGCTTGAAAACGAAACGGACGTTGGGATCGGGCCGGCAGCGGAAGCGTTTTGTTGGCGAATAAGCGGTACAGGGCCCGGCGGCTGAGAGTCGGGCGCGCGCGAATCGACTTCGAAGGGTGGAAGTTCCTTCAGAGTTAGTTCCATCGCGTGATACGACGGGACATGCTCAACCTTTGGCAGAGCGCGGAGCCTCGTTTCCAGCGGACGATGAGTCGTAAAAGCAACCCCAGGATCTTCTGCGTCGATCCAGCGAAGCAGCGTGCGACCCTCTTCAGATGCAGGAGTGATCAAAGCGATACGAGCCGGCGGTGGCAGAAGCGTGACTGTGGGCGGGTAAACCACTTGGAAAATATAAAAGCAGGTGGCGTGTGCCAATAAGGAAAGCGCCAGAAAGGCCAGGAGCGCTCCTTTTCTTGTCCGAAGTGAATCCCAACTAAAAAGCAGCGGTTCGGGCTCGGGAGTGAGATTGTTCATCGCGGCGGAGCGGCGGCAAGTGACACGGATGTGATGCCGTGTTCGAGAGCAGCATTCATTACTTCGGCAACCGTTTCGTAAGAGGTGAAACGATCCGCCTTGATGATGATTGATTTGCCTTCGCGCTTGGCCGCGTCCAACAACGGCCCGAGTTGTTCCATGGTGACGCGCTGGTCACGGAAATAGATGGCTGGAACTACGCCACCCGTGATGCTGATGATTTGCTGGTTAGTTTGTGGGCCAAGCGTAAAACGAGAGAACGGCATTGAAACGGAAATCCCCTGTTGCAAAATAAAATTCGAACTCAGCAACAGAAAAAAAACCAAAAGGAAAGCGACGTTCACCAGCGCCACGAGCACAAGCGAGCCGAAGTTATAATTAATTGTGCGCTCGAGTTTCATCAACGAGGACGCTTTAAATCTTGAGTGTGGCCGCGCCTCCTTAAAACTAAAAACTTACAACCCTTTTTGATTTACAAATCCCGGCGCGCTTCAACCTCACGTGCCGTCTCATCGGCTGGTTGAAAGCTAATGATCCCGCTAATCGGGCGGCTCTCGGTCAACATGTGGACAATCTCGATCCCTGCCCGCTCCATGTCATGGAGCATGTTATTCACGCGCGAAGAAAGGTAACTGTAAGCAACAAAAGTCGGAGTAGCTACAACCAGACCAGCTGCAGCCGTTAGCAAACTCTTGTACACTCCGCTGGAAAGCTCAGTCACCGTGGCGTAGCCGCCGCTTGAGGCAATTGTCGCAAATGCGTCGATCATGCCGGCGACCGTCCCCAGCAACCCAAGTAATGGCGTCAGGAAAGCGATCGTAGCGAGCACTGGAAGAAATCGTTCCAGCTTCGGCACTTCGAGTTGGGCGGATTCTTGCACGATGTCGCGCAATTCTGCTCGAGGTGCGTCGTGTCGGATAATCGCCGCATGAATCACGCGTGCTACCGGACCTGGAGTGCCGGCTGATTCATGGAGCGCCTCTGCAAAATTGCGTCGCCGAATCAGATTCGACAATCCCTTGAGGAATTCGCCCACATGAATTGTTGCACGATGAAAGTAAAAGAGGCGCTCGGCGAAGACCGCGATCGCGATGATGCTACACACCACAATCGGCCACATTAAAAGGCCGCCCTTTTGGATGTAATCAATCACGCTTTTTTGTAGTCTTCTTTGCAGGCTGTGGCAAGCCAACAGCCAGATGTCGATGCGACTGGTCGCTCAATGCATGGTTAGCGTTTGGTGATTTCCCAAATGAGTTCGCTCATCGGGCGCCTTTGTCTCGTGCTTTGGGAGAAGAAGACGGGCGGATCTTGCCAGCGCTGGTTCCACCTACCAGTTTGCCGGACGCGTCAAACACGGAATAACCGGTTTGCTTGCCAGACGCGTCGTAACTGTACACAATCTTGTGCAAAAGCGTGCCGTTTTCGGAGCTTTGGGTCTCTTCCAAAAGGCGTCCCCCATCGTCATACTTGTAACGGCTCTTGAAACGCAACCGGCCATCAGGTCCGGAGATTTCCCCGCTGGAAAAACGTCCTGCCTCATCCAGCTCGTAACGAATCGTTTCGCGGAGTTTGCCATCTGGGTTCGTGGTTGTCGCCACGGCTTTGTGCTGCGCGTTGTCGAACTTGTAAACGGTGCGCGAACCATCTGGGTGCATTGAAACGGTCACGCGCACAGCGTCACCTTGCGTTTGCTCTGTAGACTGGCTCAATCCGACATCGGTGCCGCAGACGACAAGCGTACAAGCCATTGTCACCCCCATTTTGAAAAATTTCATGATCCGAGGAGCTTACGGTTGAGGTGAGTCGGCGCAAACAGGCCTGAAATTTTTTATTGACCTCGCGGTGGGAAGGTGGTTAAAAGTGGGGTCAAGTGGAGCAAAATGGATGAATTCTCCACTCGATTCATGGACAACGATTCTCCACCCGAACGCTTCTACGCCGGAGAGTTCCGGCATTCCATCGACGAGAAAAACCGAATCACGATTCCTTCTCGCTGGCGTCGGGACAAGGCAGAGGAATTCATTCTCCTGCCGGAAGCGACTCATCAATTTCTGCTCGTCATGTCGCCATACGAGTTTGCGCGAATGAGTTCGGCGGCAGAAATAAACCAGGGCGTTTCTGCGCGGGATCGCCGAATTTTTTTGCGCCATCTGCATTCACGCGCCCAGCACGCGATCGCGGACCGGCAGGGGCGTCTTGTTCTATCCGAAGAGCTTTGCCGGAAGATCGGTCTGAAGGATGAAGTTGCCTTGGTCGGTAACCGGGGGCGGTTTGAGATTTGGAATCTGCAACGTTGGAAGCGAGCGCACGAGGAGGAGACGGCTACTTACCAGCACGTGGCAAACGTCATTGGCTTATAATCAGATGCTTGTTCAAAACGTCATCAATACATTTTGGTTTGAGCGGCCTTTGTGGATGGCCGTTGATCCGTTTACTGCCGAAGAGGAGGCACCCGAAGTGGAGGAATTCATATATCACCGTCCAGTGCTCGAGAGTGAAGTGCTGGAATTACTCGAACCGAAGCCGGGCTCACTTATCGTAGATGCCACATGTGGTGGCGGTGGCCACACGGAAGCGTTTTTGGGGAGCGGGGCCAACGTTCTGGCGCTGGACCGGGATCCCGACGCGGTCCAATACGTCAGTGAGCAACTGGCACGCTTCGGCGATCGCCTCGCCGTGCGACAGGCGAATTTCAGGTGCGCACTCAGTCTCTTCGATGAGCTAGGAATTCGCACGATAGGGGGGGCGCTTCTTGATCTTGGTGTCTCTTCGCGGCAACTCGAAAATGCCGAGCGCGGGTTCAGCTTCATGCGAAACGGTCCCCTCGATATGCGCATGGATCCGCGAGGTCAACTAACCGCTGCCACGATCGTAAACGAATACAGTGAGGAACAGTTGACGCGGTTGTTTCGCGAACTGGGAGAGGAGCCAGCAGCGCGTCGCATTGCAAGCCTGATCGTAAAGATGCGAAAAACTGCACCGTTTCGCGAAACTCTGCCGCTGGCGCGCGCTATCGAAAAACTGGTCGGCCGTCACGGCCGTCATCATCCGGCTACCCAGGTGTTTCAAGCGCTGCGGATGGAGGTAAATGACGAGCTCGGCGCGCTCGAAGAGGGCCTGCGAGTGTTTGCTGCGCGCCTTGAGCGCGGCGGGCGTATTGCGGTGATCGCTTTTCATTCGCTGGAGGATCGGATCGTCAAGAATTTCTTCCGCGATCGTAGCCGGGAATGGCTCGACAAGCCGGAGTGGCCCGCGCCGCAGCGCAACCCGGATTACGATCTTAAACTAATCACACCAAAACCGGTTGAGCCGACCGAAGAGGAACGGCGCACGAACCCCAGGTCACGCAGCGCAAAATTGCGCGTGGCTGAAAAAATCTAAATGAACCGTTCGCGTCGAAGAAATTGCAATACAGTCAACGCGGCGTCGCTGGCGCGTTGGATTGTGGTGACGGCGTTTCTGGCGTTGGCTGGTCTGAGCTATGTCTATTTGACGCTTCAACTCTACCACCTGGGCGAGCGCAGGAAGGCGATCGAAAACGAACTCGCTGCTCTGCGCACGCAAAACGACATGGCCGGCGCACAAATCGCGGCTTTGACCTCGCGGTCGGCATTGCAACGCCGTTTGAAAGAAGGCTATTTGAAAATGGTGCCGATTTCGGAAGCCAGCATTGTGCGGCTCACCATGCCTGCCCGCTCAGCGGACGACGATGCGATCCAACCTGTAGCCAACGCCTCCGGCACAAAATGAAATCACACAGTCGAACCCGTTGCGTGCTGGTGTGCGCTGCTTTTATCGGGCTGTTCAGCGTTTTTTCATTTCGTTTAATCTATCTACAGGCAATCAAGCACGACGAGTACGCCGGTCTTGCCGCTGAAAAGCACGTCTATAAGCAAATCATCCACGGAGAACGCGGCACGATCCTCGACGCGAATAGTGAAGTCCTCGCGCACAACATTCCTGTTCAAACCGTAGTGGCCGACGCCACACATCTTAACAACCGGCAGGCAATCGTTGATCTCGTGAGCGCGGAACTCAAGCTCCCACCCGCGCAGGTCGCCGAAAAGTTAGGCAGTGATCGCCGCTACATCGTAGTTAAGCGTGAAGTACCCGAGGCGCAGGCAGGCGCGCTGCGTGAAAAACTTCGTGCCGCTAATCTGCGCGGAATCTATTTCGAGCATGACGCCACTCGTATTTACCCAAACGGCTCGATGCTTTGCCATGTCATTGGATTCACCGACTTCGACCATCGTGGTATCCAGGGAGTGGAAGCTTCGATGGAGGAATATCTTCATGGGCAGGATGGTTTTCGCTTCATCGAACACAACCGCGCTGGCCAGGAAATCGTGCCTTATCGTGGGCAGGAGCGACCGCCGCGCGACGGCTATCAGGTTCATCTGACTGTCGATCTTAGTTTACAGAATATTGTTGAGAACGAGATCGACGCTGCGATGCAGGAATATTCTCCTCAAAAGGCGACGATTATTCTGATGCGGCCGCAAACGGGCGAAATTCTGGCACTGGCTAATCGGCCGGATTTCGATTTAAACCTCCGCGCCGAGGCGAAGCCCGAAGAAATGAAAAACCGGGCCATCATCGACATGATGGAGCCCGGCTCCACCTTTAAGATCGTTGCCGCAGCCGCTGCTCTCAACGAACGCAAACTGCGACCCGATTCGACGATCTTTTGCGAGAACGGTCTTTGGAATTTCGGCGGCTCAGCCTTACACGATCATCGCGCATTTTCGTATCTGAGTGTCCGCGACATTCTCGTCAAATCGAGCAATATCGGCGCAGCCAAACTTGCCTTGAGCGTGGGCGAGCAACGATTCTACGAATACATACGCCGATTCGGTTTTGGCGAGCGGACCGGAATCGAGCTGCCGGGTGAAATCGGTGGACTCATCCGACCGCCGCGAGCGTGGAGTAAAATCTCGATCACCCGTATTCCGATGGGACACGAAGTCGGGGTGACCCCGTTACAAATGACCGTGGCGATGGCTGTGATTGCCAATGGAGGCAAATTAATCACGCCACGCATCATAAAATCGATTACCACGCCGGAAGGGAAAACGATCAGCTCACTTTCCCCTGTAGAGCTGCGGCAGGTGATTTCTCCGGAAACCGCAAGAGAAATCGGTGACGCCCTGCGCGGTGTGGTAAGCGATCGCGGTACCGCTGCCGCCGCTGCTGTTCCCGGTTTTACGATTGCAGGCAAAACCGGAACCGCGCAAAAGGTTGATCCTCGAGGGGGATACGAGCAGGGAAAATATGTTGTTTCTTTCGCTGGTTATCTGCCGGCGGACCATCCGGAGTTTGTCGGTCTGGTGGTGCTCGACGATGCGCACACTAGCAAACCCGAGCTTAACTACGGCGGACTCATCGCCGGACCAATTTTTTCCCGGGTGGCGGAAAAGGCGGCCCGCTATCTAGATCTTGAGCCGCATGAGGAGATTCGCAAAGCGATTCCCGTACAGCGAGTCGAAAAAACAACGCCGGCGGAACGAATCCGCAAGACCGGATCGGCGGAACGAGTCGCCTTAACCAATGCGTCGCGCAATTGAACACCTCGCCATGGTTCGCGGCTGCGAATCGGTCCCGTTGCGGACATGTTAAAGCCTCATGCAGCTCAAGACTCTCCTCTCCGCGACTGCAGTTCGCCAGATCATCGGGACACTTGATCGCACGGTGGAAAACATCGCGTATGACTCGCGCCGCGTGCAAAGGAATGGCATGTTCGTGGCATTGCGGGGCGAGAAATCCGATGGCCACGAATTCATCGGTCAGGCAATCGAAAAAGGCGCATCGGTAATCGTTGCCGAACGGGAGGAACAAAATCCCCGCGCAACTTGTCTTGTCGTCGAGAATACGCGTACCGCGCTCGCTGATTTTGCAGCAACCCTTTACGGGCACCCGGAGCGCAAACTAAAACTGGCGGCAGCCACCGGTACGAACGGCAAAACCACCACTACGTTTCTCATCAGGCACATTTGTGAAAATTCCGGCTTGCGTTGCGGATTAATCGGAACGGTGCGCTACGAGATCGGCGAGCGGGTGCTGCCGGCCATTCGCACTACGCCGGAATCGCTCGATTTACAGGAGCTATTGGCCCAGATCGTCAACGCGGGTTGTAAGGCAGCGGCGGTGGAAGTTTCTTCGCATGCGCTTGCGCAGGATCGCACGCGTGGAATCGAATGGAACGTCGCCGTCTTTACAAATCTTACGCAGGACCATCTCGATTTTCATGGGACCATGAAAAGCTATTTCGAATCCAAGATGAAGCTCTTCACAGGACTCGGGAGTCAGAAAAGAAAGCGCAAACCAACAGCAATTGTAAATATTGATGACCGCTACGGCGAACAACTCCTCGACAAAATCGACAAGCGCGTTGCAGTGATCACTTACGGAATGGGGATGCGCGCAGATTTCCGCGCTTCAAATTATCGCGTTGAGTCCAGCGGCACCTCCTATCAGTTGGATGCTCGCGGAAAGAGCTATCTGGTCCGCGTTCCGTTGATTGGCCGATTTAATGTCACAAATTCGGTGGCGGCGCTGGCTGCAGCCAATGCTCTTGGAATCAATCTGCGCGATGCTGTGTTTAGCCTTGGCAGGTCGCCGCAAGTGCCGGGACGCCTGGAGCTGGTTGCGGCAAAGCGGCAGTTTCAGGTTTTTGTCGATTACGCCCACACGCCTGACGCCTTAGGCAACGTGCTCAAAACTCTGCGCGAGCTTGACCCGCATCGGTTGATTGCCGTTTTTGGTTGTGGTGGAAATCGCGACCGGCAGAAACGTCCGTTGATGGCCCAAACAGTGGATCGCCATGCCGATTACGCCATCATTACCTCGGACAATCCGCGCAAAGAAAATCCGGACACGATCGTCGCCGAAATCGAAAAGGGATTTCGATCGACTCACTATGAAAAAATTGTCGATCGCACTCAGGCCATTAATCGCGCCATTGAGCTGGCACGCCCGCGCGACATTATCTTGATCGCCGGCAAGGGGCACGAAAATTATCAGGAGTTCGCAGATCACACCATCCCGTTCGACGATATTCAAGTCGCGCGACGTGCGATCGAGGATCATCCAGTAGAGTTTTCATCATGATCAGGATGGCTGTGCTACTTTTGCTATGAATCCACTTCCGCTTTCTCAGATTGCCCAATGGGCCGGAGGCTCGCTTTCGTCCGGAGACGGAACTGTTGTAATCGATAAGGTCAGCACGGATTCGCGCACGATTAAGCGCGGCGAACTATTCGTCGCGTTGCGCGGCGAAAAATTTGACGGACACAATTTCATCGAAGCCGTCGCAACGAGCGGAGCGGCTGGCGCGATCGTTGATTTCAATTGGAACGCAAAGGTGCCGCAGAATTTCGCGCTTATTCGTGCAAACGACACGTTGCAGGCGTACCAGCAACTTGCTGCCAACTACCGGAAGTCACTGGCACTACGTGTGGTCGCAATAACCGGAAGCAACGGCAAAACGAGTACGAAGGATTTCGCCGCGGCGGTTCTCGCTCGCCGGTTTCAAGTCACGAAGACACAAGGAAATTTTAATAATCACGTCGGCCTGCCTCGAACAATTCTGGAAGCCACGTCGCGGGACGAAGTCGCAGTCTGGGAAATTGGAATGAATCACCCGGGCGAAGTTGCGGCGCTGGCCAAAGTAGCTGCGCCCGACGTCGGCATCATTACAAACGTTGGCGTCGCGCATATCGAGTTTATGGGATCGCGCGAAAGAATTGCCGGGGAGAAAGGCGCGCTTGCAGAGGCCGTGGGCGCCGAGGGAACGGTCATCTTAAACGCTGACGATCGATTTACCCGGGAGATCGCGGCTCGCACGCAGGGCAAAGTGATTTTGGCAGGCACGACTGCTGGCACGATTCGCGCAAGCGAGGTCAATCAGAGCGGGAGCGGAACAGATTTTACGATTCTCGAAGGCGCGCATCGCTGCCGGGCCCAATTACCTGTGCCTGGGTTGCATATGGTGCAGAACGCGCTGCTGGCCATTGCGGCCGGTCGCGTCTTCGGTCTTTCGCTGGAAGAATGCGCTGCGGGCCTGGTCGCCGCGCCACTCACGAAGGCGCGTTTACAAGTCAAGGAAGTCCGCGGCGTGCAGTTTCTCGACGACAGCTACAACGCAAATCCCGATTCTATGAAAGCGGCGTTGCGAACATTAGTTGAGCTGGACGCTGAGGGGCAACGGATCGCCGTGTTGGGCGAGATGCTTGAATTGGGCGACGAATCGGAGCGCGGACACCGCGAAGTAGGCGAAACGGCGGCCGCGTTAAAGGTTGACCATCTGATTGCCATTGGAAATGTGGCCGCCACCATCGCAGAAGCGGCACGACGGGCCGGGCTTCAGAACAGCTCGACTGTGGCATCAACTGCCGAAGCAGCTGAACTGTTAGGCGAACTCGCCGCGCCGGGCGACCTCATTCTCATCAAGGGCAGTCGCCTGGCGCGCACAGAGCAAGTGATTGAAGCGTTCCGCAATCCGCAATCCATAGTTGCCAATTCGCCATGATGTACTTCCTCCATCACCTGAGCGATCGGTTCATCGGGTTCAATGTTTTCCTTTATGTCACGTTCCGGGCCATTGCCGCGGCAGTGACGGCATTCTTGCTCACGTTGATCTTTGGAAACTTCATTATTCGAATCCTGATCGCGCTGAAATTGGGACAACCGATTCGTGGAGCGGCCGAGGTTCACCGCCTCGCCGAACTGCACGGCGGCAAGCAAGGAACGCCCACCATGGGTGGCGTGCTGGTTATTGGCTCCGTCTTTGTGTCCAGTCTTATCTGGGCGCGCCTTGATAACCGCTTCGTTTGGCTGGTCCTGTTTTGCATGGTTTATCTCGGTGCTCTCGGGTTCGCTGATGATTATCTCAAGGTGACGAAGAAGAAGTCCGATGGCATTAGCGGCCGGATCAAACTGGTTTTTCAGATTGCTCTAGCCCTAATTGTCACCGCCGTTTTTCTCACCAGTCCACTGCTGGAAGTGCAGGCGCGTTCTCTCTATGTGCCATTCGTCAAGGCCCCGGTCATTGCGAACATGGGCTGGTTTACCTTCGTATTTTTTCTCCTCGTCATTGTGGGTTCCTCGAATGCGGTCAATCTTACCGACGGGCTCGACGGTTTGGCGATTGGGTGCACCATCACCGTGGCATTTGCTTATGCTTTGCTTTCCTACGCGGCTGGAAATTTCCGAATCGCTGAATATTTACAGGTTCCGTTCTATCCGTTTGCCGGGGAACTGACTGTCGTCTGCTCCGCACTGATCGGTGCGGGTCTGGGCTTCCTCTGGTTTAATTGTTTTCCAGCGAAAGTTTTCATGGGCGATACCGGGTCGCTCTCTCTCGGCGGCACGATTGGCGTCGTGGCGATCTGTTGCAAGCAGGAGCTGCTCCTGGTTGTGGTAGGCGGCGTTTTCGTGATCGAAGCCGTCTCGGTGATTTTGCAGGTGATGAGTTTCAAACTCACGGGCAAGCGGATTTTCGTCATGTCTCCGCTTCATCATCACTTCGAATTGACAGGCTGGAAGGAAAATACGGTCATCGTTCGGTTTTGGATTCTCTCGATCATCTTTGCCTTGCTCGGTCTCGCAACACTGAAACTGAGGTAAAACGTGCGCTACAAAAATCAGAATATCGCCGTTCTTGGTGCGGGATTAAGCGGGAGCGCTGCGGCGCTGCTGCTCATATCGGAGGGTGCGCAAGTTACAGTGCTCGATAGTGCCGAAGAGAAGAACTTACTTAAATCGACCATCGACAATCTGCGAGCACAGAATGTCCGTGTAATCTGCGGAGCGGCAGCGGATGCCGCGGCGACTACTTATCACATGGCGGTCTTAAGTCCGGGCATCGATCCGGCTTCTCGATTGGTGCGCAATTTCTCATCGCGCGGAATCGACATCATCAGCGAGCTCGAACTCGGTTGGCGCTTTTGCGATAAAATTCCGGTCATCGCAGTCACGGGCACGAACGGCAAAACGACAACTACCGAATTGCTCGCTCAAACGCTGAATGCTTGCGGCCAACGAACGATTGCCTGCGGAAATATTGGGAAACCGCTGTCCGAAGTTGCGCGCGAGAAGCAGCCATTCGACGTGCTCACGGTAGAGGTGAGCTCGTTCCAACTGGAAACGATTCGCACCTTTCATCCATCCATCAGTCTCTGGCTTAACTTCGCTCCGGACCATCTCGATCGTTATCGTTCGGTAGCAGAATATCGCGCGGCCAAGCTGCGCATTTTTGAAAATCAAACCAATGCCGATGTGGCAGTCGTGAATGCCATAGAGAAAATACCGAATATCCGCCCGCGCACGATCACGTTTAGCGCCTACGCTAATGGTGGAGACTTCCGACTCTCAGAAGGAGCGATTCTTTACGGCGACGAATCAGTCTTGCGATTGGCAAATACCAAGCTGCGCGGCTTGCATAACATCGAGAATTTAATGGCGACCCTTGCAGTCGGCATGGCGCGAGGTTTGTCGTTCGAGCAGATGGTGCCGCCGCTTTCTGCTTATGAGCCGCGTCCGCATCGGTGCGAATTTGTGCGCGAAGTCAACGGCGTCGCCTATGTAAACGATTCCAAGGCGACCAACCTCGATGCAGTGGACAAGGCATTGCGCGCGCAAACCAAGCCCGTCATTCTGATCGCCGGCGGTAAGGACAAGGGATTTAGTTTTGATCCGCTTCGATCCCTCGTAAAGGAGAAGGTCAAATCCACGATTTTGATCGGCGAAATAGCCGACAGCATCAAGCGCTCCTGGGCTGACGCGGTCGAATCCGAGATTGCAAGCTCGCTTGCCGACGCGGTCGAGCGTGCGCATTCCAGCGCAAAACCTGGGGAAATGGTTCTTTTCTCTCCGGGGACATCATCGTTCGACATGTTCAAAAGCTACGCCGATCGAGGCGATCAATTTCGCGCGCTCGTTCGCGCGTTGCCGGAAACCTAATGATGAAAGTTCCGCGCTTCTTCAGACATAGAAAACTCTGGGCCGCGACTGCGCGCCGCTCGTCGGCAGCGTCTGCCGGAATGGACTTTGAAGAAATGCCGGAGCCGAACATGAAATTGTCGCGAGCGCTGCTGATTGTTTTGCTTCTGCACGTAGTCGCCGTGTCGGGAATTATCGCGTTCAACGCGATCAAAACCCGGGAGAGTTCGTTCGTTCCGGCATCCTCGGCGAACGCGGAACCTAAACCCTCCGCGACGGTGAGCGCAGTAATTCACGCTGATGGCGCCAAGCCGCAAACTGCAGTGGTGCAAAAAGAGAATCCGCCCCGCGAGGATCTAAAACCTTCACATTCGCCTTCGAAATTATCTTCAAAAGACGACCACGCGACCGCGCCCTCCGTCGCGAAAGCTGCCGCGGCCAAGCCTGTGCCTTCTGGAAAAACGTACGTCGTGAAGAAGGGCGATAATCCGGTGACGATCGCAAGAAAACTAAAGGTCCCTTACAACGATCTGATCGCGCTCAACCATATCGAGGATGCGCGCAAATTACGGATTGGCCAAAAGCTGTTAATCCCCAAGGCAACAAAGTCAAAAACGACGAACGAAAAAGCAGCGAACCCCAGGAAAAATGAAGTGCGCCACACAAAGCAACAAGCGCGCTCGACCTGATTATGCATCGTAAGAGCGCCTATATCCTTTTTCTCGCCGTGCTGGGGCTTCTCGTCATTGGGATTGTCATGCTTTTTAGCACGAGTGCGTTTGCGCGCGACAGCCACGGAGACGTCTATTTTTTCATCAGACGGCAGGCGATTTGGTTCGGAGTTGGCCTTGCAGTCTGCATCGTTGGTGCGCTGACGGATTATCACTTTTGGCAGCGTACATGGTGGCTGTGGTTTACATTGGCGCTCGTCGCATTATTGCTTTGTTATTTTCCGCACATCGGGATGCGCCTTAACGGATCGCGCCGTTGGATCGCTGTTGGCCCGGTAACCTTTCAGCCCTCGGAACTCGCGAAGCTGGCCGCAGTCGTTTTCCTTGCTGCCTGGTTTGCGCGACGCGAAGACGCAGGGAGCAATGTCTTCTTTGGACTCATTCTTCCCCTTGCAATCATTAGCCTCCCGGCGGCTCTTGTTCTCGGAGAAGTCGATCTGGGGACGACGGCCTTGCTCGGAACCACTGCTTTTGTGGTCATGTTCGTTGCCGGTACCAATCCATTATGGCTCGGTATGATATCGTTCGCCGGCCTTGGCGGGCTTCTGATCATTGCCAGCCGAATCTCCGAGCGAATGGGGCGACTCTCCGCCTTTCTTCATCCGCAAAACTACAAGGAAGACGCTGGCTTGCAGCAGATGCAGGCATTGATCGCCTGGGGCAGTGGCGGAATGGAGGGACTGGGCCTTGGTAACGGTCGTCAAAAAATGCTTTATCTGCCGTACGCGCATACAGATTTCATTTTTCCAATTATTGGCGAAGAGCTTGGCCTGCGGTTCAGTTTGCTCGTGATCTTTTTGTTCGTGGTCATCATTGTTTGCGGCATCCTAATCGCGCTGCACTCCAAGGATCGGTTCGGCCTTCTTCTTGGCTGTGGCGTCGTTTCGCTGCTCGCTTTGCAGGCCGCAGTCAATATCGGTGTGACGACATCGCTTCTGCCGAACAAAGGGTTGCCGCTGCCGTTCATTAGTTATGGTGGTTCGAACCTGGTCGCATGCATGTTCGGGATCGGTTTATTACTGAACATATATCGCCAGGGCATCCTTGAGCCGCCGCACAAGAAACCTGTGGCCATGCGGGTGCGAGTAACGCCACGTATTTAGCGTCGATGAGTTTAATAGGTGTATAAATCGTATAAGTCGGAGAATCAGATCTTATGAATGCAATCATCGCATGCGGAGGAACTGGCGGACATCTTTTTCCCGGGATCGCCGTGGCGGAAGTGCTGCGCGACCGGGGCCATGAAGTGATGCTGTTAGTTTCCGAGAAGGATATTGACGCTCTGGCCCTCTCAGGTCGTGAAAGTTTCCGAGTGGAAAAATTGCCGACCGTAGGACTGCCGTCGCCATTTTCTCCGGCATTTTTCGGTTTCCTTGGTCGTTTTTACGAAAGCCTGGCGCTTTGCCGGTCGATTTACCGGACATTTAAGCCTCAGGTCGTTCTGGGCATGGGGGGATTCACTTCTACAGCGCCGGTATTGGCCGGGCGGATGCGCGGCATTCCCACCTTTATTCACGAGTCGAACGCCGTGCCTGGAAAAGCCAACCGTTTGACAGCGCGAATAGTCCGCACGGTCATGCTCGGCTTTAAGGAATGCGCGCCTTTTTTTCCAAAAACAAACACAGAAATTACAGGCACTCCAGTCCGGACCGAGCTGGTGCGTTTGAATCGACGGGAGGCGCGTCAAAAACTCGGACTCCAAGAAGATCTCATGACGGTCCTTGTGATGGGAGGCAGCCAGGGCGCCAGCGGAATTAATCAGGCGATGATTAAAGCGCTGCCGTTTTTGCGGGGCGCTTCAGTGCAGGTAATTCATCTTTCCGGCGCGCGCGATGAACGTCTAGTTTCGGATAACTATCGGCGGGAGAATGTTCCCGCGCGCATTGCTGCCTTTCATCATCGAATGGAAGAAGCTTACAGCGCCGCCGATCTCGTCGTTGCGCGGGCGGGTGCAGCTAGTCTGGCAGAGTTCGCCGCCTTTTCGTTGCCCGGCATCCTGATTCCATTTCCCTATGCGACTGACGATCATCAAACCCGCAACGCGGAGATCTATGCTCGCGTCCAGGCCGCTATTCTCCTCAAGGAGTCAGAAGTCTCGGGCGAGTTGCTTGCGCGCAAGATTCGGGAGTTAATCGAGGATCCAGAGCAGATTCAACAGATGGCTGCAAATTCTTCGCGGCTCGCGCCGCAGGACGCGGCCGGGCGTGTGGTCACGACGATGGAGAGATATACGACTCATGAAGCCCGTCTCTGAAGATTACAGCGTGACCGCGCAGCCTCCGCTGCACACCGGCTCCGCAGCAGGGAGCATGCGTACTCTGCCGCTTGATCTGCCAGCATTCCTCACCCGTGAGCAGCACCGGATTCATCTGGTTGGCGTAGCAGGCAGTGGCATGAGCGGTATCGCCGCGCTTTTGATCGAACTGGGGCACGCCGTCAGCGGCTCAGACAAGGTTAGCACAACGGAAACTGATCGATTGCAGCGGCTCGGTCTGCGTTTTCACGAGCAGCACCTACCGGAACATGCCAGCACTGCTGACCTCATTATCTTTTCTTCTGCAATCAGGAGCGACAATCCAATTCTTGGTAGCGCGCGCGATGAGGGAAAGCCGATCGTACGCCGCGCAGAAGCGTTGGCCGCAATCATGCGCAGCAAACGCGGCATCGTCATCGCTGGAATGCATGGCAAAACGACAACCTCATCAATGGCCGCGCACGTCCTGCGCGAAGGTGGGCTGCATCCATCGCATTACGTTGGCGCCGAGATTCCAATTCTCGGAAGTAACGCGCATTGGGATCCGCGTGGCGAATATTTCGTTGCCGAAGGAGACGAGAGCGACGGCACTATCGCGCTTTTTCACCCGGAGCACACGCTCATTCTGAATATCGAGGAGGAGCATCTGGATTTTTATGCTGATCTCGGCGCGATTGAAAACGTTTTCGCGCAATTGATGGCGCAAACGGCCGGCAAGGTTTTTTATAACGTCGACGATGAGAATGCCGCGCGGTTATTCCGATCTTTCACGCGCGGAATTTCCTATGGTTTTGGCGAGACGGCCGATTATCGCGCTGCGGATATCCGGCTGAAGGACTTTAGTTCGACGTTCCGGGTCAATCATCGAGGACAAGATCTCGGCGAAGCAACGTTGAATGTCCCCGGACAACATAACGTTCACAACGCGCTGGGAGTCGTCGCGCTGGCATCAGAGCTCGGCATCGCGTTTGAAAAAATCGCGAAATCGCTCGCAAAGTTTGAGCACGCGCGACGGCGCTTCGAAATCAAGTACGACAGCCCGCGATTTCTTTTGGTGGACGATTACGGACATCACCCGACGGAAATCCGCGCCACGCTAAAGACGGCGAGATCGGTCGGGCGCAAGCGCGTGCTAACGATATTTCAACCGCACCGTTATTCGCGGACAAAAGCATTGCGGAAGGAATTTGGCCGCGCGTTCGATGATGCGGATCGCGTGGTGGTAACGGATATTTATGGATCGAACGAAGCACCGATTCCGGGAGTGACCGGACAAGTGATCGTTGACGAAATCGTTGCGCACGGACATCGCGGTGTCAGCTACGAATCCCGTTTGGAATGGGTCCGCCGGGCTATCGGAAACATGCTCGAGTCCGGCGACCTCGTTTTGAGTCTGGGTGCCGGAAATATTCACGAGCAGTTATCTGCCCTCGCTGCCGACTTGGTTACTGCTGAAAAGTTGAAAGAGATCATGGGCGAAGATGGTGAAGTCTGCCTCTATGAGCCGCTCTCGAAACATACGACTCTTCGAGTAGGCGGCCCTGCGCAATTCTGGGCCGAGCCGCGAAATGAGAAAGCCTTCGCGAAGTTGATTCGGTTTTGCCGGGAGGAAAATCTTCCCCTTTTCGTGATGGGCCGCGGGTCGAATCTCCTGGTTCGCGATGGCGGCATTCGCGGCGCAGTTGTTCATCCGTGCGGTGGCGATTTCGAGAAGATCGAGATCAACGGAGTCGAGATCACCGCCGGCGCTGGGGCGAAATTGAAAGAAGTTGCTTACGCGGGCAAAGCGGCCGGCATTGGCGGGCTAGAGTGGTTGGAAGGAATTCCGGGCACGGTCGGAGGCGGCTTGCGCATGAACGCGGGCGCGATGGGCATGCAAACCTTCGACAATGTTGTGCGTGTTCGCTATCTCGATGCGAATGGCGAGGTACACACAAAAACACGGGACGAACTTGAAGTGTATTACCGGAATTTCCCGTTGTTGGCGAAAAATTTTGCAGTGTCCGCCGTTTTTCGTGGCGAGCCTGCGCCGCTCGAAGAAATTGTTCGCAAGCTGCAAGCGTCACAGGAAAAACGGCGGACATCACAGCCGGCAGCGAAAAGCGCGGGCTGTATTTTTAAAAATCCGGACACATGTCCTGCGGGAAAACTGGTTGACGAGTTGGGACTGAAAAATTTGGCTGTCGGAAAAGCTCGGGTCTCGGAGGTTCACGGGAATTTCATTGTCAATGACGGCGGCGCGACAGCGGCAGAAATGCTGCAGTTAATCGAAGAGATCAAGGCGACTGCGCGGGCTAAGCGCGGAATCGAACTGGAAACCGAAGTGCAAATCGTGGGAGAGACGGGGTGACGATGGCGACAGATCAGAGTTTACCGAAAAAAATTGCGGTGTTGATGGGCGGCCCTGGATCTGAGCGCGATGTGTCGTTGGCGACTGGTCGCGGCGTTTCTAAAGCGCTTCGCTCGTTAGGTGCAGAAGTCGTCGATGTCGATGTTCGTGATGAAAACTTCGCGCTCCCGAAAGATGTCGATCTTGCGTTCATCACCATTCACGGAACTTTCGGCGAAGACGGTCAGCTCCAGGAGATTCTGGAAGAGCGCGGAGTGCCTTACACCGGTGACGCTGTCGAGTCGAGCCGCGCGGCATTCGATAAGATTTTGTCGAAAAAAAAATTTCGCGAGCACAACGTTGTCACTCCGGAATGGGAAGTCGTCGAAGTCGGCCAGCAGCCAACGATCTTGGTTCCGCTGGTGGTAAAGCCGGCGAGACAAGGTTCTACCGTTGGCGTGGTGATTGTAAAAAACGCGAGCGAACTTGATTTGGCGATGACGGAGGCCGGCAAGTATGATCGCAAATTGCTGATAGAAAAATTTGTGCCGGGTCGCGAGTTGACGATAGGTGTTCTTGGTGATCAGGCCCTGCCGATTCTTGAAATAATTCCAAAGGGCGGTTTTTACGACTTTAACAACAAGTACCCGTTTCTGAATCCGCAGGGTGGCGGCGGCGCCGAGCACGTTTGCCCGGCGAAAATCGATCCAACCAGGACAAAGCAAATTCAGGAACAGGCGCTGCATGCTTTTCGTGCGCTCGGCCTGGTTGTTTACGGTCGCGTCGACGTCCTGCTTTCCGATTCAGGCGAACCGTTCGTCCTGGAAGTGAACACGATTCCAGGTATGACAGAAGCGAGCTTGCTGCCCGAGGCCGCTGCGGCTGCCGGTATCAATTACATCGATCTTTGCGCGCGTATCATCGCGCTCTCTCGCGCCAGAATGGAAAGGAGCACTAGATGAGAACCGCTCCGAGACCCTCACGGTCGCGCAATCGGCGAGTCTCAAATGTGCGCCAGCGCCGCCAGCAGCACTTGCTTGATGTGAAAGTTCGCTCCCGCAGAGTGGCACAGCATCGCGCCCGAAGGGCACTGGCCGTTCTCTCCCGAGTGGTGTTGCTCGCCGCCTTGTGCGCCGCGATTTATGCGGGGACACGTGAAGCCGCGCGGCGTCTGTTTTTCGAGAATACGGATTATCAGCTGAAAACAATTGAATTCCAGACGGACGGAACGTTGCAGCGCGAGCAGATTCTAAACGCCGCTGATCTACGCGAAGGCGAAAACATTTTCCGCATAAATCTGGCTCGCGTCCACGATCTGATACAGCAACTGCCTCAAACCGATGAAGTGCAGGTTATGCGAAAATTGCCTTCCGAGATCGATATTCGTGTAGTGGAACGAAAGCCGGTCGCGTGGATCACGAGCGAAAAGGAAATTTCCGATCCATTTGCATCAGACTCGGCCTTTCTAGTGGACGCGCGCGGTGTTTTGATGAAAGAAAAGAAGTTGCTGCCCGAATATCTCGGATTACCGGTCATTCTGGGATGCTCGAGCGAATGGCTCGAGGTGGGCAAAGTCGTCGAGTCGCTCGAAGCAAAGACGGCACTCGAGCTGCTGCGGTTGAGTTCGCGCAGCTTTTTGCAAATGCGCTTTCAGATCCGCGAGATCGACGTATCCGAGAGTTATCGTCTGCTAGTGACCGACAAGAATCATAGCCGCGTAATGTTTGGTTATAACGATCTCGAAACGCAATTACGCCGGCTCGAGCAATTTCTTGTTTACTGTGACGATTCAAAACAGGAACTGGCGGCGTTGAACCTGCTTGTGCAGCGAAACATCCCGGTGACGTTCGCGCCGCGGCCGGTCGCGGTTATTAACGACACCATCGAGCCTGCTGTGGAACCGCGGGTTATGAAGGCGATCCCGGTGCATGCTTCTGAAACCCGCCCTCGTCAAGGTTCCGGAGCGCAAGATACTGCGTCACCAGCACCCAAGGCGCGCACTAAGTCAAAACCATCCCCCAAGGCGATTCCCACTCAGCGACAGAAAACGGATTAACACAATGGCGAGCAATAATTTGATGATTGGTCTTGAGATTGGAACCTCCAAAATCTGTGTGGTTGTTGGAGAGAGCCGGCCCGACGGCACCGTCAAAATTCTCGGTGTCGGGCAAACGCCGTCGCGGGGCGTACGCAAGGGCGAGATCGTTGATTTTGAAACGGCAATGAAATGCGTGCACGAGGCCGTGGTCGATGCCGAACAGAAAAGCGACGTCATGATCCGAAGCGTTTATGTGGCGATTGCCGGGTCGCATCTTCAAAGCTTCAACAATCGCGGATGCGTCATGCTGCCCGAAGACCGCGATGAAATTGACGAGCAGGACATCGAAGACGTGAAAATCAATGCGCGCGAGGTAAGCATTCCTGCGCAAAACGCGTTCCTTCATTCCATCATTCAGCATTATCACGTCGATGGACAAGACGGCGTGCTGAGCCCGCTCGGGATGCTCGGCCAAAGATTAGAAGCCGATTTCCACATTATTCACGGTGTCCGGACGCGCATCCAGAACACAATCCGATGTGTGAAGGAATTACCGCTCGACGTCGAGGATGTCGTTTTCGGCGGCCTTGCTTCTGCCCAGGTGGTCCTCACGCAACACCAAAAAGATCTCGGGGCACTGGCGATCGATATCGGCGGCGGGACGACAGACTATGTCCTGTACGCGGACGGCGCGGTGAAGCAGAGCGGTTGCGTCGCGATCGGCGGCGACCATATCACAAATGATATCTCCATGGGGTTGCGCATCCCAATGGCACGCGCAGAGAAACTCAAAATCGAGGAAGGAAGTTGCGTGCTCGGCAATTGTTTTCCGGGCGAAATGATTTTGCTAAAGGACGATTCCGGTTTTGCGGGCAAGGAAATCGAGCGTGAAACCTTGAACACAATTATTCATCTGCGCTTGCGCGAGACTCTTGAGTTGCTCAAACGCAGGCTCGATGACGAACCATTCATCAATTACCTGGGCGCTGGAATTTTCATCACAGGCGGATGCAGCCTCCTCAATGGCATCGACAATCTCGCGGAAGAGATTTTCGAAATGCCGGCACACGTCGCGCACGCTCAAACAACATCAGGCGTCACCTCTGCAGTAGAGAACCCGCAATTTTCCACCGCAATCGGGTTGATCAAATATGCCCAGGCGGTGCAAACAGAGCGGCCAGCGCGAGGAATTGGGCGAATCCTGGGAAGAATTTTCAGCGGACGACGATGAGATGATGAGCGCGCTCTCAATCGGTCATCCCGAGCCGCACAGACGGCGAGGGACCTCACAAATACGCTCAGCGTTTACCTGGCTTCACTTACGTGCGCACAAGGCCAGGACGACACCATTAGGACTTCGTGTGACTTCCTGGCGAATTGAGAGGTTCCTCGGAATGACAAATTTGGAACGGTGATTGCACGACCAAAAGCAGAAAGATCAATATGATTCAACTCAGTAAAAACTACAGCCTCCCCGAGCGGGCGGAGGAATTTATTCCAATCAAAATTGTCAGTGTCGGTGGCGCCGGTCTGAATGCGCTCGATCGGATCGTGCTCGACGGATTGGAGGGAGCAGAAGTCCTCGCCGTCAACACCGACGTGCAATCACTGGCGAGCTCAGTTGCCGCGCACAAAGTACAGCTCGGTCGCACTGTCACCCGTGGCTTGGGTGCAGGCGGCGATCCCGAGCTTGGCTATCAGGCGGCATTCGAATCGACAGAAGAGATCCGCGAGGCGTTGACCGGCGCACGAATGATCTTTATCTGTGCAGGGCTGGGCGGTGGCACGGGATCGGGGGCAGCGCCATATGTGGCGCATCTCGCTCGCGAGGCGGGCGCGCTGGTTCTTGCATTCGCAACATTGCCGTTTGCGTTCGAAGGCAGGCGCCGCAACGCTCAGGCCCGTGAAGCTCTGGGCCGTCTCAACGAGATCGCGAACGCAGTGGTTTGCTTCGAAAACGATCAGATGGGTGACATGGTCGCGCCGCACGCCGGTATTCATCAGGCGTTTTCCAAGGCCGATACGACTATCAGTCAAAGTATCCGTTCGATAGTAAATCTGATTCAGCGACCAGGACTCATTCGCATTGGCTTCGACGATTTGCTTTCTGCGTTGCGTAGCCGTAATGGCCGATGCTTGTTCGGCTTTGGCGAATCCGATTCGGACAATCGCGCGCATGATGCGCTGGCACAGGCGCTCAAGAGTCCATTGATGGATCGAGGTCGCACGCTGGCGGACGCCGCGCGGGTCCTCGTACAGGTGGCAGGCGGGCCGGCCATGACCTTGTCGGAAGTCGAAATCGTCATGAAGGAACTCGGCCGGCACGTGAACGAGGAAACGCAGATTCTTTTTGGCACTGCTGTGGACGGACGGTTGGGGGATTGCTTGAGCGTGACGATTATCAGTTCGTTTACAGCGGATGAGGATTTGCCGCAGACTCAGCCTCCGCTCAGCAGCGCGCCAGCAATGCCGGCAGTGTGGGAAGAACCTCGAGAGGCGCCGCCGAAGATTGAAGTCGAGCCCGAGCCTGCATCAGTCGAAGATTTTCAGTCGGCGGAGGACACTCCTGTTGAGGAACCCAATTTCCCTGAGGTCGAAACCGCGCCAGCGCCGCCTGTCGAATCAGTCTCGAACTCATTCGAGGTTGTCGACCCGCCTGAGCCGCCGCCCGTGAGCGCGCCACGGAGAAAACCGCCGCCTCCAAAAGAGGAAAAAGTGTCCACTGAAAAATCCATACAAGCCAAACAGGAAGTCTTGCAGTTCGAGCCGGTCAACCGCGGTCGATTTGAAAAAAGCGAGCCAACTATTGTCGAAGGTGAAGATCTCGACGTTCCGACGTATCTGCGAAAAAAAATCAAGGTGAAGTGAGACTTCGCGGGTTAAATCGTAATTTGTTAAATCGTTGAATCGTAATTCGGCCGGATCTCGGATTTCGAATTACGAGTCTCGGATGACGACTCGCGCAGGCTTGTCCTATTTCTTCATTAATTCGAGCACGGCGCTCGTCATTCCGATGATCCCAACACGGATTGTTGGTTCTGGAACCGGCGCGAACTTGCTTGAATGCAGGCTTGGTAATTCTTTTCCCGACTGCTTGTACTCGGCGATCTTCGCCGGCTCGACTGCGCCGATGTGAAAATCAACCGCGGGAATGGAATGGTCGGGCAGACTGTATTCGGAAAAATCTTCACCGCCCATCGTTGGATCAACAATCTTCACGTTCTCGTTGCCTAAAGACGTCTTCCAAACGGCAATGAGTCGCTTGGTCAGCTCGGGGTTGTTATAAGTTGCGGGGCAGAATTCATCTTTACTTACGGTGACAATCGGCGCCCGCTCCGGCGGGACTCCGCCAGCGGCGGCGATCCCTTTGGCGATCTGCTCAATCGCAGCCAGCACGCGTTCGCGCACATCAGATTTGTAGGTGCGCACTGTCAGCTGCATCTTCACTTCGTCCGAAATGATGTTGCGCTTCGTTCCGCCGTGAATGGAACCCACTGTGATAACAATGGGATCGAGTGGATTGTTCTCGCGGCTCGCGATGGTTTGCCAGTCGTTGATCATTTCCGCCGCAAGTACCACCGGGTCCTTTGTTTTGTGCGGGTAGGCGCCGTGACCGCCCACGCCCCGGACGGTGACATCGACTGAATCGACATTTGCGTAGGTGTAACCTTCGGTTACGCCAATGTGGCCGGTTTCCAGGTCCGCTTTGTCATGAAAACCGAGCGCGAAATTCGGTTTACCGAATTTTTCGTAAAGACCGTTCTTGAGCAAGGCGCGCGCGCCGTTGCCTGTCTCCTCCGCGGGTTGCGCTACGAACACGATCGTCCCGTGCCATTGATCCTTTAGCTTTGCGAGAGCGCGCACCGTGCCAATGAAAGCGGCCATGTGTGCGTCGTGCCCGCAGGCGTGCATCACATGCACATCCTTACCTTCATCGTTTTGCGCGACGGTCTTGCTGGCGTACGGCAAACCAGTCTCTTCTTCCACTGGCAACGCATCCATATCCGTGCGTACAAGCACAATCGGCCCGTCACCATTCTTCATCACGCCCACAACCCCGTAACCTTTGAGTTTGGCGTTCTCATATTTGCCGAGATGCTCGGTGACCTGGCAACCCGCGGCGCGCAATTCCTTTGCGATGAGAAGTGCGGTGCGTTCCTCGTGCCCGGATAATTCCGGATGACTGTGAATGTCCTTGTAAATCGCGAGTAATGAGGGCAGCTGCGTGTCAGCGAACGATTGCGGCGTTTGCTGCGCAATGGCAAGAGCCGGCAGGAGGATGGAAAGTAACACGATCGACGACGAGACGGTCTTCATTTTGTCATGCTGAGCGAAGCCGAAGCATCTCTGAATTCTTACGCCGCGCAATGACGTAAGAGATTTCTCGACTTCGCTCGAAATGACAGAAAGTTGGAACGCTCATGGAATTCGAGAAGAACAGACTGCTCTTCGGCGCTGATCTTACTCCACGCATTGTCGCCATCGAACTTGGCGAAACCGGGACGGTTAAGGTTTATCGCCGGGAAGCAGATGGATCGACCATTGCCGATGTCGAGCCTTTTCACCCATTTGTCTGGTGCGATTCGGACGTTGTCGATCTTGGTATCGAGTCCGAAAAGCTTGAGAGCAGTCTCAAATACGGCTGGCTGGTCACGGTTGATAGCTGGAAGGAACTCATCGCATTGCGCAACGGGCTTAAAGGCACTGGGCGCGACTTCTTCGCATTCACTGATCCCGTGCAGCATTACCTCACTGCCACGGGGCGCACATTGTTTAAAGACCTCCCGTTTGAAGAGCTCAAACGCATGCAGATCGAGGTGCTTTCATTCGAAAACGCTGTAGCCGGGATCGATGATCCTGGCCGGGGCGATCACATCATGAGCATCGCACTCTCGGATAACACCGGTTGGGAAGAACAACTGGTTGTCGATCCCAAAAATGTGGAGGAATCGGAACACGCGGCATTGAAGCGACTGACCGCGATTATCAAAGAACGAGATCCGGATGTGATCGAAGGCCACGATCTCTTCCGTTCTGATCTGCCATATCTGGTCGCACGTGCGAAGAAAGCGAAGACAAAACTCGATTGGGGACGCAGTGACGGATTCTTGCGTTCGCGGCCGTCACGACTCCAAATCGCCGAAAAAACAATCGATTATCCGAAGTTCACAGTTGGTGGCCGTCATTTCGTTGATACTTTTTTGCTCGCGCAATTTTATGACGTCGGCATGCGTTCGCTTGCCGGTTTCGAGAGGACCGATGTCGCCCGTCATTTTGATCTTTGCGACAGCGGAGAGATTTCCACGCTTACAGGCAAGGAATTACAGCGAGCGTATCTGGACAATTCGGAACAATTTCGACGACGCGCGTTGTGCGGCGTCCGTGAGACGCGAGCACTCTCGGAACTGTTAAGCGCGAGCTACTTCATCCAGGCCCAGATTTTTCCCTATAACTATCAGGATGTGATCGTGCGCGGCAATGCAACGCGAATCAATGCGTTGTTCCTGCGTGAGTATTTCCGGCAACGCCATTCCATTCCCGAGCTGCCGATGGTGCGCGCATTCGAAGGTGGATACACTGATATCTTCTTCACCGGAGTTGCGCACAACGTCTGGCACTGCGACGTCGCTTCGCTCTATCCGTCGATCATGTTGAAATTCGATTGTTTTCCGGTGAGCGATCAACTGCAAATCTTCCGCCATTTGCTCACTGATCTGCGCACGTTTCGATTGGAAGCGAAGGCCGAGATGCGGGCGGAGAAAGATCCCGCAAAGCAGCATCATCTCCAGGCGTTGCAAAATACGTTTAAGATTCTGCTGAACAGCTTCTACGGTTATCTGGGGTTCGCGCAGGGACATTTCGCCGATTTCGATGCCGCGGCGCGGGTCACCCAGATCGGACGCGATTTGCTCAAGAAGATGATCGACTGGTTAGGCGCTCACGGCGCGAAGGTGATCGAAGTCGATACGGACGGAATTTATTTCGTGCCGCCTTTTTCCATGAAGGCAGGCATGTCGCCTGCGAAGAAAGGTAAAGCAGCCAACTCGGCTGCCACTACAGCAGACGAAATCGACGAATTGCGTGAAGGTTTGGCGAAGGAATTGCCCGAGGGAATTGAAATCGAGTTCGACGAAGAATTTGACGCCATGTTCAGCTACAAAGCTAAGAATTACGCACTCCTCACCAAAGATGGTGACGTGATTATGAAAGGCGGCGCGCTCAAATCGCGCGGACTCGAAAAATTCCAGCGCGTTTTTTTGGAGGACATGATCAAGCTGATCATGGAGGGAAAACCAGAAGCGATTACGAATCTTCGGGATGAGTTTGAGCGAAAAATCCAGAACTGCGAATGGAAGATCGACATGCTGATGAAGACCGACACGCTGCAAGATTCGCTCGATAAATATCGCGCCAAGATTGCCGGCTCCGCGCGCAACCGCGCTGCCGCGTACGAACTCGCCCTGGCAAGCGGCCGCAATTACAAACCGGGCGACCAAATCAGCTATTACATTAAAGCGACACCGAAAAAAGTTCCCGCTTACGAAGCCGCCAAGCTCGCCAGCGAGTTCGATCCCGAAAATCGCGACGAAAACGTCGATTACTATGTCGCCAAGCTTGACGACCTCATGAAAAAATTCGGTGGACTTACCGTCGCTGCCGGCTCAACTGCAAAGCAGGAAAATTTGGCTCTGTAAGAGCCGTCTGTAATATGAATAAACGACTTCTATTGTTGTTAATAGTTGCCGCTTTCGTCGGCGGCACAGACCGAGCCTATCCAACTGAAGACAACCTTGCTCCAATCAAAGCGGAGATCACGAAGCGACATGATGAGTCGGTGAAACGCCTACAGGATTGGATCGGACAGGTGTCGATCGCGGCGGAGAACCGCGGCTATCCGGAAGGCGCGGAATACATGGCTAAGCTCGCTCGCGATGCAGGATTTCAGCAGGCAACGGTGATCAGCACGGACGGCAAACCCGGCGTATTCGCGACGCTTGATGCAGGTGCTCCGAAAACTGTCGGTCTTTATTTCATGTACGACGTGAAACAGTTCGATCCGGCAGAATGGACGTCTCCGCCTACCGAAGCGCGAATAGTGGACAAACCGCCTCTGGGGAAGGTGATCATCGGCCGTGGCGCGGTGAACCAAAAAGGACCGGAAGCAGCGTTCCTCGCAGCGCTGCATGCCATTCGCGGTGCGGGCAAGAAACTGCCGGTGAACCTGGTGATGGTAGCCGAAGGCGAAGAAGAAATCGGTTCGCCGCACATCCCGCAACTTGTTAGGCGACCGGAAGTGCTCGATGCGCTAAAGAAATGTGTCGGCGTATTCATGCCCTCGGCGACGCAGGATTTAGATGGCGTTGTCACAGTCAATCTCGGGTCGAAAGGCGTGATCGAGTTGGAATTGGTGTCGAGCGGTGAAAAATGGGGACGCGGTCCGTCCAAAGACATTCATTCATCGCTCAAGGCGATGGTCGACAGTCCTGCCTGGCATTTGGTCAAGGCGCTCGACACGCTGGTGTCAGACGACGGCAACGAAATCGCAATCGACAATTATCCGAAGCCTCTTCCGCTCAGCGCCGAAGAAAAATCGACGATCGAAAAAGTGTCGAAGGTGCGGAGCGAAGCACAGACGAAGAAACTGTTCAGCGTCCAACACTGGATCAACAATTTGCCGTGGGACCAGGCCAACGAACGACTCGAATCCCAGCCGACGGTGAACATTGAGGGTTTGGTTGGCGGTTACACAGGTCCTGGCGGCAAAACCATTTTGCCTCATCGCGCTGTTGCGAAGATTGACATGCGCCTCGTGCCAGACATGAAGGCCGCAGACGCACTCGCGGCGTTAAAGGCGCATTTGGCCAAGCGCGGCTTCGGCGACATCGAAGTGAACATGACCGGCGGTTACGATCCCACGAGCACATCCGCCGATTCCGCACTCATAAAGGCGCAGGTCACGACTTACAAGAAATCCGGAATCGATGCGCTGTTGTGGCCGCGCAACGCCGGCTCGTATCCAGGTTACGTCTTTACCGGCGATCCCCTGAAACTTGCCGCCGGACATTTCGGTCTCGGTCACGGCTCGGGCGCACATGCGCCGGACGAATATTACATCATCGAATCTACGAACCCGAAAATACAAGGACTCGATGGCGCGGTAATGTCTTTTGTCGAATATCTCTACGAGTTGGCGAAGTAAAATTTCGGATTGTGCCCCATGCTCGCGTGCGGCACTATCGTGTCTTCGCGGCATCGCGAATTTGCGTCGTCACCTAACGAGTTGATATCAGCGGGATGAGTCCAAGCGAACAGCCGAAATCGGTTTCTGCCCGCGAGGCGGATAGACGAGCATCTTCTTGACCGAGCCATCATTCTCGAATTGAAACGCGAGGCGCATCGGTAGCTCGCCTGCGAAAAAGTCTTGTCGATTTTCCGGGTGCAGTCGGAATTTCGGCAGGCCCCATTCAGCGGGCGAGCGGAGAGTCAGAGAATCAGCCTCGCGAGCCACCGCGAAGATTCCTTCGCCGGTTGCTTCGTAATTTCCAACGTAAATGTCGAGTGTTGCCGGATCGAGCGCCACCTCGGTTCGCTTCGTTACGGTCGGTTTTTCCAGCGGGATGCTCGGCCGCAACAAGTGACGCGCGACGTCGCCGACGTTCGCGACCTGATTTGACAGCACGACGACGCCCACGCGCCTGACCGGATCCCACGCAATCGAAACCGCGTAACCGAATGTGCCGCCGTCTTGTACGATGAGAAGGCTTTTCTGCTCGTGAATGATTGTCCATCCAAGCGCCTGCTCGAAACCATCCCGCGACATCAGCCGGCGCGTATTCCAGGTGAGGCGCATTGCGCCGTCTAACGGCGAATGTTCGTAATCCATCGCCACGGCGAGTAACTTCAACAAATCATTCGCGGTCGAATAAAGACCGCCGGCTGCAGGCATGATTGAATAGATCGGCAACGTCGAGATCGGCGACGACGGCTGGAGAACGGCATTGTGGCCAGCCGCGAAATTCGCTTTCATTTCCCGCGAGAGCGCGAACGCCGTATTGGTTAGGGCCAATGGCGTGATCACGCGCTTCCGCACCAGACTTTCGTAGTCAAGACCAGCACGGGCGGCGAGCGCTTCGCTCAAAAGCCAGTAGCCGATGTTCGAGTATTCCCATTTTTCGCCGACGCCGCGCAATTCGGAGCTCGCAACGAACCGACGGAGATCGGCGGTCGAGTACTTCGCGGCTGCGGATTCGTTCGAAATCGTCGACTCGTTAGGCATGAACGGGAAACCTGAGGTGTGCGTTGCCAGATCGAGCAGCGAAATCGTTTTTCCGTTTCCCTCCGGAACCTTGAACCCGGCTGGCAAATATTTTGCGACCGGATCATTCAATCCGACTTCGTTTTTCTCGGCCATCTCAGCAAGCAGCAGCGCTGTGAATACCTTCGTCACCGATCCGATTTCAAAAACGGTATCGCCATCGAGAGGGTGCGGGTCATCCAAGCTGCGTTCACCGGCCGAAATGATCTTGCGACCCTCCGATGAGATCGTGCCAACGACGATACCGACGCCGTTCTGCTCACCGCCGAGCGCTTTGATTCGCTCCGCGGCTAATCTGCGAATTTCGTTGTCGTTAAGCAGATCACCTGAGTTTTGCCCGGCGCGAATCGGCGCAAGACTAACAATTAGCCACAGGCAAATCCAAAGTCCGATTCTCCGCGCCATCCCTGTTGAGATGCATCGCGTGGTCGTTTGGATTCAGTAAAAGTCCAATCTTGTCGAAGCCGAACAAGTAGCCTTCGCGCTCTGTGCAACGACTGCCACTTCCGCTTCGAACGCGTTTCACTGAGACGCGACTACAGCAACTTCGCGTCGAGATTGATCTGAGTCCCGGAAAGTGCCACGGAGACCGGGCAAGTCTTTTTCGTCAGCTCGGCTTGTTCCTTGAATTTTGCCTCATCTATACCGGGAACGTCGGCTTCGGTCTTTAGCTCGATCGTCGTGATTTTTGGTCCGCCGCCAACCATTTCAAGTTTGACGGTGGCCATGGTGCTAATTCGTTTCGCGGGATGGCCCGCTTTCTCCAAGTTCGCCGAAAGAGCCATCGAGTAGCACGCGGCCTCAGCTGCGCCGATCATCTCTTCGGGATTGGTGCCTTTGCCTTCTTCGAACCGCGATGAAAAAGAGTACGGACCTTCGAACGCACCGCTCCCGAGTTTCGTCGTTCCTTTGCCCTGCTTGAGTGTGCCTTCCCAAACAGCCGATCCAGTTCGTGTTGCCATTGTTTTACCTCCTGTGTTTGTTGCTGATTACGATTCTGCCGAACACAGGCAAACGCAATTTCTTTTCAGCCTAACGAACTCAGGCTGGTTTCGCAGCTGCGACGTCAACAGCCGGACCAGCTTCTGAACGGTGCTGAGCATCCGCCAAGGCGCGTTGTTTGCGAGCCAGCCAAATGCTCAGCGCGCACCATGCAGCAATGATGGGCACAGCAATGAAACTGATCGCGTTCAAGCTCAGGCCCACGACGTGGAGCGCTTTATACGACCAGGCGCCGACTATATCGCCGAGACGATAACCGAATGTATCGATTACGCTTTTCGCTTTGTATTTGTCTTCGCGCCGCAAAACGGTGAACAAAATTTCGCGCGCCGGACGAAGCAGCGCAAACCCGGTTGAACGCCGCACCACCTGAAAAACTGCTAGCACAACCAGGATGGGCGCATAACCGATCGCGAGAAAACCGAGCCCGCTTAGCGCCGGCATGAGCACGAGGGTAAAGCCCACGCCGAACCATTTTAGCAGACGACTCGTTAAGCAAAGTTGAATCAATACAGTGAGCGTGTTGACCGAGAAATCCATTTTGCCGAAGAATGCGGTGCGAGCCGATTTATTTGCCAACTCATGCCCCGTGAGGTCCGCCTGTTGAAAATAGGCCCACGTATTTGTCAGCGTGTAAATGAAGATGAAAACGACGAGCGCGAACAAGTACGGCGAACGCACGATGTGCGTGACGCTGTCCCAAATATTTCCGCCGATTGGTTTTTCGGCTGTCGCCGCTTCAGCGTGCTCGCTAAATTCCGTTGGGAAAAAACGGACGCATTGCGCCGCGATTTCGAACATCGCCGCTGACATGAGGCAGAAAATGCCAGTGCTGAATCGATCAACCAGAAACGTCGGGACCAGCGGACCGAGGATCGCGCCTAACGAACCGCCCACCGCGATGAAACCAAAAAGGCGCTTGCCTTGTTCGGCGGTAAATAGGTCGGTCATGAAGGCCCAAAAAAGCGTGGTCGCGAAAAGATTGAAGACGCTAACCCAGACAAAAAACGAGCGCGCCAGTAGCCATTGCCAGTTCGCCGGCACGAAGCGCATGAGAATGAAAAAGATGAAAAGATTAGCGATCGCAAAACGGTAGGCGATCGGCAGAAATTTGCGGCGCGACATGCGTGATACGATGGCTGCGAAGAGCGCGTTGGCGATGAGCATGCCGATGAGCGTGGCCGTGTACATCCAGGGCAAATTTTCCACGCCGCTGGTCGCACCGATTTCTTCGCGAATCGGTCGCAGAATGTAGTAACCGGCAAGTACGACGAAGTTGAAAACGAAGGCAAGCCAAAGCGCGCGGAGCTCGTCCGGCTTAGCATCAACGATTTTGGTGAAGAGTTTTTTCATACCAAATCGCTGTCATCCTGAGCGTGAGCGAAGGATCTCACCTACTTGCGTAACGTTTTCCGAATTTGTGAGGTCCCTCGCATTCGCTCGGGATGACATGCTATCATGCCTTTTTCTGATGCCACGCAGCCAGCACGTCCGCTTCGCGTTCGGGTGTTAGACCGGCGCGCAATTTTGATTGTCGCTCTTGCGGCAACGATTTAAACCAGACGAGCGTGTCGCGCGACGTTTCCGCGAGCGGGCGAAACGTCAAGCCTTTTGCCAATGCGCGATCGATCTTCGTTCGCGCAAGTCCGAGCTCGTCACCGGCCCAGACGGGCATGTCCGACCATGCTTCAACTTTTTGTTGTTGGAGAAAGTCAGAGGGTAACCAGGTGAATGTGGCATTCGAATGGAGCGCATCTTTGATTTCGTTGAGCATCTGACCGATTTCGAGCGGCTTGGCGGGACCAGTTGCATTATAAATTCCGGTCTCGCGATTTTCCGCCATACGGATTGTCCATTCCGCCAGATCGCGCGCGTCGATGAACTGCACCGGATCGCTCGGCTTGCCGGGTGTCACGACTTCGCCGCCCCGGTCGATGCGCACTGGCCAATACGTAAAACGATCAGTCTCATCGCGTGGTCCGACGATAAGGCCTGGGCGGATGATCGACGCCTTTCCAGGACACCACTTTTCGACTTCTTTTTCCGACAATGCTTTAAGCGGACCGTAAGTTTTATAGCCTGAAGCCTTCACAGCTTCGATTGTCTCTTTGTACGGGTCGGGTCCGTCGTATTTGGCGAGCGGCGCTGTTTCGTCTACGCCCTGGCCCGTATCGGCATAAACCGAGATTGTCGAGATGAACATGTAACGGTCGACATTGTCTTTTAGAATCTGCGCAGCGTTACGGACCCAAGCCGGAAGCGTGGTCGGATTATCGATCGCCACATCCCATTGCCGATCTCGCAGCGCATCGAGCTGACCGTTGCGATCACCGATCAATTGCTCGACTTCCTTTGGTAACTCTCCGGGATGCGTTTTGCCGCGGTTAAAAGTAGTAACCTTATGGCCGCGGCTCAGGGCGTATCGAACCTGATACGGCCCGGTGAACCCGGTGCCGCCAAGAATGAGAATGCGAAGAGGTTTCGCCGATTTCTCTGCGAGCAGCGTTGTCGATCTTGTGGTCAAGGCAAAGGCGCCACCAGCTGCAGCAGAAAGTTTGATAAATTCACGACGCGTCGTTTTCATGTGGCGTCTTAACCTTTCTTGTCATGTCGAGCGAAGTCGAGGAATCTCTTGCTGTTATCGTTAGAAATTAGAGATGTCTCGACTTCGCTCGACATGACAAGAGAGAGGACGACCCAAATGACTCGACGTGAAGCCACGCGCTTAATTGGCGTGAGCGCGGCGGGATTGTGTTTGCCGGTTCGTGCGTTGCGCGCGCAGGCGAAAGCCGAATCATCAACAATGCTGACGCGTGCAATTCCTTCAACTGGCGAAAAACTGCCGGTCATCGGCCTTGGAACCTGGCAGGCCTTTGATGTCGATCTTACTTCGGATAACCGGAGACAACTCGGAGACGTTCTTTCGCTTTTTGTAAAGCTCGGCGGACGCGTAATCGATGCCTCGCCGATGTATGGTCGCGCCGAAGATGTGATTGGCGCGCTGACGACTGCGCTCGGTATCCAGGACAAGATCTTTCTCGCCACGAAAGTTTGGACACGCGGTAAGGAGGATGGGATCAAATCGATGGAGCGTTCGATGGCGCTCTTGCGTTCGAAACGAATCGATCTGATGCAGGTACACAATCTCGTCGATGTCCAAACGCAATTGACGACATTGCGTGAATGGAAGGCGCAGGGGCGCATCCGCTACCTGGGGGTCACCCACTATGAAGCGGGGGCTTTTGCCGACGTGGAGAGAATCATGCGAAGCGAAAAACTCGATTTTGTGCAGATCAACTATTCACTGATGGAACGCGAAGCAGAAGAACGCGTTCTACCACTTGCTCGGGAACGCGGCATTGCGGTTATCGTCAATCGCCCCTTTGGGGGAGGCGATCTCTTCAATCGAACTCGCTCAAAGCCCTTGCCGGATTGGGCTGCTGAATTTGATTGTCATTCCTGGGCTCAATTTTTCCTCAAGTGGATCGTGACCAATCCTGCTGTCACTTGCGCTATTCCCGCGACTAACAAACCAGGTCATCTTGAAGACAACATTCAAGCAGGGATCGGTCGGTTTCCCGACGAAAAGATGCGCCACCGGATGGTCGAATTCGTCTCGTCACTCTAAGTCCGCCGCCTCAGGAATTGCCTTGGAAACTGCCGTTTTTACGACCCCTGTCACGTTCGGTAATTGTCAACCGAAAAAATTTTACGTTTTCTGAAAAAAATCAGTTGCGGAGGCAGTCGATCTGATCGATAGGACGCGCGCTTTATGCGAAAAATCACCCCCTATCTAATTCTCGGTCTCTGTTGCGTAGCATTCTATCCGCGTCCTGCGGCCGCGCTGAATTTTTCGGCGCCTAAGCCCAAGTTTGGGTACAGGGACGCCTCGGGCAAAAAGCAGTCAATTGAAGTAGTGGACAAGTATTATCCAAAGAAAATCGTGCATCCGTTTGGCAACGATTCAAACATTGATCCAAAGCTGCGCCGGGCTGCGACCATTGCAGAGGAACGCGCTCGCGCTCATTCTCTTTCGAAGTGCTGGCACTACGTCAAAGAAGCCCTCGTCGCCGCAGGCGTGGTGAAGTCCCGTCCGGAGACAACCTTGGCGAAGCAAGCTGGTCAAGAGCTGGTGAACAAGTTCGGCTTCAAGAAACTGCCGGTGTCCGATCCTTACCAGGCGCCCGTTGGCGCAGTGTTGGTTTATGATGCGAAACGTGCCGCAGGGCACGTGGAGATTCGCACAGAGGACGGTTTTGTAAGTGACTTCCGTTCAAAAACCCCATCGCGCCGGCCGCTGTTAGGCGTTTTCGCTAAGAGCTAGGTCGAGCCGCTCGGGAAAATCGAAAGCGGCGCAGCAGCGCGCGCGCTCCAAGACGCAAGCGTAGGATTGCGCGTCGAAATACGGCCACGCTTTGGAGTGCGGCGGTGCTCCGCCGCTTTCGCATGTCAGCCTCACCGCTCGGTTGAAATTCCCCTTCCTTGCTTGGACTTACAGCTTTTCCTTTGAGTGGGAGCAAACTAGGAAAACTCTTCAATTATCTGCGACACTGATTAGAGTCCTGTTTTAATGTCGCAATCCGTTCCGGTTCGTATCGCGATGTGGTCGGGTCCGCGAAATATCTCGACGGCGATGATGCGCGCTTGGGGCAATCGTCCCGATACCTTGGTGATCGATGAGCCGTTTTACGCCTATTATTTAAAGGCGACCGGCAAACAGCATCCGGGGGCGGATGAAATAATCGCTTTCGGCGAGACCGATTGGCGAAAAGTTATCGAGCAACTGACCGGCCCGATTCCGAATGCCAAGCGGATTTTCTTCCAGAAACAAATGGCCCATCATCTTTTGCCGGAAGTGGATCGTGAATGGCTCGGTGCAGTCACGAATTGCTTTCTTATTCGCGACCCCCGCGAGGTGATTGCTTCATATATCAAAAAGCGAGAGGATCCAGCGCTGCCGGACCTGGGCTTTATTCAGCAAGCAGAGATCCTTGATTTTGTCCGTATTCGCACGGGTTCGATCCCGCCAATTGTCGATGCAAAAGACGTTCTGGAAAATCCTGAACGGATGTTGCGCCTGGTTTGCGAGGCGGTCGGTATTGAGTTTAGCGAATCGATGCTCTCATGGCCGCCCGGATTGCGTCAGACCGATGGCGTGTGGGCCAGGCATTGGTATGGTGAAGTGGCAAAGACGACATCGTTTCAACCATATCGTGCGAGACGGTCCAAGGTGCCGGCGCATTTACGTGAAATTTATGATCGCTGTAGCGAATACTACGACCGATTCTACGAATACAGATTGCGCTGAACCACGGATTACGCCGATTTGGCTGATAAAAGACTTAACCAGCTTTGCTTTTAGTTAGCTGGTTTCCAGACCAAAATCTGCCTTACAACTCGGAAACTTAGTGTTCATTCGTAGTTAGTTTTTCTTTTCATGCTTCAGAAATTTGATGAGCGAAATCGCAACCTGATTATTAACATCAACGGTCAGCTCGTGCACCGCGACAAGGCCGGGATCAGCCCCTTTGATTCTGCTGTGCAAGGCGGCGATGCGGTGTGGGAAGGATTGCGGTTGTACAACGGCCGGATTTTCAAACTTCACGAACACCTCGATCGTCTGGAGCGTTCGGCGCGCGCTTTGTCATTCGCCGAAATTCCGCCGCGCGAAAAAATCATCGAGGAGATCAAACGCACTCTCGCGGGAAACAAGATGAGCGACGGCGTCCATATTCGCCTAACGCTTACCCGCGGCTTGAAGATCACGTCTGGAATGGATCCACGTCTGAATCAGAACGGCCCGACGTTGATCGTTCTGGCGGAGCACAAGTCGCCAGTTTACGCGAAAACCGGTCTGACTTTAACTACGAGCAAAGTCCGGCGCCCGCCCCCTGAGGTTCTTGATGCGCGAATTCATCATGCGAATCTGCTGAATTCAATTCTGGCAAAGATCGAAGCAAACAACGCCGGCGCGGATGACGCCTTAATGCTCGATACGCGCGGGTTCGTCGCGGAAACAAACGCCACGCACGTCTTTATCGTGCGCAACTCCGATAAATCGCGAGCAAGCGGCGATCTGGCTACCAGTCGCGTTGTGGCCTGTCCCGAGGGAATTACGCGGTCAACAGTGCTTGAAATTTGTGCCGCGGAAAAAATTCGCTGCATCGAAACCGATTTGTCGGTGGTCGATGTTTACGGCGCCAACGAAATGTTTTGTACAGGCACGATGGGCGAGTTGGCTGCGGTCACCAGGCTGGACAATCGCCAAATTGGCGATGGCAAGGTTGGCCCGATGACAAAACGCCTGAGCGAACTTTACGCCAAACGAACTGCGACCGAAGGCGTACAGATTGTCTAATTGCTCGGCTTCTAGGGACGTTGAGGCTCTTTATTCTCCCAGGTTTTCTTTTTGAACGAGACCCGCCCCGAGCCTTCCTCGAATGCTTCAAAATGTTCCGGGTTCTGCTGGTAGTATTTTTGGTGATACGCCTCAGCCGGATAAAATTTCATCGCCGGCAGAATTTCGGTCACGATCGGTTTGTTGAACTTGCCCGAGCGCGCAAGCTTCTCCTTTGAAGCCTCCGCGACTTTTTTCTCGCCATCGTTACCGTAGAAAATGGCGGCGCGATAACTCGGTCCGATATCAGTAAACTGTCCGTCTGCCTGGGTCGGATCGATTTGGCGCCAGTAGATATCGAGCAACTGGTCGTAAGAGATCTTTGCCGGATCGTACGTAATCTGGATCGACTCGCGGTATCCGGTTTTTTCGGATGAAACGACCTCGTAAGTCGGGTTCGGTTCGGTTCCACCGCAATAACCCACCGCGGTCTTGATGACTCCTCTTGCCTTATCGAATGCCGGTTGGATGCACCAAAAGCAGCCGCCCGCAAAGATCGCGGTTTTGGTTTCGGCAGAAGAAGAATTTTGCCCCTGGCTACTCGTGATAGGGCACGCAGCGATCAATGCATAGCTCACCAAGAGAATAAGTGCTCGTTTCATATACTTTCGATGGTTAGACAGCTTCTCAATCGGCGCGTTGTGAATAACTCAGCCTATTTTTTGCTTGCCATCAGCAGGGCGACCGTCATAAACGGGTTTTACCTTAATTCAATGCGGGCGAGACCAAATCATCAAAACAGCCACGCTTCTTTCGGCATTGTCTCCCTGTTCATTCGAATTCTTGGATTTCTCCCCGATTCACTTTCTCCTCAGCGTGCCTGCGGATGAGGGTAGCTTAGCTCACCGCAGGCGCGTCCCTTCTCGACTGATTACAGTCGAATCGCTCACGGATCATTTGGATCTCGATAAGATTTTCGGACGCAAAGTGCCTTTGCACGTCGATCTTGGATGCGGCGATGGTTCGTTTCTTTGCGCGCTGGCGCAGCGGATGCCGGAGAAGAATTTTCTCGGGATCGAACGGCTGCTCAATCGAGTGCGCACATCAGCGCGCAAAGCCGCCACACTGGACAATGTGCGGCTGTTGCGGATGGAAAGTTTCTATGCAGTGCGTTATCTCTTGCCGGCCGAATCGGTGGAAAGATTCTATTTGTTGTTTCCTGATCCGTGGCCAAAACGCCGTCATCATCGACGCCGGATTGTGACGCCGGATTTTCTGGGCTCGATTCATACCGCGCTCGAGAAAAACGGGAGCATTTACATTGCGACAGATGACGTTGATTACTTTCGGAAAATCAAAGAGATCGCCGAATCAGATCCTAGTTTTGCAATCGGCGACGCTGATGTCGATCTACCACCGAGCAAATTCGGACGCATCTTCCGGGAAAAAGGCGCGCCCATTCAATGGCTGGAACTGCGAAAGATTTCGCCGGTGAAATAACTTTGCGCTTCCCAACTGTCTTGACGAAAGCTCAGCGTCACTGCGCCCGCTTCATCCTGACGAAAGAGTTTAATGCCGCGTTTCCGTATGTTCTCCGCCCAGGCGTCGCTGATTCGCTCGTAGCCGGGGAAGTCCCGCGAAGTAGCAATAATCAGGCGCGGCCGCGTGGCGTCGAGGAATGCGGCAGAACCGGATTCTCCGGAATGATGTTGCCCCTTGATGATGATGTCGCTCTGCAAATTCAAACCGCTCGCCAACAATGCCTGTTCCGTCTTGGTGCCACTGTCCGACATGAACAAGATCCAGGTCGCCGGCGCGACTACCAAGTGAATAACATAGGCCTGATCATCGGCGATCGGTGAGCTAAGGTTTCGTGGAGGGAACAGGACATGCGCGGTGACATCGCGCGACATGCGGAAACTGTCCCCCGCAGCTAGATTGTCTGGTTCGATTCCGTGCTCTCGGAACAACTGTTGCAATCGTCTGTGTACAGCTGAGTGATCGGGCGCCGCGTTATCCACGATGCGGATTCGAGGAAAATCGTCCAGCAATTGTGCTGCGCCCCCCAGATGAAGCGCGTCGCCGTGAGTGAGCAGCAAACAGGAAAGCCGGTTTATCCCGGCCCAGTGCAAATACTCACGGACGACCCGCTGGTAAGTCCGTTCGTTACCACAGTCGAATAACCAGTTCGCGTTTCCAGTTTGCAAGTGAACGGCTGCTCCCGCGCCGACATCAAGGACCGTAATTTTTGCAACGAGCTTTTCGGGCCAATGCGGATGTTCGACATAAAAATGCCCGCCCGGAACATGCGCGAGGAATTGTACAATTCCGATGACAATCTGTGCCAAAAGCCAGTTGGCATTATTGAAAATCATCGCAAGTCCTGGCAGAAGCGGCGTGGAAAGAAGGGAAAGAAGCGCGATCGCGAGAATGAAGAAAGCAATCGGCACCACGATCAAATTCGCCACCAAAGAAATTGGTGTAACGATATAAAAATACCAAAGTACCAGCGGCAACGAACCGACCCATGCCGCGAGGGAAACGCCGGTTCCGCGACAAAGCCATTCAAAGGCAACGTGCATCCGGAGTCGCGGACCACGCAACAGGCTTCGTGGCAGGAAAGGATCTGGAGCAGTCCAGCGCTGCAAAAATTCCGCAAATGGATCGGCAAACAATATAATGGCGCCAACGACCGCGAAGGAGAGTTGAAAGCCTGTCGAAAAAAGTTCGTTCGTGTTCCAGCAGAGAAGAAAGAACGCCGCTGCAGCGAGGCTGTTTAGAACGAAAACCTTGCGTTCGAAAAATAAACCGCCCAGCAAAACCGAGCTCATTACCGCGGCTCTTACACTCGAAACGTGTAGTCCCGTGACTGCGGCGTAGAAGAGTAGCAGAGGTATGATGAGCGCAGCTGCCCATTTGCGTGAGAGCCGCGCCACCATTGCCAGCATCCACAATAGCGCGGCAACAATTCCCACGTGCAAACCAGCGACAGCGAAAAGGTGAAGCGTGCCGGTTTGTTGAAATGGTTCCTCAATATCTTCCGGCGCTTGATGCCTGAGGCCGAGCACGATTCCGCTGAGAAAATTTTGCACTTCAGGCGCGCTCTCCAACCCTCTGCAAAGCGCGTTTTGCATCCATGCGCGCGACTTCTGCGCCAGGCGTAGAATGGGGTTGCCGCCGCCGCGTCGAATCAGAGTGCCGTCCTCGGTGTAACGAACAAAGAGCATTCGACGAACGTCGTGACGCGCCAGATAAGAGCGCATATCAAATTCGCCGGGATTTCGCGGAGACTCGATTACTTCCGCGATTCCAAAAAGCTTTAGCTCATCGCCAAATTCCGGGGCGCCTTTCCAACGAACCTGCCAGACCGCGCGTGTCGGTTGTTTCCGGCCTTCAAATTCGATTGACTTGAGCTTCAGCAGAAACGTCGCAAACCCACTGGGAGCGACTTTTGGCTCAGTGATGACGGACCCGATTGCCGTGACGACCCGCGGTCGGCCGCCAAGTTCGTCAGCAAGTCGCTGGCCTTCTGTATTGTTCGTCTCAAAGTTGTGCAGCAGGAAAAAGCCAACTCCAACGATGGCGTAAGTCGCGAGCAGCGTAGGTCTGCACGCGACGATGACCGTGCAGATGGCTAAAATGATCGTCACCGGGACTAAGGCGGCGCCAGGGAGGGGAAAGACGTCCGCGATGGTAATTCCTATTGCAGCCGCGAGCGACAAACCAACAAATGGCTGACGCGGCGCGTTTAGGAATTTCATCCATCGGCTTTTCGCTTATCCGGGCTTGGCAAGGCAAGCCGCAATCGCGATCACCAATCACCAAGATCTCAAAAGTGAGAGAAGACTTCCAACGAAGTTGCCATCCCGAACGTAGCGAAGGACTGCCCAATCGAAGCCAAGGCCACGCACAGCGTATCGTGTGATCAGCTCAACATCGTGACGCAATCAATGCTGTTTGCGGGACGATTTGAAAGTTCCGGCGCTTCGGGATAAATCCCGGCTGCATGGTCAACTTAGAAATCCACCTTCCTTGGGATAGGCGCAGGCGCGATTGCCTGCGTCGCGGGCGCGCCGTAATTTCGCTCGTGCAGGATCTTTTCGGAGATGACGAAGATGTTGAAGTCGCGCGCGCCGATAATGCACCACTTGCCACGCGCATGCGCCCGCGCTCGCTCGATGAACTCGTCGGCCAGGAGCACATCCTGGGGCCTGGCAAGCTGTTGCGCCGTGCCATTGAAGCCGATCGATTGCCTTCGGTGATTTTTTCCGGGCCGCCCGGCACCGGCAAGACCACATTAGCCCGAATCATTGCGGAGGTGACGCACGCAAAATTCATCCGGATTAGCGGCGTGGAAAGCAATGTCGCCGAGATGCGCAGGGTCATCGCTGCAGCCGTGAATCGTCTGCGCACGTCTGGTCGAAAGACGATCCTGTTCGTTGATGAGATCCATCATTTCAACAAGGCACAACAAGACATTCTCCTGCCAGACGTCGAGGCAGGGACTCTTCGTCTCATCGGCGCGACCACCTACAATCCGTTCTTTTATGTAAACAGCGCACTCGTGTCTCGATCGCAGGTTTTTCGACTTGAGCCGCTCACAGTCGAGCAACTCGAAGTGTTGATCGATCGCGCATTGGCCGACAAAGAGCGCGGACTTGGAAATTACAACGTGAAGATGGACAGGAACGCGCGTCGGCACCTGGCGAAGCTTAGCGACGGCGATGCGCGCAAATGTTTAAATGCGCTAGAGATCGGCGTTCTCACAACCCCGCCAAAAGGAAATAACAGCGCAATTCCTTTCACGCTTCAGGTTGCCGAGGAAAGCATTCAGCAAAAAGCGGTCGTTTACGATCGCGCCGGCGACTCGCACTACGACACGATCAGCGCGTTCATTAAAAGCATGCGCGCCTCGGACGAAAAAGGCGCGATGTACTGGCTCGCCAAAATGCTCCATGCCGGCGAAGATTTCCGTTTCATCGCGCGACGCATCGTAATCTTTGCGAGCGAAGACGTCGGCCTTGCCGATCCCGAAGCGCTGCCGCTCGCGATCGCGACACAAGAGGCGGTGGAATTCGTCGGCATGCCCGAAGCGCGAATCCCTTTGGCGCATGCCACCGCTTACATGTGCCGTGCCGCGAAGAGTCGGGAAGCGTACGATGAGTTGAATGCCGCGATCGAAAAAGTCGAAATGGAACAGACCAGGCAGGTCCCGGAGCATCTCAAGAACAAAAATTTCCCGGTGAATCCGGAAGGGTAGGGTGCGAGCGCCGGGCGTGCCGACTGGGCTAAGAGAAGAAAACAAAGACTCGCAACGTCATTACAACCTTCGTTTTCTTCGCTGCCTTCTGTAGAAATCTTTCGGCATGCATCAATCAGGGGAGAAGATTGGAGCCGGCGGACGGGTTTCGCGTTTTCTACGACTGATTCGTTTTTCCCACACAATTTTTGCGCTGCCATTTGCTCTCGGGGCGCTCATTGTGGCCGCGAACGGCTGGCCGTCGTTGAGAGTTTTTGTTCTGGTTGTCGTCTGCATGGTGTTCGCGCGTACCGCAGCGATGCTTTTTAATCGACTGGTTGACTGGTCGCTGGATCAGCGCAATCCCCGCACGGCTTCGAGGCATCTGCTTATCTCGAAGCCAGGAGCAATCGTGTTGCTTGCAGTCAGTTCTGGTGGCTTTCTCCTTGCGGCGGCTGCCATCAATCGATTGACTCTCATTCTTGCGCCGGTTGCGCTGGCTCTGATTTTTTTCTATTCCGTCACAAAACGATTCACGAGCGCAACGCACTTCTTTCTCGGCCTCGCGCTGGCCATTGCACCGATCGGTGCATGGATCGCGCAAACTGGTCGGATCGATCTTGCCCCGGTTGTGCTCGCGGCAGGCGTAATTTGCTGGGTCGCAGGGTTCGATTTGATTTATGCGACGCAGGATTACGATTTCGATCGACGGGAAGATATTCGATCGCTCGTTGTAAAACTTGGAATCACGCGAAGCCTTCGTCTGGCGCAGTTATTGCATCTTCTGACATTTGTGGCGCTCATCGCTTTCGGCATGGTGGCTCAGCTTGGCCGAGTTTATTTCTGGTCGATGCCATTCATCGGAGCAGCGCTTTTTTACGAGCACAGAACTGAGAAACTGGATCTCACGGGGATCAATCGCGCTTTTTTCCAAAGTAATGCATTCGTCAGCGCGGTTTTCCTGATTGCTGTGTGCGTGGATCGATTGGGTTAGATCGGACTTTCTAGACGCCGACCTCTGGCTGGCGCGGTGCGCGTAGCATGAACAACCTCAGTGCCGCGCGCTTCGCGGAGCGAAGCATCTACAGGAAAGCTACATCGCGTTTAACATGGCGACGCGCCGCTCATGCCGGCCGCCGTCGAAACCCGTTTCCAGCCAGATCCGCACAATTGTGAGCGCCAGATCCTCCGGAATCAGACGCTCGCCCATCGAAAGCACGTTGGCATCATTGTGTTGCCGCGAGAGGCGCGCCGACTCTTCGCTCCAGCAAAGCGCGCAACGCACGCCGTGGACTTTATTGGCCACCATCGCTTCGCCGTTTCCTGATCCGCCGAACACAATACCGCGTTCACATTCGCCGCGAGCGACTGCTTCCGCCGCCGGTCGAATAAAAAGCGGATAATCCACGGGGTCTTCATTGAATGTGCCGAAGTCCTTAACCTCGTGTCCAAGAGTGCCGAGCAGGTGTTTAACTTTTTCTTTATAACGAAAACCGGCGTGATCCGAGCCGAGTGAAATTTTCATACGTCTGTCATTCCGAGCGAAGTCGAGGAAGCTCTAATTGTTGTTTCGAATCCCGTCGAGCTGAAAAGAGAATAGCCATCCCGCAGCAGCGGGAGACTCCGCTCGACATGACAAACGTTACGCCCCATGCAGTTTCGCCAGTTCGTTCCAGATTTCGCGCTCACGTTCGGTCAGTTTCTTCGGCACGTTGATCTTAACTTCGACGTAGAGATCGCCACGCTTTCCGGAGACTCCCGACAAACCCCGTTCTCGGAGGCGAAACCGCTGACCACCCTGTGTGCCTGGCGGAATTTTCAGGCGCACCTTGCCTTCGAGGGTAGGCACGAGCAATTCGCCGCCGAGCACTGCCCTCCACGGTTCGATCTTCACCTCATGAATCAGATCGCTGCCCTCGACAGAAAAATCGGGGTGGCGCGCAAGCCGGACACGCAGGAACAGATCGCCGCTTTTCCCACCGCCCACGCCGGCTTCGCCCTGGCCAGCCAGACGGATTCGCTGGCCCTCGCGAACTCCACGCGGGATTTTGACCTGATAATTTTCGACTTTATTTGAACCTGCCCGACGCAACGAGACGGTTCGCGTGGACCCGTTCAGTGCTTCTTCCAGAGTGACCATAATGTCGGCCTCGACATCCGCTCCGCGCTCCACGGTCGCCTGACGTCCGCCAAATCCGCCGAAAGCCGAGCGGCCGCGGCCTCCGCCGAAAAACGCTTCAAAGAAATCGCTGAAGCCGGTCCCGCCGAATTCAAATTGAACGCCGCCGCCATCGCCGCCCCATTGATAATATCCACCTTCCGTCGGTTGAGGGCCCCATTGCGGGGGCGGTTGAAATCCGCCCGGTCGATTCCAATCTGCGCCGAGTTGATCGTATTTTTTTCGTTTCTCTGGGTCTCCTAATACTTCGTACGCTTCGTTGATTTCCTTAAATTTTTCTTCAGCGACCTTCTTGTCCTTGGCGACGTCGGGATGATGTTTGCGCGCCAGCTTGCGAAAGGCGCTGCGAATCTCGTCTTCGGTGGCCGTCTTCGGCACGCCGAGTGTCTCGTAATAATCTCGGAATTGTACAGGCATTCCGCCTCAAGCTTGTGCCTCCGCTCGATTCGCGCAACTTTTTGAATAGTGCGTGAGCTGGGCAAATTCGTCGTGATCATTGGTGTGATCACCACGCTGGTAGGGTTGGTGATATGGGCTGGGTTTACTCCAAAATGGCTGGGACGATTGCCCGGCGACATTCGAATCGAGCGCGAACATTCTGTATTCTATTTTCCGATCGTCACCTGCGTCATTATTAGCATTCTACTTAGCTTGCTGTTGTCGATCTTCCGGCGCTGATGAAGATGTGATCTGTGAACAGTGATCGGTGATCAGTTTTCCGTTCACGGATCACAGATCACAGATGACTGACTACTCGTTACATTCATGAGCGTGCCACATCCTAAAGAGATCAAACTGGCCCGCCACGTTGCTCAACTGCTGCGCTGCCGTCGTTGCCCGCGCATGCAATCCACGCCGATCTCGGGCGGCGCAATCGTGAGCGATGTAATGGTCATAGGTCAGGCCCCCGGTCCACGGGAGCCGGTGTTGCAAAGACCGTTTGCGCACACAGCTGGTAAGACTCTTTTTCGGTGGTTCGAAGAATTCTGTGGGATGAATGAGGCTGCCGTCCGTTCCAAAATTTATTTCGCAGCGGTCTGCCGCTGTTTTCCCGGAAAAAATTCTGGCGGCACTGATCGCGTTCCGTCTCCGGACGAAATTCGCAACTGCTCTTCCTGGATGGATAGTGAGATCGAAATTCTGCGGCCGTCTCTCATCATTCCCGTCGGCCGGCTGGCTATCACGCAATTCATCGATTGCGCGAAGTTGGAAAAAGTAATCGGCCGCAAATTTCGCGTTGAGCGTGCCGGGCACCACTTCGATGTAATTCCGCTTCCGCATCCCTCCGGAGCCTCGCCCTGGCACAAGGTTGCGCCGGGAAAAGAATTGCTCGGACGCGCGCTGAAACTGATCGCACATCATTCAGCTGTTGCGACGAAAGCGGCGAGCAAGCGTTAGACGATTGCAGAGACTCATTAGGGCTGATTTAGTGCGTGAACCGGAAAGTATGGCCGCACATCGAAAGCCCAACTTGGTTCTTTTTCTGCCGGACCAACAGAGAGCTGACACTATCGCTTGCTACGGAGGCGTAAAAGTTCATGCGCCGAATCTCAACAAGCTTGCGTCTGAATCGGTGATTTTCGAGCGAACGTACGTCACACATCCGGTTTGCACTCCCTCGCGCTCTTCGCTCATGACGGGCACCTGGCCGCACACGAACGGATGCACAAGAAACAGCGTCCCACTTGATCGCCGGTTTCGTGTTTTCCCTGAGCTCATGGAGGACAGGAATTATCGCGCCGCGTACATCGGCAAATGGCATCTGGGCGAGGAAGGACCAATTGGACGAGGCTTCGACGAATGGATTTCTACTGACGACCACGGTGACTACACGAGTTTCCTCATTTCACAGAGCATCATACCCGACAAACAGAACGGACGATTCTCAGAGCTAGCCATTAGCAATCTGCCGATCGAACTATCACGGCCAAAGTTCCTCGAGAAAAGCGCATGCGAATTCATCGAAAAACATCAACGCGAACCTTTCATTCTCGTTGTTGGTTTTGTAGAGCCGCACTCGCCGTACAACGGTCCTCTTAACGATGAACATCCGCTCGATCAAATTGAACTCGACGCAACGGCTACGCTTCCCCTGAGCGAAGATATTCCGCTGCGTTATCGTTTGATGCGGGAATGGCAGCAAGCGGAAGCGGTTCTCGATCGGGAACGATTACCCACTCAATTGTTTTTTGGCGTCACTCCTGAGGAATATCGGAGTATTAAGCAGCGTTATCTCGGCTTGGTTACGCTGGTGGATCAAAGCATTGGCGCCATTCTCGCCTGCCTCGAACGAGTCGGTCTGGCTGACAACACTATTATCGTGCACACGAGCGACCACGGCGACAGCCTGGGCGCTCATCACTTGTTCGGGAAAGAAACAATGTTCGAAGAAGCCACACGTGTTCCTTTACTGGTTCGGCTACCTGGCCAGACAGCGAGCAAAACGATTAAGCATCCAGTTAGTCACATCGATTTTGTGCCAACGTTGCTTGATCTTCTCGGCCAACCAAACAATCCCCAGTGCGCCGGTAAAAGTCTGCTGCCGTTAATTACCGAAGAAGCAGCGCCGCGCCAGAACGTATTTCTGGAGTGGGCGCCAAACCGGACGAAGGTCAAAAAGGGCACCAAGCTAGCTCGGCGACGGTTGGTCAAGCGTGCCGTCGAGGAATCTACTCGGACGATTGTCACTTCAGATGGTTGGAAGCTTTGTTTGCGCGACAAGGATCTGAATGAGCTATACAACCTGAACGACGATCCGCTGGAGACGCGCAATCTTTATGAAGACCAACAATGCGCGTCAGTGATTTCTCGTCTAGCCGATCAGATTCATCGCTGGCAGGAATCCACAAACGATAAGCTCAAAGTGTGACTAAGCGGCGCGTCAACGACGGATACAACGGCCTTGCGGATCATTCGAATTGGGACGCTGGTCCACGACTCGACGATAGCCGCTTAGAATAAAGTCTGACTCCGCACGCGATTTCGGAGTTTGGTTCAAAGAAAAAGAATAAACAAACCAGCGATCATCAGCGAAAGCATCCAGAACAAATCGATGTTGAACCAGGCGTGTCGCAACAAGCCCACACCCAGCTTTTCATAAACCAACATTGCTACCGCGCCAGTTGCCAGAAGATAGCCAAAGGTGTGGACGACGACTGAACCACTCAGCAGAGATGGTGAACTGACATTGCCGAATCCAAAACCGGACATCGAATGCATGTGTGAGCCCATTGCACCCGCAGCTGTTCCGAGCGGCGCGTCCACTGGTTTGAGAAATAATGGGATAAGCATCAATCCTGCGCCGTGTGCTGATGCCATGATAAACGACCAAAGAGTCAAATCGCCAAAACCCACTCGCATGCCCACCCAGTTGGGGTGACGCGACCGGAAAAGACGGTATAATCCAAACGCAAACAGAATGGCCGCGGCGGAAAATTTCAGGGCTGAATGCGGCAGGCTGATTCGAGCCACCAGAACAGCGCCAATGATAATCCCAATGGAAAGCGCGTGGCCCAGTGCGATCGGCAGCAACGCCCGAAGCACCGCTGCGCGTTTCTGTTCCTGCAGCCCAAGCGCCACAGCGAAGAGCCATCCCATGGCTGGGTTTAAACCGTGAAAAAGTCCGAGCGCAAATACCACCAGCCAGGGCCAGAGGTCGCTCACGGAAAACAATACGAATCGCTCGACGAATCGCCTCCTTCGAGGCGGATCTGATGAATACGATAATCGCTGTTCTCAACGAAAAAGTTTTCGTCAAAACTCATGCCGCCTTGCGGGTCGGCTTCAAGCTTGACCATCCAGCTGCCTACGCCGTCAGGATAGAATTGCTCATCCCACGCGGCATAAAGCGAATTGGTAAAATAGATCCGTTTGCCATCGCGGCTCACTTCCACCATTTGGGGACCACCAGCTAGCTGTTGGTTCGGATTCTTTGGGTGCGGAGTACGATTGACGATTCCGCCAATGCGCACTGAACCGGTCTTCTTCGGACTGAATGGATCGGACACGTCATATTGAATGAACTCACCTGTTCCCCAGCAGGAGACGTACAGAAATTTGTCGTCGAGCGACAAATTGATGTCCGTCACCAGTGGTGGCACCGCTTTAAAATCTTTGAGCATCGGCGGCAATTTTTCTGGGTCGGCTGGCTCCGCTGGGATTTCGATCACTTTCTTTAAATCCCACGCTCCATTGTTGCGGTGCCAAAGCCAGACTGATGCAGACAAATCCTTGAGCGAAACAACGACGCCGACGAAGCCGTACGCCTTCGTCGGGTCGTGCGCGGGACGCATCTCGAGGACCATTTGTTGTTCGTTCCCTAAATCGAGGGCTTGCAAATGCCGGCGTCGACGCAAATCCCAGACATGCATTTGATGTCCATATTTGCTGCTGAGGAGGAGGTCCGGTTGCAATCCGTTTTCGATCATATTCGGCGTGCCCCATTCGCTACTCAGCAGCGTGTCGAACCCCAGATGCCACCAGAAATCGTAATGCAAAAATTGTGGGCCCCGACTCATCTCCCACTGACCAAGGATTTCGAACGTCTCACAATCGAGCATGAAAATACCCCCAGGGCCTTCGCCATTGGGTGCTCCAAGCGCGCTAACGTAAATGCCTTCCGGCCCGCAATGAATCGTGTGCGGACGCGAATAGTTAGCGCGCGCAAAAACCTCCTCCGGTTCGATCACCTTAACGATCTTCGGTTTTCGCGCGTTGGGCTTGATGTCGATGATATGAATACGCGAGGAGCGCAGCCCGGGCACAACCAAGTAGCGGCGCTCGACGTGTGGATGCGGCGCATACGGGCAAAGTGCCGAGCTGCACGCGTTCCAGCCAAAATGATGCAGTTCATCACCAAATTCTGGCATTTTAACCTCGCCGACCTGGCGGCCATAGGTACGCGAGTCCGGATCAACGTCGACTACCAAAAGTGCGTCGTTAAATCGGCTTCCGGGCGGATTAAGAGCTGCTACGAACGCATATTTCTCTGGTGGCCCACGCATGGCTAGCCGCGGTGAGGGGTAAAACGTCGGGTCTGGCTTTAAGAGCGGCATAAGACCTTTCCGCTTGGACTGAATCGTGGATACGGCTTCAAATGCGAAAGTTCAAGGACCAATCCCCAAAAACGCTACATTTCCGTTTGTGACATAGTACGTGCCGCCATCCCGCATCTCGCGGACGGCTACCCGTCAAAAGCGATAGCCGTGCAATTCGATTTCCTTTGCAAACGCTTTTTCCACGACTCGCCGTTGGCCATCATTGAATACCTGCTGATACGGTCGGCGATCACTCCGATATTCTGATTTTGCTGCGACGCCGAGTGTTCCATCAAAAGGAATGTTCAATCGCGCGAAGACTTCGCTGAGCTCGGCGGTCAGGTTCTCATAGCGCAGAATGCGATTCACGATGATTTTTTTTCCTGAGCGATCAGTGTACCGGAAATAATTAATCGGGAATCTGCCACGAGCGAGATACTCATCCAGCGAAAGTGAACCGCTCTCGCGAGCCGCATGCATGTGGTAATGAGACAAAACTTTGTCCCAGGGATTTCGTTCCACGCAAAACTTGAAGTAGCTGTTCCAGATGTCGCAAGGAACCCGGTGGCGAACCTCAAATGCCGGCATGTGACGGTAAAATTTCTCGCGGCTGACGATGGAATGCTGCAGTGCAGAGAGGAACTTGCCCGGTCTCTCTGCAATTTCAGGAATAGGGTTAATAAATCCCTCATAATTGCGCGGTCGATGACCTTCGATTGGGGGCTCGATCGGGGTCAGGATGTCGGTGGCACCGCAGTGGTTTGAAAGAAAGACTTCAATACTCGTGCCCGCCGTCTTCGCGGTCTTAATGAAAATGAATTTGTATTTGTGCGATAGGATCATCGAGCCGAGACAGCTTTCCGAGCAACAGGTCGCACGACCGGTCAAAAACCGCCAACACTCGCGCAATCAAACGATGCACTGTAAATTTGGAAGACCCGGCGCTGATGATTTCTT
>QHOS01000180.1 GCA_003219415.1 Verrucomicrobiota bacterium | reverse complement strand
CAAGCAGGATCCCCCTGCTCGTTCCACTATCCAGGTCGCCGCGCTGCCCAAGGGAGCAAATGTAGAAATCGAAGTCATCGCGATCGCAGATGAAGGGGGATCGACTGCTCGGGTAGCGTATGACACGTCTGGGTAAAATCGACAATGGAGGGGCGAACTCTGCCAGCCCGGACAACGGCGTCGCAGAGCTCCGCCCTCCAGGGTAAGACGGACACTTTATGAGCGAAGATCTTCTGGCCCTCTTCCGTAAAACCGGTGCGCTATTGGATGGACATTTCATTTTGCGCTCCGGCCTGCACAGCGGCCAGTATTTCCAATGCGCTTTGCTTCTTCAGGACACCGCGATCGCTGCAAAAATTTGTGGATGGCTCGCGGATAAACTGCGCAAATTCGATTGCGACACGGTGATCTCCCCT
>QHOS01000179.1 GCA_003219415.1 Verrucomicrobiota bacterium | reverse complement strand
TCGTGAGCCTCGTCGAGATGACCGTTGAGACGTTTCCCGCTGATAAGCTGCCGCCAGAGCTCGCGAAAATCCCGGCTGTTAAGCCTGGGAGCAAATAAGCCTGAGCTGTAGCCACCGACCTGTGGCCGGTCACAAGCCGCCATTCTTACGACGGATTTCAAAAACGGCCCGCGGTGCCGCGGCTACAAGTCTTGCCGGCTGGCAACGCGATCATTTGGAAAGCAGCTCGGCTAGTTTCTTCGGTACTGTTACTGGCGCTTTACAGGTAAAATTTTCGCAGACGTAAGCGGCTGGCTTTCCATCGATCGGCGACATGGCGCGAATTGCTTCATTTTTCTCGCCGAGATATTTCTGGCCTTCGGCGCCGTCCGCGAGAACCAGGACAGTCTTCGGCAGAAAATGCCGATGCACCTCTTTAAGCAACGCTTTGGTTTCCGGGGCGTCCTTCTTTCCGGCGATCACGATCTGGCGCGGCTTGCTTAACGAGTAATCGAGAGCCACCAGCATTTGCGGCATCGCGCTGGGAAAATGCGAAAGAGTTGTCGTAAACGCGTCGATCGTTTTTCGCGCGCGCTCCGCTCCGGCAGCCGCCGGATCATCGCGAAATTGCGATAACCGCAAAAGATTCAGCGCCGCGATGGAACTCGCGGAGGGCTCGGCGCCATCGTTATCGTCTTTCATTCGGAGGAACACGCTTTCGTCCTTACCGCTGGTGCTGAAATAGCCACCGTTCTTTTCGTCGAAAAACAAGCGATCCTGCGTCTCCTGCAATTGGACCGCAAATTTCAGCCACTCGACATCGAACGAGGCTTCGTATAGATCGAGCAGACCCTGGATTACGAACGCGTAATCGTCGGCGAAGGCCTCAATATCGCTGCGGTCACCGCGATAGTTTCGATACAAAATCTTGCGCGAGGGATCGTACAAGTCGGTCTGAAGAAATTTTGCGGCTCGTGTTGCAATTTCCAGGTAGCGCGGTTCGTCCAGCACCTGCGCGCCGCGGGCATAAGCCGAAATCATCAGACCGTTCCAAGCAGCAATGATCTTGTCGTCGAGATGAGGCCGCGGTCGTTTCGAACGAATGACAGACAATTTCTCGCGACATCGCTTTAACAAATCTCGGATCGCTTGCTCACGCTCAGGATCGGCAGGCGACACGCCCGCCGGCGGCACAGGCTCGCGAGGGGACGAGTCCGTCCGACTGGCGGACAAGCTGCCTGTATTGCCAAAGTGCTTTGCGGTCTCCGCAATCGTGTGACGCTCAATCAAAATATTTTTGCCGCGGAATTCATCCTGAGGATCGCTCCCTTCCGGTGCGTTTCCGTGTGGCTGCACTCCGTAATGGAAATCGAAAATCTCGGAGGCATCACCAAGCGCAGCGCCGACCTCTTTTTTTGTCCAGACATAGAAGGCGCCTTCGGCGGTTTTCGCGTGACCGGGATCGTCGATCCCGCCTACAACGCGACTGTCTGCATCTTCGGCGGAGAAGAATCCGCCTTCCTTCGACGTCATGTCGCGAGCGACGTAATCGAGAATGTCGCGCGCCACTGATTCGTATTGCCGATCCTGCGTAATCTGGAATGCGTCCAAATAAGCGACAGCAAGTTGCGCCTGATCATAAAGCATCTTTTCGAAGTGCGGCACGTGCCAGTAACGATCGACCGAATAACGATGAAACCCGCCTCCAATATGATCATGCATTCCGCCCGCAGCCATCCTGCGCAGCGTAAACAGAGTCATTTCGAGCGCATGTTTGCCTGATTCGCGTTTGGGATCGCGCGCATAAAATCGCGTCAGGAAATTGAGTGTCACTGGTCGCGGAAATTTTGGAGCGTTACCGAAGCCGCCTTCCTTCGGGTCGTAACTACGGTCAATCTGTTGGTAAGCGGCATCTAAAACCGCTGCGTCGATTTTTCCTTCCGCAGTTGCCGTTGATTGAGATTCACGGAGTGCCGCAACGATCTTGCCGCCTTGTTCGACAATTTTGTCGTGATTCTCCTTCCAAGCCGTCGCGACTCGTTCGAGCACGGTTTTGAAAGCGGGCTGACCGTATCGGTCCTCTGGTGGGAAATAGGTTCCTCCAACAAATGGCTTCAGGTCAGGCGTCAACCAGACACTCATCGGCCAGCCGCCTCCGCCAGTGGTCGCCTGCACAAAAGTCATATAAACGCGGTCAACGTCGGGGCGTTCTTCCCGATCCACCTTGATGTTCACAAATTCGCGATTCATGAACGCGGCCACGTCTTCGTTTTCGAAAGATTCGTGCGCCATCACATGGCACCAGTGGCAGGTGGAATAACCAATCGAAAGGAATATCGGTTTGTTTTCGCTCCGCGCCTTCGCGAAGGCTTCTTCGCCCCACGGATACCAATCAACAGGGTTATGCGCGTGCTGAAGAAGGTAAGGAGACTTCTCATGCGCCAGACGGTTCGTGTGCTCGGGCCGCGCTGGCTTGGGCTCAGCAAGATTGTCGCTCGACGTCACTAACCACGTTAACGCGAGAAATCCAAAGCGGAAGCGACTTGTCATGCTGCGCGAGATTAAATCGTTAAGGGGTTGAAGCGTTGAAGCGTCATTCGATGTTGCGCGGAACAAGTTACATCATGGTTCCTTGTCATTCCGAGCGAAGTCGAGGAATCTCTGGCTGTTTTATCACGCAGACCGACGGTGCTCTCGTGAAACAGAGATGTCTCGACTCTGCTCGACATGACAGGCATGGACACCATTCACCTCATTCTTTTGTTTCTCGCAGTCGGGCTGATCGCATTTCTTTACTCATCAGTCGGCCATGCGGGGGCGTCGGGTTACATCGCTACGATGACGCTGTTTGGGCTCGCACCGACTGTTATTCGACCCACGGCGCTTGTGCTTAACATTTTGGTCGCTTCCATTGGCACATTCCAATTCTGGCGGGCTGGTTATTTCTCGTGGAAATTATTTTGGCCATTCGCGCTACTTTCCATTCCGGCTGCATACGTCGGCGGTTACCTGCAACCCTCTGCTTCGGTTCTCCGGGTTCTGATAGGCGCTGTGCTACTCTTTTCCGCAGCGCGCTTGGTGTTTCGTCGAAGCGACCCGCCGCAAACCGTCGCCCCCTCGCGGCCGGTGGCAATTAGTGCAGGGGCGGGCCTTGGTTTTCTTTCCGGCCTAACTGGAACTGGCGGCGGAATATTTCTCACGCCGCTATTGCTGTTTTGTGAATGGGCACACATCCGCCAGGCCGCAGCTGTTTCGGCGTTGTTCATTTGGGTGAACTCGATCGCCGGACTGGTTGGCTACTTTACAAAGGTTCGTTCCATTCCTTCGCTGGGTCTCGTCCTCGCAGCAGCTGCGATAATTGGCGGGATTGCGGGATCGCATTTGGGCAGCAGGCGTTTTGCTGTCCGGGTGATTTCATTTTTATTGGCGACAGTCCTTCTTATCGCCGGAATGAAATTGCTTTTCACGAAGTAGCTATGCCGCGCGATCTAGTCGACTCGGCATAACTGCAGCCACGGCCCTGTGGGCCGTTTCTGTCCATTCAATGCTAAGCAGGTTGCTGGAGACCGGCCACAGGCCGGTGGCTACAAAAGCTTCAATTTTGGAGCCGTCTCTGGCGACCAGGGATTAGTCTGATAATCGGATGCAACGATCCGATCGGCGTATCCGTGCAAAAGCTGACAGAATCCGGCGACGTCCAGCCCGTGATGCCGCGGACCGAACCGCGACAAGTTCCTCTCCGCGAGCCGGAACAAACGCACCGCAGGAGGCAAACGCTTGCTGTGTTTTGCATGAAATGGATGTTCGAAGCGCTTTTGAAGATGGACGAAAGCGCCAGCCGCCTGAATCAATCCTTTGAAATAGTCTGCATCGGACGATTTGGCCTTGAGCCAAAGCTGCTCGAGAACATCGTGCGCCTCGTAATAACGTTGTTCATTCCAGCAATGGAAAAACGCGCGATAAAATGGATGCTTTGCGATGTCGCTCTGGTTTGGATCGGCATCTCCGGCACCCAACTCCGCCACAAATCGCGAAATCCTCTCGCCTTTACTCATCAAGGGGCTTAATTTGCCAACGGCTCAGATAATGGGCAAACCCACATGCACTAGTTTTTCAGGGGAACGAGACTGCTCGCCTCGGGCAGTTAAACGGTCATCCTGGCTATATCGCCATACAAAATGACAGCTGTGGCCCTGGCCATCCTGCTGGTGGTCATTTCGATTTTGATTTTCTGTTCCGCTCTGTTTTCCGGCGTGGAGACAGCCCTTTTTTCTCTTAAGCCGCATCAATTGCGCCGTCTGGAAACCAATCATCCAAGGCTCACGAAATTTGTACAACTTTTCCGGGAAAATCCGCGTCATGTCCTCAATGTCCTGCTCCTCGGTGATGGACTAATAAATGTTCTGCTGATCATACTGTGTCTCTTCTTCTTGTGGGAGGGCCCTCTGGCGGGGCGCATTTCGCAATGGGTCACCGCGCTTGTGATCTTCGCAATTGTCGTCCTGCTTTGCGATCTAATCCCAAAGCTCCTCGCGCTTTCAGCGCCCTATCGACTCTCAACAATCGGCGCCTTCGCCTTGCAGATCTCGATGCCACTTCTTGACCGCATCGGCCGCAGTCTCGAAAGCGTCAGCGCTCGCGTGGTCGATCTTTTCACCTCCTCGCGTCTACGCACTCGACCACGGTTGAGCGACGAGGAATTGGAGACGCTGCTTGAGATGAGTGAGGAGGAAGGCGCTTTGTATGAAGGCGAAGCCGAAATCATTCAGGAAATCATCAAGCTCGGTGATAAGACCGCAAAGGACTGCATGACGCCGCGCGTTGATAGTTTCATGTTGCCGGATGATTTAACGAACGACCAAGCCATTGCGCGCCTGAAGGAAAATCGATATCGCCGCGTCCCGGTTTATGCGGACACCCCCGATCAAATTCTCGGGATCATCGATGTGAAATTGTTCCTGCTCGATCCATCGGAGCATTACACTGAAAAGCTGATCGCGCCCTCTTTCGTCTCCGAGACGATGGGGGCGTTGGAGTTGCTCAAGCTCTTTTTGACTCGTCCCCAGGGGATGGGAGTCGTGGTTGACGAATTTGGTGGTATCGAAGGCATTATCACGATGGAGGATATCGTGGAAGAAATCCTTTCCGATGTTGTGCCACGGGACGATGTCGCTCTTTATATCGAGCCGCTCGGGAATGGTAGATTTCTTGTTAGCGGCGACGCGCGCCTCGACGATTTAAGCGAATATCTCGGTTTTCAAATCGACGCAGAAGGGATTGATACTATTGGCGGATTCGTCTTCACACGGCTCGGTTATTTGCCCGCCTCGGGCGCAAAACTGGAGATCCCCGGGCTAGCAATTACGGTGCGGCGCGCAGCAGGCAAAAGAGTCGAGGAAATCCTGCTGGAGAAGACAACTCCGAAAGCCTTTGGGGCAGCAGCATGATGAGCGCTTTGATCATTTTTTGTTGCTGGATTATTTCATTTCTCTTCAATGGAATCGAAAGCGGGCTCCTTTCGATTGATCCGGTTCGATTGCGGCAAAATGTGAAGCGCCGCCTGCCTGCTGCGGTGCGGTTGAATCGTTTGTTGAAACACCCGGAGCGATTACTGGTCACCGTTCTGCTCTTCACGAACGCAGCGGACATACTTGGTCTGTTCCTGCTGACGCGGGAATTAGTCCGATCATGGGGCTTCGCAGGCTACTTTATCTCTCTGGCCATTGCGCTTCCAGTCTATCTGTTTCTGCTCTCAGTTCTCCCGAAATCGCTTTTCCGGCGATTTCCATTTCGCGCGCTTGCTCAGCTTGCCAGCGTGCTCGAACTTGCATCGCTTTTGTTTTCGCCATTGCTCGAAGTCGGTGCACGGCTGGGTAAACTGCTCCTGCCGGATCGCGCTGCCAGGCGTGCTCGCCTTTTTGCCGGACGCGAGGACCTGAAACAGATCACGACGCAAAGCGAGCTTGAGGGCTCTCTGACTCCAACCGAACGCGCGATGATTCATAACGTGGTGGACTTTCGCACCGTCAAAGTGCGCGATGTAATGCTGGCGTCAGCGAAAGTCGTAGCGTTGCCGCCGAGCGCATCAACCCGGGAAGCAGTCGAGCTCGGCGCTTCTTCCAGCCTTGACCGTCTGCCCGTGATCACGCCAAGAGGACAACCTGATGGTTTGATCAACATTCTCGATATCCTGCTCGATCAGAATGGAAACAAACCGCTACACAATTATGTCCGGCGCATCGTAACCACCACTGAAGATGAGTCCGCTTATCGGGTTGTGCAGCAATTGCGCGCTGCCCGACTCGGGCTTGCTGCTGTCCTGGACCGAAAGAAACGTTTTTGCGGGATCGTAACTATCGAGGATCTCATTCGGCGGCTCGTTTCTTCGAGCGAGAAGTAGCACAGGCTTCTCAGCCTGTGGGGCAGACGGGCATCCCTGCCCGCCAGTGTTAACATCTTGCCTGTCGGCATTGCCCGTCGGCCCCGCAGCCAAGATGGGCTGTGTTCCCACTTATTGCTGTGTCGCAGTCTCCTGTTCACCGCCAAGAATTCGGGCGGCAGCAAGGAGCGCGACGTGTGAAAATGCCTGCGGAAAATTTCCCAGCTGTCGTTTATCGCGTGGATCGTACTCCTCTGAGAGAAGTCCCAGATCGTTTCGCACATCCAGCAAACGCTCGAACAATTCGCGCGCTTCTTTCTTTCGGTCGAGTAGGTGCCAGCACGCGACCAACCAAAAAGAGCATGGGATAAAAACGCCTTCACGCCCCGGCAGTCCGTCCACGCCGCATTCCTCCGGCCGATAACGCACGACGAAACCATCTTCCATCAACTCCCGTTCGATAGCCTCGATGGTGTTGCGGACACGCTCATCTGTTGCAGGCAGAAAGCCGACGAGCGGCATTGTCAGCAGGCTGGCGTCCAGCGCATCGGAACCATAAAATTGAGTGAACGCCTTTCTTTTTGAGTTGTAACCGCGCTCGCATACCTCCCGGTGAATTTGTTCTCTAACCTTTCGCCAGCGGCCATGATGCTCCCCCGCCGCGCACCCGCATTCCTCAACAAGTTTGACGGCGCAATCAAACGCCACCCACGCCATCATTTTCGAGTGCGTGAAATTTTTTCGACCGCCTCGCACCTCCCAGATTCCTTCATCTGGTTTCTGCCAGTTTGATTCCAGAAACTTCATCAATTGCACCATCATCTTCCAATCAGGCTCCTCCATTTTGATCCCCGCGCGATCGGCCTGGAACATCGTGGCCAGTACTTCGCCATAAACATCCAGCTGAAATTGTTTTGATGCCGCGTTACCGATGCGCACCGGCGCAGACTTTTCGTAGCCTGAGAGCCAGGGAATTTCGAATTCATCGAGCCGGCGTTCGCCGCGAACGCCGTACATGATCTGCATCTGGGCGGCACTGCCAGCGACAGCCCGCAGCAGCCACTCCCGCCATGCTTCGGCTTCCTCTCGATAACCGGCGCGCAGCAGCGAGAGCAAAGCGAACGTGGCGTCTCGCAGCCAGCAGTAGCGATAGTCCCAGTTGCGCGGTCCACCTATTTGTTCAGGCAACGATGTTGTCGCTGCTGCGACCAGCCCTCCAGTCGGCGCGTAGGTCAGTCCTTTGAGGACAATGAGCGAGCGCATGACTGCGTCACGCCATTTCCCCTGGCCCTGAAACTGTTTCGACCACGCTCGCCAATACCTCTCGGTGTCATGCAGGGCGTGGTCGTAGTGGATCGCTCTTGGCGGATCTTTGTGCGACGCGAACCACGTGAGCACGAACGGGACCTGCTCGCCTTCGCCGACCGTAAACTCGGCGACGGTAGTCAGGTCCTCGCCGCGCGTTTCAATTGGCGTTCGCAAGATCAAGCCATCAGGGCCGGCGATCGCTTCCAAGCCGTCATTCCTTTGACGCACCCACGGCACAATCTGCCCGTAATCAAACCGGATGATCAGTTCCATCTGCATCGACACCTTGCCGCGCAATCCTTCCACGATGCGAATGATGTCCGGATTCTCGCCGCGCGGTGGCATGAAATCGATCAGGCGGACGGCGCCGCTCTTGGTTTCGATTTCCGTTTCGAGGATAAGCGAGTCGCCACGGTAACGGCGACGTGTTTCTACGACCTCTTCCTCTGGGAAAAATCGCCAGTGTCCGTTTCTGGTATCGCCCAAAAGCGACGCAAAGCACGCCGGTGAATCAAATCGCGGAAGACACAGCCAATCCACGCATCCATCCCGACTCACCAATGCGCCAGTCTGCGTATCGCTAAGGAACGCGTAGTCCTCGATCTTTGTTCTTTCCTTCGCCACTTTTACTTCTTCCTCCTCGCAAGCGAAGCGAGACGAGCCGCGCTGGAGCCTTTGGCGGAGGCGGGTTGGCCGACTCGCCCCGAATCCGCGAGGCTAGCGATGCCATCGCGAGTCAGCCTAAACACAGTCCATTCATGCATTGGCTTTGCCCCTAGTGCGCGATAAAACTTGATGGCTGGCTCGTTCCAATCGAGCACAGCCCATTCCATCCGGCCGCAGCCCCGGTTCCGCGCAATTTCCGCAAGCTCAATGAGCAATGCGCGTCCATAACCTTTGCCGCGCTTTTCCGGCTTCACGAACAAATCTTCGAGGTAAAGCCCGGGTCGCGCCAGCCAGGTGGAAAAATTATAAAAGAAAACAGCGAACCCGACCGGCGCCCGTCCCTCAAACGCGAGAAGAACTTCCGCGGCCGGTCGTTCCCCGAACAAAACATCGACAAGTTGTTCCTCTGTCGCGGTCACGTCGTTCGGTGCGCGCTCATACGTCGCCAAATCGCGAATTAACTGCAAAATAACCGGCACGTCTTCTACGTGCGCAGGACGAATCTGGAAATTTTCAATCGTTTTCACACCGATGGTGACTGTCCATCACACGCGAAGGGACGCAACTGGGGCAAGCTTCTGCCGTCATTCTTAACTTTTTTCCCAAAAAGAAGCAGAAGCTCTCGACATTCCTTTTACCGCCCAACTAGCATTGGCGCCTCCACTGGTAGGTTATGAAAAAGCAAATAGCGCCTTCGGTTAAAGCGCACTTAATTCGAGGCGCGTTTTACCTACTTTTGCTAGTTAGTGTGTCTACGATCCCATTTGCATTGGGCTCGTGGCAGGCCCATGCGCAGAGAACTCTGACATTTGCCCAACGTGTAGCTTACCAGCGAGCGATTGAAGACGTTTATTGGCGTCATCGGATCTGGCCAAAGGAACGACCTGATCCCAAGCCGTCGCTCGATGCCGTGATGTCTCAAGCGCAACTTGAAAAAAAAGTCGCAGACTACGTCCGCAAATCACAGGCACTAGCGGACTACTGGCAACGGCCCATTACTGCTGATCAGTTACAGGCTGAGATGGACCGTATGGCGCAGCACACCAAGCAGCCAGAGGTGTTACGCGAATTCTTTGAAGCGCTCGGGAATGATCCCTTCGTTATCGCTGAGTGTCTGGCACGGCCTGCGCTTGCGGAGCGTTTGCTCAGAAATTGGTATGCCGGCGACCAAACAATTCACGGGGATTTGAGACACCGCGCAGAGGCTGACCTAAAAGCTCATCCCACTGTCGAAGAAATGAAACGGACCAGCGGCAAGTACATTCAGATTGAGTTGGTCAAAAGCGACAGGGCCGACGAGGAGGTTAATCGCGGCACTGGACACAGTGTAAAGGTGAACAGCCGCGAATGGGATGAAACCCTCCAAAAACTAGCGGTAACATTCAACAAAGCTAGTAATGCGATTGACTTTAGCGTGCGGCGATACGTCACCGCTTCTAAAAGCGCTGACACGTTATTGTACTCCAACGACGCTGCGGCGAAAACCTGCGACGCCGTACCCGTGGGAGTAGTGAGTCCCTTGCAAGAAGACAAGGAGCGTTATTATGCGACGGCAGTAATTGAGAGAACCAATGACCGATTGAAGCTTGGTACAGTTGCATGGCTCAAAGAGCCGCTGGAGTCATGGTTAGCTAAAGTAGAAGACCAAACGCCGAACCTAACGCCAGTGGTAGCTGCTAACTACACGCTCCCGAAGGTATCGGATGGGATGGATGGGTGTATTGAAGATACTTGGGCGGCTATCGTTGTAAATGTACCATCAGGCCGATCGGGTCACACCGCAGTGTGGACTGGCAGCGAAATGATTGTCTGGGGCGGTTCGGGTCATGAGGAGGGCGTTGGCGGGATAAACACCGGCTGGCGATACAACCCAGCTACGGATAGTTGGACGGCTACCACCAGGGTCAACGCACCCTCTGCTCGCAGACAGCACACGGCAGTCTGGACCGGCAGTGAAATGATCGTCTGGGGCGGAACTCATGATACCGCGTTGTATACCGGCGGAAGCTACGATCCCAGCATTGACAGCTGGACAGCAACTAGTATTGCCAACGTGCCCGCTGGTCGGAGCTATCACAGTGCAGTGTGGACCGGCAGTGAAATGATCATTTGGGGAGGCTCGGGTCAAGGGACCGACTTGAACACAGGCTGGAAATACAATCCTAACGTTACTTCTCCACCAACGCCGACACCGACGCCTCTTCCGTATTTGAACACTGGCGGGAGATACAATCCCAAAACGGATAGCTGGACAGGTATGAGCACGGGTAACACGCCTGACAGTCGAGCCTTTCATACGGCGGTGTGGACCGGCAAGGATATGATCGTCTGGGGCGGAACCGGACAGTTCCCGATGAACACGGGCGGAAAATACAACCCAAACACGGACGTCTGGACGGCTACTAGTACCACCAATGCGCCCACCGGCCGAGATTTACATACAGGAGTTTGGACCGGCGGTGAAATGATCGTCTGGGGTGGAAGTGATCGCTTTGGCGACGGTCTCAATACTGGTGGAAGATACAATCCTGACATAGACAATTGGACAGCCACCAGCACTGTTAATGCGCCTGTCGGAAGATACGATCACACGTCGATCTGGACCGGTAATGAGATGATCGTGTGGGGCGGATCGGCTTACCCGAGCCTTTTCAATTCGGGTGGGCGGTACGATCCCGCCACAGATAGCTGGATTGCTACGAGCACGTCTAGCGCACCATCCGGCCGAGAGTTGCACACCGCCGTCTGGACTGGCAGTGAAATGATCGTTTGGGGCGGAAACAACGGCGATCTGACGAACACGGGCGGTAGATATAATCGTAATCTTGATAGTTGGGTAGCCACCGCCGATGCAACCCAGGAGCGGTTTGGCCACACGGCAGTGTGGACTGGCAGTGAGATGATTGTCTGGGGCGGCGGTTTTAGCGGTTTCAACACTGGCGGGAGATATAATCCCAGCACGGACACATGGGCAGACACTACCGCCGTTAATGCACCCACTGGAAGATATGATCACACGGCAGTCTGGGCAGGCAGTGAGATGATCGTCTGGGGCGGTGGAGGGAATTTCGCGGGCTTTCTCAACACCGGTGGGAGATACAATCCTGGTGCGGACAGTTGGACAGCCACCAGCACGCTCAACGCACCTTCTGCGCGCGCCCAACACTCGGCAGTCTGGACCGGAAGCGAAATGCTTATTTGGGGTGGGGTAGATTGGTTATCTAATTATTTGAACACCGGAGGACGATATGATCCTGACTCGGATAGCTGGACTGCTACCACCACAATTGATGCACCTGACGCGCGACGACGCCACACAGCGGTCTGGACCGGCAGTGAAATGATTGTTTGGGGTGGAGATTTCGTGGACAATGATGGTTACCACTTCTTAAATACGGGCGGACGCTATGATCCTGACTCGGATAGCTGGACTGCTACTACCACGACTAACGCACCTGACGGGCGAGAAAGCCAAACGGCAGTCTGGACTGGCAGTGACATGATCGTCTGGGGCGGGTACTTTGACATACCAAACAATCGTATTTTTTTGAACACGGGCGGACTATACCGCCCAGCGGCGAATAGTTGGATAGCCACCAATATCACTAACGCCCCCTCTGCTCGCGCCGAGCACACGGCAGTGTGGACTGGCAGTGAAATGATCGTCTGGGGTGGGTATTTTGAGGACAATGGTTTCCAGGAGTTGAACACGGGCGGACTATACGATCCAAGCACAGATAGTTGGACAGCCACTAGCATCATCAACGTACCCTCCGAACGGGCACGTCACACGGCAGTCTGGACCGGCAGTGAAATGATCGTCTGGGGTGGATTTGACGACCCCGACGGCCCTCTGAGTACCGGCGGAACTTATTGCGCACAATCTGGCCTTACGCCAACACCTACTCCGACGCCAACACCTACCCCAACGCCATGCACTGGGAGGTGTACACCAACTCCGCGGCCTCGTCCTACCCCGCGTCCACGCCCGTAGCTTTAGGCGATGGAAAAGAAACGTACTGCTCAATCAGCCTTCTTCAATTTGCGCGTTGTAATCGGGCTGCTTATAACCCTAACTGGCGTCTTTCTGGGACTGCAGGGCTATGGCCCGTTCGTACCCGCCGCAAGCATTACGCCCGCGCAGCAGAGTCATACCTACACTAACTTGATTGATCCCCTCGTTCCCGCCGGATTTGACTGTTCCAAAATTCACGAGCTCGGCGTTGATAAGCAAGAGAGCCTTCGGGCTGGAGCCATCATGATTTTCTGCGGCGAGGCACAGGGCGGCGAGCTTGGCAAACCTCCGTCTTCAAGTGCCTTTTCCAAGCTTGTTCAAAAGCTGATAGCCCCCATGGTGTATGGCGGTACGGACGTTGACCTGATCACCGGCGACAAGAGCTTTCCTAATATTACCCAGTCCGAGACATTCACTACGGCTAACCCGGATAACCCCGACCAGATCGTCGTCGGCTACACCGACACACGAGGCGCTACGGCCACGCCCCCCAACGGTTCTGGCGCATCAGTCTCAACCGATGGTGGCAACACATTTACCCGCTTGACCACCGCTGGCGGTCAAAGCCCATTCTCTAATACATTTGGCGGCCCAGTTATTCTGTACAACAAGCCGTCCGGCACCTGGTTTACGGTGTGGTCGGACGGAAACGGCTGCACGCTGGGCGGGTACAAGTCCGCCACTCCTGAGGACCCGAATAGCTGGACTCATTTTTGCATTGATATCAACGCCGAAAACGATCGCCAATCTGGCTGGGCCGACAATAACCCAAGCTCTCCGTTCTTCGGGCGAATGTACATTTCGTGGAACGACTTTAGTCAACCCAACGCAAACATCTTCGTCACCTTCTCCAGTGATAACGGTGCCACGTGGCGCAGCCCGATCATGGCGAGCACTGTGCCCAACTTCATCCGCAACGTGCAGATCACCGGCGATTTTGCCACAGGCGACGTATACATCGCTGGCATGGATGAAGGCGGGGGCGGCTTCCCTCACAACGACACCAACTACATCTTCAGATCAACCGACGGCGGCGACACCTGGACCAATAGTTACATCGGCACTCCATTTCCTGGACCTGGGGTCACCGCTGTGGGCTACTTCGCGTGCATGTTTCCCGATGGCGGTGGCTACTGGCGCTACGAGGGCGGGGGCGAGCCCGCCGCGATCAATGGCGTAGTTCACTACGTCTATACCCAGCAGGGGACCGGCAGCGATCCAGGTGACGTCTATTATATCCGCTCGACCGATAGGGGGCAGACCTTTAGCACGCCGCTCAAGTTAAACACTGATTCCACTACTCGTCCTAATTGGCAGCCCAATCTGTCGGTCAGCCCTAGCGGCACCGTTTTCGCCGTGTGGTATGACGCACGCGAGAGCACCAGCTGCACACGTGGTGACCCAGCCGTTCCGTGTTACAGGATGTGGGCACGCAAGTCCACCGACAACGGTGTGACTTGGTTGCCTGACGATATGTTCTCGGATGTGGTTAGCCCTCTGCCAGGACAAAACGACCCGGGCCTCATCCCTGACGTGGGCGCCTTCGACTATGGCTCTGCGATCGCCGGCAAACATCTCACTTCATGGACGGACGGGCGTGTGACGATCAACGGCGTCTCGCAGCAGGATGCTTTCTTCGATAGCGTGCCATCCGTGGGGGGCACACCTACCCCCACACCGGCCTCTTGTTCAGTAACCAGCGCGGGCTGTGGGAGCGTTGTCTTTGTCCCACCGACTGATTTCACTGTCAACGTGACTGAGCCAGTGGACCCGGCAACTCTCGATGCGAGCGATTTTACTGTGAACGGAACCACGGCGGACAACGTTACCTTAGTAAACGGCGACATGACGATTGAATTCATCTTCAACACGTCACCGGCCGTACCGGGCCTCAATACCATGCATATTCCCGCTGGCGCTTTTAACTGCGGGCAGGGGCCGGTGTCCGAATTCAATTGCACGTTCCGTTACGCTATACCGAGGCTCAGCCCAACTCCGCGGCCTCGCCCCACTGTGCGGCCCCGCCCTTAGTTATAACTCAAGTAGAAATAGCTTGGGCGATTGAGGTCAATCGTCCCTACCTAGGAACTCGTTAGGGCGCGATCGATTCGATCAAGACCATCACCGAACATTTCAGTGTTCACGCCCATGCCGATACGAAAGTGATCCGGCATTTCGAAAAAGCGGCCAGGAACAACCGAAGTATCGAAGTCCGTACGTAGTCGCTCGAAAAAATCATCAGCGTTTCCAGCTCTCAATTGCACGAACGAAGTCGTACCCCAATCCGTCCAGACTGCGGAAAGCGCGGATTGCTGTACGAGAAAATCCCGAAGCAATTTGCGATCCGCATCCACGATCCGGCGCGCTTTTTCGCGAAGGCGATTCAAGTGTTTGAATGCCGCGACGGCAAGAAGTAACCCCGGGTAAACCGGCGTCGCGCTATAGAGATCGTTCAGGCGGCGCATCTTCCACGCCAGATCCGGGCGCGCCAGGATCCAGCCGCAGCGTAATCCGCTGACACCGTAAACTTTCGTCAAACTGCTGGTCACTACGAACTCTGGCCCGAGACGGAAGGATGTGCGCGGCGTTCGCTCGTAAACTGCATCCAGATAAACCTCATCCACTAGCACCAGCGCGCCAATGCTGCGGGCGATGTCGCCAACTTCGCGCAGAACCGAATCTGGTGTAAGCGCGCTTGTTGGATTGTGCAGGTTCGTGATCACGATGAGGCGCGTTCTCGGCGTAATGGCACGAAGAATCTCTCCCGGATTTACTACCCAGCCGGTTTCGTCAGTGCGCGCAAATCGTTTCACATTCGCGTGAAGATATTGGGCAACGTCGAGAATCGGTCCGTATGCTGGGTGCTCGATTAAGACTTCGTCGCCCGGTTCGAGGATTGCAGCCATGGCAAGATGATTCGCCATGGACGTGCCCGCTGCCTCTACGACGCATTCGGGATCAACGCCGTGGTGCGTTGCGACGGCTTTTTGTAAAGGCGGGTAGCCGTAGCCGTCGTAACCATTGATTTCGAGTGTCTCCAAATGGACTGGCAGTTCGCGGAGCGGAAACGGCGCTACGCCACTGGTTGCGAGATTGAATCGCGCGCGGCTTTGCGTCTTGGACCAATGCATGTAGTCCGAATGCTTGTGTGTCATGAGCGGGAGCGTTCGTTGACTGTGAAAGTCGAAAAACTAGAGCTACTGCACCGACCTTTCTCGCCTCTCCCCTTACGGAAGGGGAGAGGACTAAGGTGAGGGATTTTTGGAACCTGAACGAGACCCTCCCCCTCTCCCTGCAAGGGCGAGGCGCCACCTTTCGCGTGACATCTATTCCACCTATTGAACCATGCGAACTGAATATCGGTCAATGACACGCTCATGATTCTGCTCGCCTGAACTTCCTCCAATAATAGTAAACCGGCAGCGCAGCCAGCATGATACCTAACGCGACCGCGCTGTTCGCAGGAGAAGCGACGATAGCGCTTCCGACAATTCCAACACAGGACAAAACAAAAAGAATCGTCGTGAACGGGTGGCCGGGTACACGAAAGGTAACCGTTTCTGAGCCAATCTGACGTCGACGCAAAACGAACAGCGACGTCGCTGTCATTGCGAAAAAAATGAAATCGACAGTCACCTCAAAGTTTAAAATTTGACCGTACGTTCCAGAACAAGCGATGACGATTGCCGCCAGACCCTGGAGCATGATTGCGATCACAGGTGCTCGCGAGC